>JACKBR010000075.1 GCA_020634495.1 Ardenticatenaceae bacterium | reverse complement strand
GCGTTCATCTGGGGCGGCTACAAAATCATCCTCTGCGGCTCCCATGGTAAACATACCAGCCGGAATGAGCAGCATAACCATGCCGTCTTGTTCACGAATGATGCTGTTTGGATATTGGTCGGGCGTGGCGGTAGGGGTGTTGGTGGGGGTGGCCGACGGGGTAACGGTTGGTGTTTCTGTTGGGGTGGGCGTTGGGGTTTCTGTGGGCGCTAATGTTTCTGTGGCTACAACTGCCTGGGCAATCGCTGCTTCTTGGTCGTCGTTGGTGGGTGTGGGGGGAACGGCCGTTGGCGTGGCGGTGGTTGCTCCCAAAAAACCCGCAATTCGCTGACTCAGTGGCGAATTGCCCACCGTCGTAACAAGTAATATCGACGCGCCCAGCAGGACGAGGGCCACAACGAGCAAATAAAAGGAGCGACTGCGCCAAAAATCTAACCGATGTGCCAGGCGAAACGCTTGTTTTACGCCACTGTGCCCCTGTAAATCATAGGTGGGCAGCGATTTTGCCCCGTTTTGGGTAGAAAGTTTGTGAACCGTAGCCACATCCGCAACGGTGATCTGGCCTAAATTGTACTGTTGTTGATGTTCATACAGGGCGTGGCACAGCTGGTGTGTTTTGTATGGATGCCCATCTGTGACGTGATAAATGTATTGGGCCACGTCTTGGACCAGGGTGAAGGGAACGGGCTGCCGAACAAGCGCGACCGTTTCTTCTTTATTTAACGGTGGGAGCCGGTAAAAAATGCAGTTTTGGAGGAGTGGCAATTCAGTCGCGGGTTGATCTGGCTGCTCGGTAATGGCGAAGATGGTGCGGGCAAAGGTTTCATTTGTGAGGTGGGCATGTAAATTGGCCAGGGTATTCTCGGGCAAGATGCCAGCGGTTATTTGCTCGATGAGCAGCTGTGTGTTGTCGAATAGGAAGAGCAGGCGGCGGGGGTCATTGGTAGGAAACGGCCGTTTATCTTTCAGCAGTTTCTCGCTAGGGAGCAAAAATTGCTGCTGCCATGCCTTGGCTGGATCGGCAATAAAATCTGTGTGGTTTAGGGTATCTAGCTCAATGTTTAGTCTGGACAGCGCTTTTAAGCCCGCGTTGGCAATTTCCCAGTAAAGGGCGCTTAAACTGTCCAGGGCAATTTCGGCTAAGTTTAGGTAGATGCCTATGAATGGTGGGTGAAGTGCGCCAGACTCGATTTGTTTGAGAACGGCCGTTTTGCCAATTTTGGGTGGGCCATGCAACACCAGGGGAAAATCCGTCGCCAAATCATCATTGGTTTGCTCTAATATCCAGGCAAAGGCGGCTTGCCGACCAAAAAATAAGTGGCTGCTGCTGGAGCCGTTTAGATGATATGGGTTGTCAGAGGTTGCAGTTTTTATCATAAGTAAAAATAAGCAGCTTGAGTTGATGATTATTCCATAAGCGGCTTGGTGACCCCTATTTTATGTGTAAATGAGTTGGGTTACAACGTGGCTAACAGAAATGGTTGTCAGATTTACACAGTCGTGTGTCCCATTTGGGTTAAAGCGGCTTCTGCTCGTTTAAATTCTGCCTGGATTTGCTCTAGCAGATGCGGGGCATTCGCTAGATTTTCTTCTTTGGCCGCCATCTCCATTTCTCGGCTTAATTGAGAGAGCTTTGTCAGGGCCATGCTGGCGCTGGTGCCTTTGATGGTATGGGCAGCATGCCGAATTGCAACGCTGTCAGCCTGCTGTACAGCCAGGGCAAGGCGCTGCAAAATCTCCTGGGTGTCTTCCAAGAAAATGGGGGTCATCGTGGTTAAAAAGCCATCTGTGTTATCCCCCACAAGCTGCACCAATAATGCTAAATCTAGCGGATTTTCCAGCGGGGGATCGTTTTTAGCCGGTTCAACTGGCGTGTCGGCCGTTTCTTCTGGCGGTTTGGGAGTTGGTTCTGGCGTTGAGGAAATCGATTCGCTATGGACGCTAACGGATTGGTAGAGGACTTCCACTAGCTGGTTCATGGTAATTGGCTTGCTGATGTATTCATTCATCCCTGATGCGAGATAGTGTTCCCGGTCTCCTTCCAGGGCGTGGGCGGTAACAGCAATGATGTACGGCCGTTTCTGCCATTGGTTCTCTTTTAAGATGTTCTGTGTCGCTTCCACCCCATCCATTACCGGCATTTGAATGTCCATTAAAATAACATCATATGCCTGTTGGTAAGCCGCCTGCACTGCCAGCTGCCCATTACTTGCCACATCGGCAGAATAGCCCAGTTTGGCCAACATGTTTTCCAGAATCCTTTGATTAAGTTTATTATCCTCAACGATCAGGATTTTTAGAGGAAACCGGTCAGACATCATTTTGCCAGGTTCTGGCGGAACAGCGCTGGTGGTGTTGCTGGTGGCTAATACGTTGAGCAAGGTGTCTTGCATTTGAGAACTGGTAACAAAATATGGCAGAAACCCAGAGAATAAATTGGATGAGCCATTTGCTACGGCCGTTCCGGTTGTGTTTGGGGGCACAAGTAGGATGGTGGGAATAGGTTGTGGCGCATCAATCTGGTGCAGGGTGGTTAAAATATTGGGGTCTTCTTGCCAAACGGCCGTATCCAACAGGGCAATATCAAATGATTGTGAATGGGTAATCCAGTAACTGGCTTCTTGAGCGCTGGCGGCGGCATATACTTCCAGGCCAACCATGCGGGCCTCGCGGCTAAGGTGGCGGCGTTGGCTGGCGTCTTTGGTAATGACCATCAGGCGTTTGCTGGCCAGAGTGGTTTTCTGCTTGCGAAGGGTAATGACGGGCACGTTCTTGTTTGTGGGGGTGCCAAATTGAGCGGTGAAGTTAACGGCCGTACCTTGCCCAACGGTCGATTGTAGAAAAATCTCACCCGCCATTAACCCCACCAGGTGCTTGCAGATGGCCAACCCTAGCCCGTTGCCTCCGTAAGAGCGGGTCATGGAGCTATCCACCTGGTGAAAAGGAGAAAAGAGATGTGGAATTTGGTCTGCGGCAATGCCAATGCCGCTGTCTTGCACGCTAAAATGGAGCTGCGGGCTTGTCATTGCGTCTGATGTTTGGGTGACAAAAAGCTCTACGGCCCCTTCTTCTGTAAATTTGATGCCGTTTTCCAGCAAATTTGTCAAAATTTGGCGCAGGCGCACTGCATCGCCAACCAGCCACGTGGGCGTGTTTTCATCAATCTTGTACACAAGTTTTATCAACTTGTCGTTAGCCAGTTGGCTAACTTGTTCAATGGCAGATTCTATGCAGTCGGTGAGATCAAACGCTTGCTTTTGCAGGGTTAGATTTCCAGCCTCTAGCTGGGCATAATCTAAAATGCTGTTGATGAGCCCCAACAGACTATCGCTGCTTTGCATAACCACATCGATCATCTCTGCCTGGTTTGCATTTAGTTGCGTTTGGCGCAGCATTTCTGCCATGCCCACAACGGCGTTGAGGGGGGTGCGAATTTCATGGCTGATGTTGGTGAGGAAGTTGGTTTTGGCCTGGTCGGCAGCTTCGGCGGCGTTTTTGGCTTTTTGCAGCTGGAGCTCGGCTTCTTTGTGTTTGGTAACATTGTGCAGGGTAATCACACGGCCGTTTGCCTGCGGTTTCTTATCATCCAGTACGGTTACAGCAACTTCATAGTAAACCTGATTTAGAGACATCTCTAATTTTGCGGGCATCGATTCTTGAAGCGCGGTGGCCAGGCTGCCCCAGGCGGAATGCTCTAGGATGAGCGGCTGGCCGAGAATGTGCCTTTTTTCTTGCTGCAACAGGGAAACGGCCGTTGCATTAATGTCCATAACCCTGTTTAGTCCATCAATGACAATAACCCCCGTTTCCAACTTCTCAATGACCAGCCCGCGGGCTATCGGCACGATGTCGAGCAGCTTAAAATGGAACAAAGCCCAAACAAAACACAGCGAAGAAATTGCAAACGAAAAGGGCGTTGGATCAAGATTTGGAAATGGGTTTGTGCCTGTGATGTATAAAAGGCTGCTTAGCCAGGGAGACAGGCAGCTCAAAATGATGAGAACAATTTGGCCTCGAAACTGGTCAGGCGTGGTAACGATTTTGCGGATAAGCAAAAATGAGGTGATGGCCAGCAGTGCATAAACAAAAACAATGTAAATCCAGTACCAGAAGCCATGAACCAGCATTAGGTAGGTAAGCCCTTGGTCAACGATTGTGTCCGTTACGGACCAGATGAGCCTATGCGATTCGTTGCTCCAGGCCAGCAATAGGGTAGTTAGGGGAATTATTGTCAGGCCAATAATCAATCGGCGGGGCCGCTTAATGCGTTGGTAAATGCCAATGTAATTCAAAATGAACAAGGCGTAGTGAACAGGTGCTGAGACGATGCCCACATACTCAACCTTTGCCCAGAAAAGCTTGTCCTTTAAATCGACCGCGCTAAGTTCCAGCAGGTAGGCAAAAATCCAGGCCGTCGTGCTCAACAGCAAGACCAGCAAATGATTGGCTCCAGGAACATGCCGCTTACTGGCAATATATGCCCCGGTGGCAAGGGTAATGCCTCCAGTAATGAAGAGTAGTAAAGTGTAAGGAGTATATTGCCATTCCATGACTAAGATTTACCGTTTCGTGATTTGAAAAATAAGTGGCTGTTATGCAAGGCCTCAGTAAGCTCATTGACGCGTACCGGCTTGCTAACATAGTCGTCCATGCCCTGGTCGAGGTACTTTTCCCGGTCACCAGCCAGAGCATTGGCAGTCATGGCAATGATGTAAGGTTGTTTATTGCTTAAAAGCTGTTCGCGGATGTGGACAGTGGCCTTAACGCCGTCCATTTCAGGCATTTGGATGTCCATGAGGATGACATCGTACGGCCGTTGCAAAATTGCCTCAATAACTTCTAAACCATTCCCGGCAACATCAGCCCGATACCCCAGACGTTCCAACATGCGCAGGGCAACTTTTTGATTAATCTTATTGTCTTCCGCCAACAAAATACGCAAGGGTTGTCGTTTTCCCATTGTGCGATCAAACAAAGGTTTGTTTTCATCCACTGGCTCGGTCAATAATTTATCAGAAAACAGGTTGATGAGAACATTGTATAGAATGGAGGTCTTGACTGGTTTTGTTAGATACGCATTAAACAGCTCACGCTGCTCCTTCGGTAAATTTTGCCCTAAAGAGGTTAGCATAATGAGCGGTAGTTCATCTTTTGTGTATTTTTGCCGGACGATTTGAGACAGCATCATGCCATCAATGTGTGGCATCTGCATATCTAAAATGGCGACATCAAACTTCTGTTCGGAATTTAGAGCTGAAATAGCTTCTGCACCAGAGCTAAAACAATGGGGGATCATTTGCCATGCTTCTGCCTGTTTGGCCAAAATGGTGCGGTTGGTTGCATTGTCGTCCACAATCAGCAAATGACGACCCTCTAAGGCGTTTAAAAGGTTGGCGGTGGTGGCTCCAGGTTGGTGTGGAGCGCGGGCCACATGAATGGAAAAGTGAAAAATTGAGCCCTTGCCTACTTCACTTTCTACCCACATTTTGCCACCCATAAGTTCTGTTAGCCGCTTGGAAATGGCCAGGCCCAGGCCGGTTCCCCCATATTGACGGGTGGTCGAAGCGTCTACCTGGCTAAATGATTGAAATAAGCGGTCTAGCCGATCTTGGGGGATTCCGATGCCGGTGTCTTTTACAGCAAAGTGAATCTCATGTTTGTCGTTTGGCAGCAGCGTGCTTGAGGCAAACACAACAATTTCGCCTTCGTTGGTAAATTTTGCCGCATTGCCAATTAGATTTGCCAAAATTTGCCGCAGGCGGGTGATATCGCCCTGAATGGAAGTTGGCACATCTTCCTCAACAAGATAAGCGAGGTTTATTCCTTTGCTGGCCGCTTTGGACGCCACCAAATCCAGGGATTCTTCAATGCAGTGACGTAAATTAAAGGGCTGTTCTTCAAGCTCTAGCTTGTCTGCTTCAATTTTTGAGAAGTCGAGAATATCGTTCAGAATGCTGAGGAGTGATTCACCGCTGCGGTGGGTTGTTTCAACAAAGTCCTTTTGTTCTATTGTTAGGTTGGTATCTAGCAGCAAGTTAGTCAGCCCAATAATGGCGTTGAGCGGGGTGCGAATTTCGTGGCTCATGTTGGCCAAGAAAGCAGATTTTGCCTTATTGGCTTTTTCTGCGGCTTCTTTGGCTTCAAAGAGCTCTTCAGCCCGTTGGCGGAGCTGGTTGTTCAGCAGGCCGCTCATTAAAGCCAGGCTGGCATGTTCGGCAAATACTTGGGAAATGGCGATGGCTCGACCGTCGAAGGCATCTTTTTCTGGGCTTTGCATATCTAATGCGCCCACAATTTGCTCCCCAACCCGCAGGGGGATGACGAGTTCGGTAATAGTTTTGCTATCGTAGGGCAAGTAGCGGGAATCTAAGGTGACATCTGGGCTGTAGATAACCTGATTGGTTCGTACGGCCGTTGCTATTAAGCCTTGCCCGTCCAATGGAATAAGTGGAGCAACGTCATGTTCATAATGGCCCTTAAACGCTTTTCGGGTTAGCTTATTTGTTGCCCACTCCTGCCGGGGGACAGCTCCGTTTTTAAGCTGAACCAAATTGTCTAGCAGCAAGACACTGCAATCGGCAAAGTCAAACTCATCAACAAGATTGTCCGCAATTTGCTGGGCCAATTCCTCTAAATTTGTATAAGTAAGCAACTGGGTAGCTGCCCGGTAAAGCGAAGAGAGTTCAGATTCGGCCTGTTTACGAGCATAAAGCTCATCTTGGAGCTTGGCGTAAAGCTGGGCATTAGACAAAACCTGCCCGGCAGTAGTCATGGCACGTTTGATTAAATCAATATCTGATGGCGTGTAACAACGCTCCGTCAGCGAATCTAAGCCAAAGGTGCCAATCACCTTTCCGCCGACCATAATTGGGGCGATCATCATGGTGACGGTGCCCCGAAAAGCCAATGCCTCCCGCGAAGACTCCATAAGCGGGTCCGTTTGGACATTTTGAATGAACAGCGGTTTGTGTGTTTTTAATACAATTTTAGTGGCCTGATCATCCACGAGAGAAAAAACAAGGCCAAGGCCAGACGGCCGTCCTTCCTCTAAATATTCAGCCACAACATGAGCTTCCGTTTCCTCTGGGTTGAGCATGGCAACGGCCGATTGCGGAACGCCGAAATATTGCGCCAGCTCTCTACAGATGATTTCTAATGTTTCAATGGGGTTTAAGATTGAGGAAGCCTTGGCCAATAGGTCGTTAATCAGTTTATTTGCCGAGAGGTTTTGTTCGTACTCATTATATGCACTGTGGATTTGTTGCAGAAAAAGCTGCCACTTTTCAGGTGAGGGAGGAGATTGATCATCAAGTGCCAGTTTTTCTAATTGATACAAAAGCGTTTTTGATTGCATATTCTTTATGTGGATACGTTATGTGGATTCATTGGCCATTTGGGGGGGAGACATGACTCACAGTAGAAATGTGCTTAAAGCCTCTTTGATCTGGGCATATTCGGTTTCCAGCATTGGCAGCTGCTGGCTAACAAGATTGGCCTCATTTTGCTTGCCGCCTGTTTCTACTGCCAGGCAAATGTTGGCGAAATTTGCCAGGCCAATTGTGGCGCTGCTGCCTTTTAGGGCATGTGCCGCCATCGTAATTGAAACAAAATCCTGGTTTGCATAGCCCGTTTTAATCTGATCGATTAGGGGCACTGCATCTTCTAAGAAAATCGAAGCCATCTCGTCTAGCATTTCAGGTGAAGAATCTCCCATCACCAATTCCAAGGCGTCCTTGACCTCTGTTTGAATTTGTCTAATTGCCTGGTTGGAAGCGGCCGTTTCCTGTAAATATCTGTCTGAATATGTCATAGTTTTTCCTCAAAGCCACATAGTGAATAGCTCATCAAACAAAAGTTAATACCGTTAAACTAATTCTATTTTCTGCAACAAGTGGGAACACTCCCGCTTAGGTACCACATCTCGGAAATTCGGTCACGCTTAGGTACTAGCCAGGTTTACATAGAAAAAGCCAAAAGAATGTTTAAAAAAGAATGCCCCCAGATTTTGTGAAGAACAGGACTGTTTTGTGTTACCAAATTGTCAGGATGCTATCGAATAGTTTTGACGGTTCGTCTAACGACAGAAATTTGCAGCTATAAGGTCTTAGCCGCGTTATAATAAGCCTATGCAGCAAATTTGGATTCAAAAAGCTGGCCCACCAGAGACATTGCGGCTTCAAGACGCACCCGATCCTATTCCGCGCAGCGGTGAGGTTCGCATTCGGGTAGAGGCCGCAGGGGTGAATTATGATGATGTTTTAGGCCGCATAGGCATTTACCCAGATGCGCCCCGGCTGCCTTACGTGCCCGGCTATGAAGTCAGTGGCCAAATTGACCTGGTTGGGCAAGGCGTGCCAGACCTGCGAGAGGGAGAAGCTGTTTTTGCCTTAACCCGGTTTGGCGGTTATAGCAATGTTGTTTGTGTTCCGTACAAACAAGTTTTCCGGCGGTTGGATTGGATGAATGCCCAGGACGCAGCCGCTTTACCCATGACCTACCTGACAGCCTACATGATGTTGGTAGTGATGGGATCGTTGCGAGCAGGGGATAAAGTGTTAATTCATGGCGCAGCGGGTGGCGTAGGTCTGGCAGTGCTAGACCTGTGCCGTATTCTTGGGGCAGAAACCTTTGGCACGGCCTCACCAGACAAGCACGACTATTTATTAAACCATGGTTTAAACCACGTTATCGATTACCGCAACAGGGATTATGAGCGGGTGATTATGGATTTAACGGGGGGAAAAGGGGTGCATTTGGTTCTGGATTCACTTGGTGGCATTCATTGGCCCAAAAATTATCGCTTGCTGATGTCTGGAGGGCGTTTGGTTCACTTTGGCACGCGCAGCCTGGCACCTGGTAAGCGGCGCTCCTGGTGGGCCTGGTTTCGGGGCATGGTTATGGTTCCCTTTTATACGCCGCTCCGGCTAATGAACGATAACAAGGCGGTCATTGGTGTGAATTTGGCGCAGATGTGGGAGCAGATGGACATGATGCGTCCGTGGATGAAACAAATTGTGGCCTGGTATGATGAGGCGCTCTTTCGGCCAAAAATTGACCGCACATTTCTTTTTGCCGAGGCGGCAGCGGCCCACCATTATCTACAGGATCGGCAGAATGTAGGCAAGGTGCTTCTGCTGCCGTAAGTAGAAATTAAACTCCCGCAAGTTTGGTCATGTGAATAGGGCAAACTTGCGGGAGGGATACGTAATTAGGCAGCGCGTCTTTTTACTTCCAGGGTGATGCCCACAGCGATGAGAGCCAGGCCGATTACGGCCGTTATCCACACCACCATCGCACTGTTATTGGCAGCGGCTGCGCCCGACTCTGGCAAAATAATGACCGCATTCCCAAAAGTTGTGCCATCACTCACACAGAAATTGTTATCGGTTTGTACCAGTCCTGTGTCTGGGTAAACCGGGGCATAGAGAGGATTTTCTGACGTCACAATATATTTTGCTGCATCTGGTTTGGCAGTCACGCGCCAATAGCTCTCGCCAGCATCAGCCAGGCCATAGGTGCCATCATTGGCTGTGGTCAAAGTTACAACGGTTGCCTCATCACTGCTGACAAATTCAATCGTAACCCCTTCGACTGGAACTTCACCTTCAACACCTGTATCAATACACTTCCCATCACCATTGACATCTAAATATACTGCCCCAGTGATGTAGCCTGTGTCACTCTCTTGCGCCTGAACTGCGCCAACCAACAGCAGCAGGGCGGTGCTTAACAAAAGTATGAACAAGCCGGTACGTTTTGTTTGTTTCATCATGAACCTCCTAAAACAGTAAGACAAACAATCAATTTGAGCTGGGATTGGTGGGAAAAGCCACCACAATCAGCCGGTGCGAATTATCGCTGTGGGGCCAACAGGTTACTAAAGTGAGTCGTTCGTCGGCTGTTGGTTGTATCCAGCTAGCATTTTCCACGCGCACTTCTAGCGGTTGATCTCGTTCGGGCAAGATTTGTACATCGGCCACGGTATACGTGTGGGAACCTATTTTGTCATAAACAATTATTTCTGCCCCGACTTCAAGATCAACCAGTTTACCAAACACTTCTCCAAAAATATTATGATGCCCGTTGAGAACCGTGTTGCCAACTTGCCCCAGCGGGGCGCTGGTGTTGTGCCAACCCGCCTCGTAAGCTGCCGGTACCTGCCATTGATAATAGGTTTCCCCACCAGTTTCAAGGGCTGCCAGCCCGACATCCACGACAGGTGCATCAACGTCCAGGTTAGGAATGACGATGCGCTGTGGCTGGTTGTCTAACGTGCCACGGGGAGCATCATTCAGGGAAACGACATTGGCCGGTAGGGTGATTTCGGTGTTGTTTTCCTGGCTAACGGCCGTTCCCGTTTCTGATACGGCCGTTGCTTCTGGAATTGGTGTAATGACTACCGTGACCACAGGCAATGGAGTGCTTGCCGCTGCCGCCTGGCTGACCGTCGGTCGGATGAACAAGATGGCGGCTGCCAGACCAACAGCAATGAACCCAATCGTGATAAAAACGACGCCCAAGGGAACAATTTTTTCGTCAGAACCTGCTTTTGTCATCAACTTACATTGGCCGCCTGAATAATGGGAAACGGCCGTTCACGGCCCCAGTATAAACCACAAGCTGGCTTATGTAAAGCAGATGGCGGGATTATTCCTGCAATGCGCTTACGAGCTGAGGGAGCACCGTTCCGGCTGGCCCAGCCAGGACAAAATCGGCCCAGCGGGTGAGGGGCGTTACCTCTGGATTGATCTCCACAAGCGTGGCTCCGCTTTCTACAGCTATCAGCGGCAGCGTGGCTGCCGGGTGTACCAGGGCGGATGTGCCGATTGCCAGAAACAGGTTGCAAGATTTTGCGGATTGAACGGCCGTGTGCAGCGCCAGTGCTGGGAGACTTTCGCCAAACCAGACCACATTCGGCCGTAAAAAACTGCCGCAAATAGGGCACCGTGGCGGCACTTCTTCACTGTCTGGCCAGTGGGCCACCAAATGCTCCTGGGAAAAACATTTGGTTTCCATGATATTGCCGTGCAAGCCAATAACCTGCTGGCTGCCCGCTCGTTGATGCAGGCCATCAACGTTTTGGGTGATGAGCGTGACCGTTGGCAGCAGCTCAGCCAATTTCACCAGGGCCAAATGTCCAGGATTGGGTGCTGCCTGGCTTACCAATTCCCGCCGCCAGGTATACCATTCCCATACCAGTTTAGGGTTTTGCCGAAAGGCTTGCGGGGTGGCCAGTTGCTGGGGATCGTATTTGGCCCACAGGCCAGTTTGGGCTTCCCGAAACGTTGGCACGCCACTTTCAGCCGAAATGCCAGCGCCGGTAAGAATGGCCACATGCTGCGCTTCTTGCAGTAATTGGATTAAAGCTGGGGGAATTTCAGGGTGATTGGCCATCGGTCATACGATCTCCAGAATATTGTTCGATTTACAGAACGGCCGCTCTTTGGCTATAATGGCAACTATCAACCATTATTCAGCATCCTGTTGGAGCAACAAATTGAGCTCAGAAGCACCATCTAACCACGCATTTGCCCATAAGATCGAAGAAGAATTTGCTCGTATCCTCGATTATTATGGCATTGAATGGCAATATGAACCACGTACATTTCCTTTGGTTTGGGATGATTCAGGCAATGTGACTACAGCGTTTTCTCCTGATTTTTATTTGCCTGCCCAGGATTTATACATTGAGTTAACCACCTTGCGCCCCAAGCTAATTCGTCACAAAAACCGCAAAATTCGCCAGCTAAAAGAACTTTATCCAGAGGTTAACATCAAGCTGTTTAAGCGGGATGATTTACGTAACTTGATGATTAAATTTGGCCTGGATGGTCATGCCGCGCCCATTGTAGGCACAGAAGCCCAAGATCAATCCTCATGAATCGATTTTTGCCCCCGGAAGCGTTTGTAGAGTTAAATGACGGTATTGGCGAGGTGTTATTTTCGGCCGATGAAATTGCGACAAAGGTGCATGAAATGGGGCAGGCGATTTCTTTGGATTATAACGGCCGTTTCCCCCTGATCGTTGGCGTGCTAAAAGGCGTTGTGCCCTTTATGGCCGATTTGCTCCGCGCCATTACCATTCCCGTAGAAATTGATTTTTTAGCCATTGCCAGCTACTCAGCCGAGACACGCGAGCGTGGTTTAGTGCGGCTGGAAAAAGATTTAGAAGAATCCATCAAGGATCGCCATGTATTGTTTGTCGAAGATATGATTGACACTGGCTTAACGCTAAACTACCTGCTGCGTAACCTGCGTGCGCGGGAGCCAGCCAGCGTTGAAGTGTGTGCTTTATTCAATAAGCCGCGCCGCCGCTTGATAGATATGCCAGTTAAATATAAAGGATTCGATCTGCCAGACCGGTTTGTGGTGGGATATGGGCTTGATTACCGGGGAAAATACCGAAATTTGCCCTTTGTTGGTTTGCTAAAGCCAGAGGTTTTTCAGCCAAAAAATAATAATACGGGGTAGAGCGCAAAATAAAAAAGCGCACTAAGCAATGCCCAGTGCGCCAATCTCCCAAAAATGCGAGGAGCTCCAAGTAACCGTTTGGCTGTTTCACCGCGTCCTCCAGATTCCTGGCACCTGCTACTTTTTAGGCAGCATCGCCCTCATCCTTTAGACCTTTCTTTCCAACTGCATGAACACATTTCACAATGGAAATTATGCACTTGTTGTTAGAAAGTCTCGCTTTGGCTTCCTGAGCTTACCGGCTATTTCTTACGAAATGCTCAATAATATGCTCAAGTCACTTCCGCTTCGGCAAAGCACCGTCCAATTTCTCGGAGCTTCCTCTAGCTCATGGAAATGAGTTGATTAGTACTCACTTCCTATAAGATGGAAACAGTTTAGCGGATTGGGGCAATTCTGTCAGGTGATATTTGTCTGGGATTCATGTGACAAATGGCATGAGAATAGGACATGGCTTGCCGAGCAAAGCGAACGATTGCTGCTTAAATCCCCAAAATGAACTTAGCCAGCGAAAAATAGATCAACAAGCCTGTGGCATCCACAATAGTGGCGATCATTGGCCCACTAATGACGGTAGGGTCGATATGGAAGCGATCTGCCAAAATGGGAATGACGGTAGCGACGGTGGTAGACCAAATGACGATGATGGGCAGCGTCAGCGCAACAACCAGGGCAACTTCAAAGCCTGTGTGCCACAGCAAGGCACGCACAATGCCCACAGCCCCCATTACCAGACCCAGCAAAAGCCCCACGGTCACCTCGCGCCGCCAGGCATCGGTGAGGTTGCTTAAACGCACTTCATCCAGGGTGATGGCGCGGATGATGGTGGCTACCGTTTGCGAACCGGCATTCCCCCCTGTGCCGGTGATGAGCGTAATGAAAAATCCCAGGGCAACGACCAGGTCTAATTCGTTTTGGAAAAAACGAATGACTTCGCCAGACAGCGTTGAGGCGACAAAAAGCAGCAGAAGCCAGCCAATGCGCTTACGTACAATTTGGAAGGCAGAAACGGCGAAATAGGGCTGATCAAGCGGTTCAGAACCACCAAGCCGCTGAATATCTTCCGTGACTTCTTCTTCAAAAATGTCTAGCACATCATCCACGGTAACAACGCCTAGAAGCTCGTTTGTGTCGCTGACGACAGGGACTACAAAGTAGTCGTAGCGAGAAACGAGTTCGGCCAATTCTTCCTGGTCGGCTGAGGCGAGGATAGAAACAACCTCGCTGCTCATGATGGAATCTATGGTGTGGTCGGGCTGGGACAGAATGAGCTTGCGCAGCGGCACGACACCGATAAGTTTGTTGTCGCGGTCTACCACGTAGAGGTAATGGAGTGTTTCGGCATCTTCCAGGGAGCGCAAGTAGTCAAATGTTTCGCTGACGGTCCATTGGCGGCGCAGGGCAACAACATCGCGGGTCATCAGGCGGCCGGCGGTTTCATCTTCGTAGCCCAGCAGCTCTTGCACTTCGGCGGCTTCTTCTGGCTCCATGAGGCCGATCAGCCGGTCAGAAATTTCGTCTGGTAGGTCTTCCAGGAATTCGGCGGCATCGTCCATCGGCAGCTCGTCGAGCAGGTCAGCCAGCCGTTCATCATCGACTTTTTCTACCAATTCCTGGCGTATTTGCCCGCCAGTTTCATCCAGCACTTCACTGGCAATTTCTACGGGGAGCAGTTCGAAGAGGACAACGGCCGTATCCGCCTCCAATTCGTCAAGCAATGCTGCAATATCAGCCGGGTGAATCCGCTCCAGGATCGCCTGTAAAACCGTTAATTTCCCTTCGGCAACTAATTGTTCTATCTCTTCGGTTGGGGGGAAGTTTAGTGCAGTATCATCCATGATGGACACTCCTGATTTGGGCGGAAACGGCCGTGTTCATAGCAAACCAGTCACCCGCGTAAAGCACGCAAGGCAACCGCGCCATTATAGCGGAGCGGCCAAAAATAAACAGCGTGATATGCGTTTACCCGTGGGCGAATCAAACGCGGGTTGCCTAAAATCGTGCTACAATTCTGCTGTGAAGAAGTGAGGTGTGGAATGATTACCCTGTTGTTGACGCTCAACTTCCTATTGATGATTGTGGTGCCCATTGTCCTGGCCCGAAAAATTGCTGTGACGCAGCGAGTGGGGTGGGAATTGTTCGGCATAGGGGCTGTTGCCTTTGTGTTGTCCCAAGTAGGGCATTTGCCTTTTAATTGGTATGTTTTGCAGCAGTCGGGCTGGCTTGAAGATAGCAGTTTGTTGGTACTTTCCCTCTTTTTGGGGCTGTCGGCCGGGACTTTTGAAGGCGTGGCTCGTTATTTGAGCCTGCGATTTTGGGCGCGGCGGGCGCGTAGTTGGCGGCAAGGGTTGATGGTGGGGATGGGGCATGGTGGAATTGAAGCAATTTTGCTTGGCGTTTTGGGCTTGATTAACTTTGTTATTTTATTTGGCCTGAAAGAAGGGCATTTTCAGGGAATATTGGCAACTGTTCCAGCCGAGCAGCTCCCGTTGGTCGATCAGCAAATTGAGGCTTTGTTTAGCGTGTCGCCGTCGATGGCCGTGCAGGGCGCTTTGGAGCGTGTTTTTGTCTTGATGGTGCATCTGGCTGCCACCTTGTTGGTGCTGCAAGCCCTGGTTCGGCAAAAGCTGCGCTGGCTTGCTGCGGGCATTTTGTGGCACGCTTTGGTGGATGGGGCATTGGTTTATGTGGTCTCGGTTTGGGGGGGCATTATGGCGGAAACGGTGCTGGGAGTGCTGAGTTTGCTGAGTCTGGGCATTGTTTTTGGGTTGCGCGTGCCAGAACCAGAGGAAGTGGTGCAGCCGCTGCCAGCATTAGCGCCGCTGAAGGCTTTGGACGTGTCTGTTCATTCTTTGGAAAAAAGCAAATATTCCAATTAGTTTCGCATAGCGAATATGGTAAGTGGGTCATGATTGAAACAAGCAATTTAACTAAAAAGTTTGGCGACAATACGGCCGTTGACCGTCTCACCCTCACCATTCCAGAAGGAGAGGTGTTTGGCTTTTTGGGGCCAAATGGCGCGGGGAAAACCACCACGGTGCGTATGCTCACCAGCCTGATTGCGCCCACGGCGGGTACGGCCGTTTTGATGGGTCACCGGCTGGGGGAGGCGGACATTGAAATTCGGCGCAATGTGGGCATTCTCACCGAAACGCCAGGCATGTACGAGAGATTGTCTGCCTACAAGAACCTGGCCATTTATGCCCGGCTGTACGAAGTGCCGGATATTGCCGGGCAGGTAGAAAAATATTTGCGACTGCTGGGACTTTGGGAGCGTCGAGATGATGCTGCCGGAACATTTAGCAAAGGAATGCGGCAAAAACTGGCCATAGCCCGTGCCCTGCTGCACGAGCCGCGCCTGCTCTTTTTGGATGAGCCAACGGCTGGGCTAGACCCGGAGGCATCGCGGCTGGTGCGCGATTTTATTGGTGAGGTGAAAGAGCAAGGGCGCACCATTTTTCTAACAACGCACAATCTAGATGAGGCAGACCGGCTGTGTGACCGGGTGGCGGTGTTTAATTCGCGCCTGCGGGTTCTGGACACGCCAGAAGGATTGCGCCAACAGCTGTACGGCCGTCAGGTTGTGTTTCATCTGGCAGAAACGGCCGTACCCGCCTTGCCCATCCTACAAAATTTGCCGTTTGTGAAAAAGATTGAAGCCCATGAAAACAAGCTGCTGGTAGCAGTTGATGATCCAGAACAGCATAACCCCACCATGATTCGCCTATTGGTTGAAGGCGAGCAAAACATACAGTTTGTGGGGGAACTGCGCCATTCACTGGAAGAAATCTATCTGCAACTGGTAAACCGTTCTGAAGCAGAAGAGACTTCATGAGCGCAAGCTCAACACCATAAATGAAAATCCGCA
>JACKBR010000074.1 GCA_020634495.1 Ardenticatenaceae bacterium | reverse complement strand
CCATTGTTTAGCCCAGAAGGGGAAAAGCTGTGGGTGCCCGGCTGGGATTACCAAAATGTGATGGGAACGACAGAACTGTCTGAAGATTACGTCTTTCTCACGACGACGCACGATCACAATGCCAAACAGGCAATCTGGATTGTGAAAAGCTTTGACCCTGATCTGTACAGCGTGCAATTTTATAGAGTTGAACCGGAAGAAAAGGTAGGTGTGGTAAGCGTAGTGTGTACAGAGCTAGAATCTGCCAAAACCAGGGTGCAGGTGACTTATAAATACACGGCTTTGTCGGCAGCTGGGGAAAAGTTCATCGCCGAATTTAGCGCGGAACGGTATGCTGCCTTTATTGATGAATGGCGAGTCCTGTTGTTGGCTCACTTCCAGTCAGGCGATTGAGCAAATCCTGGAAATGCTTTTTGCCAATATCTCATCTGAGCAATTGGTTAAACGAAAAGAGCGCGTTATTTTGAACGCGCTCTTTTTATTTATGTAAACTGAAAAGCCGTAAAACTTAGCTAGCGTTGATCGTAATGCGTTTTGGCTTTACGGCTTCCGCCTTGGGAATATTGAGGCTAAGAATGCCATTGTTGTAGCTGGCCTCGACAGCGTCGCCATTTACGGTTACCGGGAAGCGGATGCTGCGGCTAAAAGCGCCGTAGCGACGTTCGCGTACATGATATTTTACATCTTCGGTTTCTTCGTCGCTGTGGATTTCGCCTTTTAAGGTCAGCACGTCATCTTCCAAAACAATTTCAATGTCGTCTGGGTTAATGCCGGGTATGGTGGCGGTGACGATGTAGTTGTCATCTTTTTCAGCCACATCTAAAGCCATGCTCCACTCAGTTGCGGGGCGACTGTACGGCCGTTCAAACAAACGATCAAACTCATTAAATAAATTTACGGGATTCATCGGGGTCCAACGAACTACTTTTGTCATTTTGCTTACACTCCTTATCTCTACAAAAATTCTGCCAAGGGTATTGGTTTTGATTTGTTTTGTTTCAAGTTACGGAGCTTATTTTTGTCCAGGAATGTAAGAAAAATATATGCGCAATGTTAGAAGATCATCGGAGAAGTATAGATTTTTTGTTAACGGCCGTTAGGCTACCGGCAAGCCCGTTTATTCTTCAAAGTTTAGATTCACCAAATCGATGAATTCCCCCATTGGCGTGTTGTTACGCAGGCGCAGGCGTGGCCACTCGTACCGGTTTGTAAACCCAACCTCGGCTCCGGCTCCCGTGGTAACCCCGCCCCAAAAGTCCAGGCGATGCATCATCGACAGCACATTGTCATCGTACCGGCCAGACGGGTAAGCAAAGTAGCGGGGCGTGTAGCCGATGTGGGCTGCCAGCGTTTCCTGCGGCCCTAGAATTTCCCAAACAAGGTAGTCACTATCGCGGGCGCGTAAATCTGGATGGGTGCGTGAATGTGGCTCAAAGCGGTGTCCGGCGGCGGCCATTTCTTCAATCATGGCCCAGCTCATGTAGCCAGAGCGATTGTTATCAATAAATTCTGTGGGAATAAAGAAGGTCGCGCCAAAGCCAAACTGCTGCAAAATGGGGTAAACCATTTGGTAATGGTCCAGGTAGCCATCGTCAAAAGTGAGCACAACGGGCTTGGCGGGCAGCGGCTCGTGATTGGTGATGGCGCGGGACAGCGTGTAGAGGTCGATGGGCGTGTGGCCATTGTCAGCCAAATATTGCATTTGGGCCTGGAAATTGTCTGGCGAAACGGAAAGATCGACGCGGTAAACGTCGGCGGTTTCTGGCGGAATGCTGACGTAATGGTACATGAGAATTGGCACACGCAGCGTTTGGCTGATGCCGTCCTGCGGTGTGGGCAGCGGTGGGGGTGGCAGGGTGGCAGTGGCCGTCCAGGCCGGATTGGGTGTGATGCTCGGTGTGGGCGACGGGGTGATGGTGGGGGTTGTGGTTGGTGTGGCTGTTTGTGTAGGCGTGGCTGTGTTTGTGGGGGTGGCGGTATTGGCAATGGTGGGGGTTGGGGGGGCTGTGGCCAGGACGTTGGTTTCTGGTGTGGCGGTATTGGCAACGGCAACGGCCGTTTCCGCTGGTTCCCCTTGGTTTAGAACGGCCCCCGCCAAAAACAGCACGACAATCAGCAGCAAAAAAGAGCCGAGCAGGCTGCTGCCGGATTGCGTGTTGCTGCTGAGGGTGTCTGGATTTTGCGCCATAGGGGTGGAGCATATCGATGTGAGAAACGGCCGTCAAGCACGATTCGTCAACGATTAACACCCCATTTATAAACGCAGCTTTCCTGGGCAGTGGCGCTGGGTGGCTGAAATTTGTTAGGCAGGTGATGTCGCTTCTGCTATACTGCAATCCCGCAATAGGCAACCGTAGAAACCATTCATAAATATTGAAACCTGGAAACAGTGTTTTTATAGTGGTAGCGGCAACGCCGACAAGGTTGGCAGCAGGAAGAGGCACCGTTGAGTTCACCCATTGATGAGAAAGCGCTGATTGAGCGTGCCAAAGAAGATAAAGAAGCGTTTGGCCAGCTTTATGAGCTTTACGTTGATCGTATTTATAATTATGTCTACTATCGTACGGGCAACGTGGCTGATGCTGAAGATTTAACCGCCAAGATTTTTGTGCGGGCGATGAAGCATATTCCTCGCTACAAAGATCAGGGCGTGCCATTTTCTGCCTGGCTGTACCGTATTGCGCATAATTTGGTGGCTAACTGGCATCGGGATCACAGTCGTCGCCAAATTGTGGCTTTGGACGACATTACTCATTGGCACGTAGGGGATGAAAGCCCGGAGTTTGCTACGCAGCTAATGGAAGATAAAACTTTGCTGTTGTCGGCTATTCGGCGCTTGCCGTCAGACCGGCAAGAATTATTAATTTTGAAGTTTGTCGAGCGCCTGTCTAATGCGGAGATTGGGGATATTATGGGGCGCAGTGAGGGGGCTATCAAGTCGTTGTATCATCGTACCTTGCTGTCGCTGCGTGAGGATTTGCATGGGCGAAATGGGAGTTCGCCCCCTTCGCCTGCACCCAGCCGATCCGTTTTGTTTAGACGGCCGTTTTCTCGCAAACGTTAAACTGCCAGGCTGGTTTCGTAAATTACGAAAAGTTGCTTAAAAACCTGAGTGAAACCTGTGATTTACTTTCAGGAGAACAAAAAGCTCAAATAAGATGATTGTTTTTAGAGGGCTTTTTATTCTCCACTTATTGCCATTGGTGATGATGAATTTGGAGAAATAAGGTCGATTTGGCCAGGCAAATTTTCAGCAACATCCGTTTGGCGAAACAATAGATTGTGCTAAAATCCACAAACGAGGCAAAACAACTCAATTTCGCTTTGCTCAAAGTATATTTCTATGCAAAAGGGCGGTTTCGTAATTACTTTTGGCCTCTTTTGTGTATTTAGCTAAAAACCCGCATTTTGGCGACCGGAGTCATCTCGCAAAAAACGGTTGTTTTGTGAGACCCCGGCAGGAGAAGAACTCTTGAACAAACCTGAGTCATGGAAAACATGGGTGCCGCTACTTGGTCTGTTGATTGTGTTTGCATTGGTAACGGCCGTATGGCCGGCCTTGGCCAATGCCTTTGAACTGCCTACCTTTGGTGGTGGCCCTTCTACCCGAATCCCCTATGAACCAGAACCAATTCACCTGGATG
Organism: Ardenticatenaceae bacterium; assembly: GCA_020634495.1. Next base: position 12,708 of record JACKBR010000074.1, on the reverse strand, counting down.
CAATGAAAACAGCGCTGGCTGCTGGGCCGCTGGCTTCAGCCGCAGATGCCCTGCCCGATACGCTCTCACCGCTGGTGGCGGTGGGGGTGGTAACAGGTCTGGTTGTTGCCCTGATTGTGGGTGTTGGCGGCGGGCTGTCGTTCCTGATCAAACTAATTTCTGGCATTCGGGACAACACACTGCAAGCGGAAGCTTACCAGCAGCATCAGCAGGCGCTGGAGCAGAAGATGAAAGAGGACGTGAAGAAGATGCGAGACGGCCGTACAACCGATCCGCAGCCATCGCACAAAATGCCTCGCTGGTCCGTCGTTAGCAATACGCTCATCACCCTGATGTTTGTCGGGTTTGGCACAATGGTTGTTGTGCGTAACTTTTTCCCCGAAGGCACTACAGAGGTAGACGGCCGTATTGTTAACGTCACCTCGCCTGTTTTTATCGTTTCTGCCATCATTGCTCTCATTGTGCTCGGTATTCGTTTGCGCCCACAGCGCATCGAAGCCATCGACGCCACCGATTCCGGTAAAATTCCCTGGGATTTTATCGCTGTACTTATTACCGGACTCATCATGCTCGGCCTGGGCATTGGCCTCATGGCCTACATCAACGCACCTGCCTGAGGTGCCGTGTAAAAAACTGCTGAAAATCGATTCATTCTGTAAAACATTTTGAGGGATAGAAAAAAGCTATGGGAAAACTCAAGCACGTCATCTCAGTTGCTGCGCTTACACTTGTAACTGCGACAGGGTTGTACTTCTTGTTTCGGTGGATGTTTACCTTGCCCACCCCTGCAAGCTCACAGGCTGGCCCCATTGACACAATGTTTCAAAGCCATTTCATTATGATGGCCTTCTTGTTTGCCTTTATCATGGTGATGATGCTCTACTCTGTTGTGGTCTTCCGTCGCCGACCTGATGATCTCGAAGATGGCCCCCATGTTCATGGTCATACGGGTCTAGAAATCGCCTGGACAGTCATTCCCACCATTGTTGTTGTGGGATTTGGCATTTATGGCACCGTTGTTCTGGGTGACATCACCAGCGCACAAGAAAACGAATTGGTTGTCTCTGTCATTGGCCAGCAGTGGTCATGGAGCTTTGAATATCCTGAACAGGATATCAAGTCAAACCGGTTGGTGGTGCCAGTAGGGCAGCCTATTTTGTTAGAACTTGAATCGGCCGATGTGCTGCACTCGTTTTGGGTGCCAGAATTTCGGGTTAAGCAAGATTTGGTTCCTGGCGAAACGAAGCAGTTGCGCATCACGCCCACAAAAATTGGCGACTATCGCCTACGCTGCGCCGAAATTTGCGGCACAAGCCATTCCCAAATGTTGGCCGATGTGGAAGTTGTGTCGCAGGCAGACTTTGAGCAATTTCTCATTGATTCCTCTTTCCGCTACTCAGATTTGTCTGCAGAAGAGCGCGGACAGCAGTTCTATGTTGAGCTAGGTTGCAGTGGCTGCCACTCTCTGGATGGGGCTGCTGGGGCTGGTCCTACGTGGCAGGGCATCTGGATGCGGGAAGAATTACTCACTGACGGCACCACGATCGTAGTTGACGAAGAGTACATTCGTACCTCGATTCTTAATCCCGATGCGCAAATTGTGCAAGGGTTTAACCCCGGTGTTATGTCGGCGCAAAATTATGATACACGAATTCCTGATCTTGAGGCGCAAATATTGGCCAGTGAAGGGGCTGAGTTAGACGTAATTGCTGATCTGATTGCCTTTATGCAAACGTTGGACCAGTAGTTTGTTTTAAGGAAGAGATTCTATGACTACAATTTTGAAAATCGTTCGTTCAAGATTTGCGTTTGCCCTGGTTGCGGCCGTTTTTGGCGGGGTTGTGGGCTTTATTCTGGCAGCCTTGGTACAAGCTGTATTTACCTTGGAGCCAGTTGCCAACTTTGTAAAATTCCTGCTGCAATTCTTGCTGATACCAACGGCCGTACTTGATTCCATCTATCCAGTACTCATCAACGTCATTTCCGTGCTGCTCATTCTAGGGCATGTGGTTGTGGGGCTGGGCAGCGGTTTGGGCTTGTTCCAAAATACCCGGTTAGGTCGCTTCCTCTACTTTGCCTCCGAAACCTCCTTTGTCTGGGGGCTGGTTGGGCAAGTCACCGCCTTCTTCATTGGCAACGGCCTGGTCAACGGCATTCGCGCTCTGGCCGGTTTAGAAACTGGCTTGCTCAACGAACCAGCCGTCGTCTTTGGCGCAATTCTAAGCGTCATTGGCTCGCTGATGGGCGCTGGCGTCCTGACAGACTGGATGCTGTGGGTTGGTGGACACAAAACGCCCCTCAAGCATGGCGCACCAGAAGGCAAACCCGAATGGTTTCGCTACCTCTCTGTCGATGTAAACCACAAAGTTATTGGTATCCAATACGGCGTTACCAGCATCCTGGTGCTGTTTGTTGGCGGTATTTTTGCCATCATCTTCCGGCTGGAGCTTGCCCAGCCAGGTATGCAATTCCTAAATTTTGAACAGTACAACACCCTGTTTAGCGCCCACGGCATTGTGATGATTGCCAGCATCTTGCTAGGCGTCGGAGCCATGAGCAACTACCTGGTACCGCTCATGATTGGCGCTTCAGACATGGCCTTCCCCCGCTTGAATGCCTTCAGTTACTGGATTGGTGTCCCTTCCATTGTGCTAATTCTGGCCGGTATGGCCATTGGCGGCTGGGATACTGGCTGGGTAGGCTATGCACCGCTTTCGCTCCGCGCACCCTTGGGCGTGCAGCTTTTCTTGCTTGGCTTTTACATGAATGGTTTTTCATCCATTGCCAGCGCCATCAACATCATCGTTTCAACAATTACCATGCGGGCTAAGGGAATGAGCTTGTTCCGTATGCCCATCTTTGTGTGGGCTGCTGTAGCCGCTGCCCTAATTCAGTTCACCGCTACCCAAACCGTTGGTGTCGCCTTGAGCATGACCATTGCCGAACGTACGCTAGGCTTTACCTTCTTTGACCCGGCAAATGGGGGCGATCCCATCTTGTACCAGCATTTATTCTGGTTTTACTCGCATCCGGTGGTGTACGTGTTTGTCTTGCCAGGGTTAGGCGTCATCAGTGAACTGCTGCCAGTATTCTCTCGCAAGCCGCTGTTTGGCTACCGCTGGATTGCTTTATCGAGCCTGGGCATTGCTCTGGTTGGCTTTTTAGTCTGGGCACACCATATGTTTGTGTCTGGCATGAGCGATGCGCTGCGCATTCCATTTATGATTTCAACCATGTTTGTCGCCATCCCCACCGGCGTTAAATTCTTTAGCTGGGTGGCCACTATTTGGGAAGGCAAGCTCTCTTTTGAAACACCGATGCTGTTTGTGCTGGGTTCCATCTCTGTGTTCCTGATCGGTGGGGTCACTGGGCCAATTCTCGGTACGATTCCCACTGACATGCATTTGCACGATAGCTATTGGGTCGTGGGCCATTTCCACGCCACGATGTTTGGGGGCTTTATCTTTCCCTTCTGTGCCGCACTGTACTATTGGTATCCAAAAATCACGGGCCACATGTATAAGGAATCGTTGGGCAAGCTGCATTTTTGGCTGATGGTGCCGGGCTTCTGGGTAATGAGCTTTGGCCAGATGAGTGCGGGGATTATGGGCATGAATCGTCGCTATGCTGACTACGAACCAAGTTTAGGCATTGGCAATACGCAAATTTTAATCACCCTGACGGCTTTAGTGATTGGCTGGTCGTTGTTGATTATGGTATACAATTTTATTGCCAGCGCCCGCACGGAACCGGTGGCAGATACAAATCCGTGGCGGTCGCGTTCGCCAGAATGGCAAACGCCTACGCCCATTCCTGAGTTTAACTACGATACGCCCTTTGAGGTTGTGGGTGACCCATATGATTATGGTTTGGCATCGTCGGAATATGTGAATATGGCACCAGCCGCTGCTGGGGATTAAGGAGAAAATGACGTGAGTGAGGTAAAAGCATCTGCTCAGCGCACAGGCCTTTATGTTTTTCTGGCTTTGCTGGTTCTGACAATTGCAGAATCGATTGTTGGCGGGTTAGAAACGCCGATTACGGTTTTGCTGCTAATTATTGCTTTGGTTAAAGCAGCTTTGATTGTTTACTTTTTTATGCATGTGTATCGCTTATGGCGTGAGGAGAGTCATTGATGAGTTCAGCGACGGCAGAAGCGCATCATGATGGCCATGCACACAGCCACGAATTGTCCTGGCCACAGCAGCTGCGGGCAAACCGGCTGGGGCTGTGGTTGTTTTGTATTTCAGAGATATTCCTGTTTTTGGCGCTGTTAGCCGCCCGGTTTTATTTGTGGGGTGGCGAGCGGCCAGAATTGAGCCAGGGGCTTGGTTTTATTACCACCACCGTGCTGTTGGTCAGCAGCTTTTTTGTGTTCCGTGGCGAGACAGCCATGGAGCATGATGATCGTAAGACGTTTTTGAACAGCTACATGCTTGCGGCCGTTTTTGGCTTGATCTTCTTCATTGGCGTGGTGGTGCTGGAGTGGAATATCTTTGGCCTTGAACTAAACCTGTTTGGCATTGAGTGGTTTGGCCATCTTAAACCCAGTGACGGCGTTTTTGGTGGTGTGTTCTTTGCCATGACGGGGATGCACGCTTTGCATGTGCTGAGCGGCATCATTTTGATTTTAATTACCTGGAATTTAGGCCGCAAGGGACATTTTTCACCAGAGAAGCATTGGGGTGTGGAGGCTTGCGCCATTTATTGGCATTACGTAGATGTGGTGTGGGTGTTTTTCTATCCGGCGCTGTATTTGATTGGTACGGCCGTTCACAGCTAACACCAAACGCCACAAGCGAGTAAACCAACATGGATCCTATCCTAAAGGCGATCTTACTCTCCTGGGATTGGAAAATCGAAGTAATTGTCGTCCTGGCCCTGGCCGGGACGCTTTATTCTAGGGGGTGGCGGCAGCTGCGTCAGCGTTCACAAAGCGGTGCGCGCCAATACCGGCGCGCCGTTCGCTCCCGCTGGCGGTTGGCCGTAGGCTGGCGGTTGGCGGCCTACTGGGTTGGGCTTTTTTCTGTGGCCCTGGCTCTGCTTTCCCCCATCGACGCCTTGGGGCAGCAGCTCTTTTTTATGCACATGGTGCAGCACTTGCTGCTGATCATGATTGCCCCGCCGCTGCTGCTGGTGGCCAACCCCATGCCATTTGTGCTGTGGGGGCTGCCCACGGGCTTGCGGCGCAAGGTGGGGGCGCTGTTTAGCCAGGCGCTGCACCGGAAGTCCGGCTTTCGGCGCTGGCTGCGCACCCTTACCCAGCCGGGCATCATCTGGATGGTGTGGGTGGTGTCGCTCATTGGCTGGCATGATCCCAATATGTACAACGCGGCTTTGCGCTTCGAGTGGGTGCATAATGTGGAGCACCTCACCTTTTTTATTGCCAGCGTGCTGCTCTGGTGGCATCTCACCGGGGCTGGGCCGCGCATTCACAAGCAGTTTGGCCTGCTGGGCCGCATTGGCCTGGTGATGTCTGTGGTGCCGCCAAACATGCTCACGGGTGTGGTGCTGGCCTTTGCCGAGCAGGGCTATTATTCCTATTATGAATCGGTTCCCCGCCTGTGGGGCTTTGATGTGCTGATGGATCAGCAGCTGGGTGGGGTAATCATGTGGGTGCCGGGCAGCATGATGTACATTATTGCCGCCCTGATTTTAATCGGCCGTTTTTTGAGCCAGGAAGATCGCAAACCACACTTGCCGGAATCTGAGTGGGCGACGGAGCAGGCGATTGCCGCCCCTGGCCTAAAGCAGTAGGGAAGGTTGAAGGGGATAGAGCCAAATCATGCACTTACTGAAAACCTTATTTAGCCGCCGTTGGCTGGGCGGCACGCTGCTGGTGCTATTTGCTATGGGGCTGTTTGCGCGTTTGGGCATCTGGCAGTTGGACCGGCTGGCAGAGCGGCGGGTTCAAAATGAGCAATTGCGGGCTGTGCTAGACTCGCCCTCGCTGGATTTGGAAGAACCGCTGCCGGACACGGCCGTATCCCTAGAAAACCGGCTGGCAATGGTGAGAGGGCAGTATGATTTTGCTCAGGAGCGGATTTTGTTGCTGCAATCATGGCAAGGGCGGCCTGGCGTGGCCTTGGTGACGCCGCTGCTCATTGCTGAATTGGACAACACGGCCGTTCTCGTTCATCGTGGTTGGGTGCCGCAGGCGGAGTATGAGGCGGGGCAGCTGGCCAAATACCAAACGGAGACGGGAGACGTGCAGGTAGCTGGCTACCTGGCGCTGGGCCAGCCAAGGCGAGGCGATTCCCCTGAGATTGCCCCAAAAGAAATTTACCGCACCGATCTTGAGGCGCTGCAAGCCGCACTGCCCTACAGGCTGCTGCCGCTGATTTTGGTTGAATCCCCTACGCAGGATGTTGAATTGGAGCCACCGCTGCACGCTGCCCGCGAGGTTGATTTATCGGAAGGGCCACATCAAAGCTATGCCTGGCAGTGGTTTATTTTTTGCGTGCTGACGGGGGGGCTGTATTTGGTGTTTGTGCGCCGTTCGGAACGGGAACGGCCGTCGCCGCCAACGGATTAAGCTTACAATCATGAAAGAAAATCAGCAGATTTCGCAGATTAAACAGCTTGTTTCTCGCTTTTCTCTGTGCAACTTTGTGTTCCTCTTATTTTTAATCATTGCCTGTTTGATACCCAGGCAAGTGATACTGGCCCACGGCGGCGGTGAGCTGCAAATTAGCAATGCGCCAATTGGCGACTATTTGGTTTCTGTGTGGAGCAATCCGCCCACGGCGCAGGCTGGGCAAGCTATTCACGTGACGGTGGGCATTGCGCGTGCCGCAACGGGGGAGCCAGTGTTGGATACGGCCGTAACCGTCACCATCCTCAATGAAAACAGCCAGCCCGTTACAACTGCTGCCGCCACCACAGAGCAGTCAGTCAACCGCCTTTTCTATGAAGCAGATTTAGATGGGGTGCCCGCCGGAAGCTATGAAATGCAAATTGAGGTTGCTGGGAGCGATGGCAGCGGGCAGCTTGCGTTCCCCTTGGCAGTTCAGCCGCCTTCTTATTGGCCTTGGTTGGCCGGAGCTGCCGTTGCCATGATTGTTATTTGGTTTGGGGTGCGATATTGGCGCAAGGGGGGAATGGTTCGTGGGGATACGGCCGTTCCCCGGCGTCGTCCTGTAGATTAAACGTCGATGAAACATTGATTATTTAAGTGTCATTTTGGTGACAACCGTTTATAATTCCCTGCGAGAAGAAGAAATTCAACTGAAACGCCAGGGAAAAGAATATGCGCATTCGACCAAAATTAGAAGAAGGCTGGTCAACATTAATCTTGCTGTGGGCAATGATTATGGTTTCGGCAATGGCCATTGCCCAGGCAGACCTCATTTTTGGCTTACATGTTATTCCATTGGTAGGCACCATCGCCATCCTGGCTGGCACCCTGCTGGCCAAAAGTCGCTTTACCCCCAATAACGCACACCTGTTTTCTCTGGTTTACGGTCTTTTTGCCGTTTTCTTGATCGTGGGCACGGTAGACACCTTTGCCGGGATGCCCTGGCGTGACCGCATTTTGCACCCCACAGATGGCATTATCAGCCGCCAATTAATCTGGCTGCAAAAGCTGGTTAGCGGCGGCACCAGCCGCGATGGACTGATCTTTGTCTTCCAAACCTCGCTCATTTATTGGGGATTAGGTTATACGGCTGCCTGGTACACCTTCCGGCTGCCGCGCGTTTGGCGGGTGGTTATTCCCACGGGGCTGGTTTTGCTCAGCGTAGTTTATTACTATGCCGGGCCGCGCCCGCTGCAAATGTATCTGGCTTTGTACCTGCTGCTGGCCATGCTGTTTGTGGCCCGAACTTACCTGGTTGAACAAGAAAAAGGCTGGCTGGCCAGCTCGGTGCGCTATGAAAAGCGCATCTGGTTTAATTTTGTACGGGCTGGGTTTATTGCCTCGCTGCTGGCCCTGGTGTTTGCCTGGGGCCTGCCCCCGCTTTCGGCCAGCGCCACCGTGGGGGATGCCCTGAATGGGGCACGCGGCCCCTGGCGTGAGTTTCAGGATAACTGGACGCGCATGTTTTCGGCGCTGCGCACCTATGGCACCAACACGACGGATCCGTATCAGGATACGCTGGTGTTGGGGGGGCCGAGGACGGTGGGGAATACGGCCGTTATGGACATCATCGTGCCGCGTGAGCTGCCCTACGTGTATTGGCAGGCCAAGGTGTACCATACCTACAAAGACGGCGGTGGCTGGGATAGCCTGGATGATCCATTCACCGAACATTTTCCCGATGAAGGCCCCATCAATCTTCCTTTTACCGCCGACCGCGAGGTGATTACCCAAACGGTCATTTCTTACCTGCCAAACTCCAGCCTGATTTACGGCGCTCCAGACATCATCGATGTTGATCGTCCCATCAACGTGTACGCCAGCCGCGACACCAACGGAAACCAGTTGGTGAGCCAGGTGCGCGCCAAATTTGTATTGCAGTTAGGCGATCAATACGAGGTGACTTCGCGCCTGTCGTTGGCCGACGCCTCCAGTTTGCGCGATGCCAGCACGGAATACCCCGATTGGGTGCGACAAATCTACCTGCAACTGCCAGACAGCATCACGCCAGAAACATTGGATTTAGCGGAAGAACTAACTGCCCCGCACGATAATCCTTTTGATAAAGCGATTGCCGTCCGCGATTATTTGCGGGAAAACATTGTTTACAACGATCAGATTCAGGCCACACCAGACGGGATCGATCCCGTGCATTACACTTTGTTTGTTAGCCAGGAAGCGTATTGTAACTATTACGCATCGGCAATGGCCGTGATGCTGCGCTCGCAAGGGGTGCCTGCCCGCGTGGTGGGCGGCTATGCCCAGGGCAGCTTTGACCCAGAAACAAGTTCGTATCGGGTGCAGGCCAGCAATTCGCACACCTGGGTAGAGGTCTTTTTCCCTGAGTATGGCTGGATTCAGTTTGAGCCAACGGCATCTGTTCCTGCCTGGGATCGCCCCGAAACAGTTGATGAAAGCGGTGGTGGCGGCGATGCGTTTAGTAATTTTTCATCACAGGCGCTGCTAAACCGCGAAGAGCTGCTGGGTGAAGACCTGGAAAACCCCAATGATCCGGCGCTTAATGAAGATCTGTTGGCCGATTTGCTGGCCGAAGAAGAGGCTGCCGCTGCGGCCGAACCTACGTTTTGGGAGACATTTCCGGTGTGGCAGGCGATTGGTGCAGCCCTGGTGTTGCTGGTTGCGGTGGTGCTTTCTTACACCGCCAATGAGATGAACAAGCGGGTGGAAGGCGATGTGGATAAGAGCTTCTCGCGCCTGCGCAGCTGGGCTGGTTGGCTTGGCCTTTCTACTGGCTCTGCCTACACCCCGTATGAACAGGCGGAGTTGTTGGTTACGGCCGTTCCCGAAGGCAAAGAACCGATCCGCACCCTGACCAAACAGTTTGTCCTCAAGCAATTCAGCGCCGCCAAAGCGTTTGAAGAAGGTTTTAGCCCGTTAACTCAGTGGCAAAAACTGCGCCCCATCCTCATCCGGCAAACATTGTCCAAGAAGATGGAAGATTTCCGCAATCGGCGCAATAACCGCCGCAGACGCTAAACCTAGAGATTGGAGACTGGAGATCGGAGATTGGCGCTTAAATTGCTCATAATCTCCAGTCTCTAATCTCCAATCTCCCTTTCCTCTCCGCCCGTTTTCCCCTAAAATAGCTGGCATGATCCAGTCCCAACTCAAACAAATATTTGGCTACGACAGCTTCCGTCCGTTACAGGAAGCCATCATTCAAAACGTCCTCAACAAGCAAGATTCGCTGGTGGTGATGCCTACCGGCAGCGGCAAATCGCTGTGCTACCAGCTGCCCGCGCTGGAATTCCCCGGCCTGACGGTGGTGGTGTCGCCGCTGATTTCGCTGATGGAAGATCAGGTGATGCAGCTAAGGGCGTTGGGGGTTACGGCCGTATTCCTCAACAGCACCCTGGACCACATTGGCCACGACTGGGTCGCCGATCAGATTCGTTTCGGCGAGGCCAAGCTGCTCTACGCCGCGCCCGAAACATTGGTCCAGCCGCGCACCCTGGCCCTGCTGGACCAGTGCAACGTCGATTGCCTCACCATCGACGAAGCCCACTGCATCAGCGAGTGGGGTCACGATTTCCGGCCAGAGTATCGCCAACTGGTGGAACTGCGCCGCCGGTTGCCTGATGCCGTTTGCCTGGCGGTGACGGCCACGGCCACAGACCGCGTGCGCCAGGACATCAAAACCAGCCTGGAAATCGGCGATGCCCACGAGTTTGTGGCCAGCTTTGACCGGGACAATTTGATGTTGGCCGTCGAGCCGAAAACGGACGGCCTGGCCCAAACCATCCACTTTTTGCAGGCCCATCCCGACGAATCTGGCATTATTTACTGCGCCACGCGCAAGCAGGTGGACTTTTTGGCGGGCGAGTTAGCCCGGCGCGGCTGGTCGGTGCTGCCCTACCATGCGGGCCTGGACGACAACACGCGCCGCCGCAACCAGCAGCAGTTCATCCGCGATGATGTGCCCATCATGGTGGCCACGATTGCCTTTGGCATGGGCATCAACAAGCCCAACGTGCGCTTCATTTTGCATTACGATCTGCCCAAAAATTTAGAGAGCTACTACCAGCAAATCGGCCGTGCCGGGCGGGATGGCCTGCCCTCGGACTGTTTGCTGCTGTTCAGCTACGCCGATGTGCAGACGATCAACTACTTCATCAGCGAGCACGACCCCAGCCAGCAGCAGGGGGCGCGGGCACGGCTGGAAGCGATGCTGGGTTTTGTGGAGACGAACGTTTGTCGGAGACGGCCGTTGCTCAACTACTTCGGCGAGGCGTACGACAAAGAGGATTGCCAGACCTGCGACAACTGCACCACCGAGGCAGGCGATCTGGTCGATTTGACCATCCCGGCGCAAAAATTCCTCTCCTGCGTCAAGCGCACGGGGGAGCTGTTTGGCATCAACCACATCATCGACGTGCTGCGCGGCTCGCAGAGCCAAAAGGTATTGCAGCGCGGGCACGACAGGCTGTCTACCTACAACATCGGCCAGGAGTTTAGCAAGAAGGAGTGGCAGTACCTGGCGCGGCAGTTTGTGCAGCAGGATTTAATGGTGCAAGACATGGAATACGGCAGCCTGAAGCTGACGCCCAAGGCGTACGCCGTCTTCAAAGGGGAGCCGGTGCGCGGCACACTGCCAGACAGACCGCAGGCGGCTCCCTCGGCCACGGCTTATGCCAATTATGACCAGGGCCTGTTCCAACGGCTGCGCCAAACCCGCAAGGCGCTGGCCGATGAGGCGGGCGTGCCGCCCTACGTCATCTTCTCGGATCGGACGCTCGTGGAGATGGCGACTTATTTTCCGCAGTCGCGGGCCAGCTTTGGCACGCTGTACGGTGTGGGCGCGGCTAAACTGGCCGATTTTGCCGACGTGTTTGTGCCGATTATCCAAAATTATTGTGCGGAAAATGGGCTTGAGGAGATGCGGAAAACTTCGCCAACGGCCGTTTCCCAAAGCAGCAGCACGCCGGGTGGACGGACATTTGAAGTGCTGAATTTGTATAATAACGGCCGTACCCTCCCCGACCTGTGCCAACAATACAACGTCAAACGCAGCACCATTCTGAGCCATCTGTGGAAAGCGGTGCGGGCCGGTGAAACGCTGCGGGAAAGTAACTTGCTAGAACACTCAGACCTAACGCCCGCGCAGCAGCAGCAAGCCCTGGCCGCCTTCACCGCACACGGCACGGACTACCTGCGCCCCGTCTACGTCGCCCTCAACGAAACCGTCGATTACGAAGAACTCCACCTCCTCCGCCTACACTTCATCAGCCAACCAACAGAAAAGAAAGATGATGGATAAAGATAGCATCAGTTTTTTCTTGCTGCTATAAGATTAGGCAAAAGGGGGATTGGATAGTGAGCAAAAGAGGTCGTTGGTTACTTGTAATCGGGTTTATTGGAATTGCCATTTGTAGTTGGCTTTACGTTTGGCTGTTTCACCCGCCTATTCAGATTTTAGAAATGAGTATTCCAGAAAAGTATTTCCCGATTGGTGCAGATTATCATCCAATGTATTCAAATAGAGATATATTACCGGCATTAGATTCAGGTAATCAGACTGTACGCTGGTCTCAGCTGTATGGATTGACCACATTCAACGTGGAACGGCTTCCAACACCTGGTCTTGCGAGACGCGTATACCATTTGGAAGAAGACCTGGATATTTATAATTTGCATCCTTATAGCTATTATCAAAGCTCGGTGGCAAATGATTCTGTAATCGGTTGTGGCACATTCAGATTTGGAGGGTTCCGCTGTGCTTATACGGCAAGATATCGAGAATATGTTACGAGTTTGAATGTGGTTGTTGATGATGAGATGACAATTCAGGATTTTGAAGAAATTGTCCAATACATTGATAATGAATTTCAATTAAGGCTTTTTATCGATGAGTAATTGACATTTTAGTCTTGTTGGTCTTTGCTGATTCTTCTGTATCGTGTTACCTGTACCTGAGCAGGTCAAAAGTTGATGCAGTGAGCCGCCGACCGCAGCCAAATCTAGTTTGTTGGCCGAAAATTGTGCTATGCCAATCAACCTAGCCCTTGTCATGCTGAGGTCCTCCGAAGCATCCCATGAACCTTACAATAGGGACAAATCTTGCTAGTGGCCAGGGTTTTGCCAGGCCAAGTTTCGAGGGATTCTTCGCTGCG
>JACKBR010000073.1 GCA_020634495.1 Ardenticatenaceae bacterium | reverse complement strand
AACTGGGTTTGGAACTACTTCACCTATGACCGTTCCGTGCGGATTATTTTGGAACAGGGGCGGGGAGAGGCAGTGAAAAGTAAAAAGTGAAAGTGAAAAGTGGCAGGTTGCAGGTTGCAGGTTTTAACCATGCGGCGGTTCGTCTTGAACCGCCGCATGGTTTTTTTCAAATCAAATGGAAAAGACGGTGCGAACGACGTTTTTCATCTCGGTGATGTTGTCGGCCACTGATTTTTGGCCGCGAAAGATGGCGCTGCCAGCAACCAGGGCTGTTGCCCCGGCCGCAGCGACCTCGGCGGCGTTTTTGGCGCTGATGCCCCCATCTACCTCCAGCCAGGCATTGCTGCCGCGCTCGCCGAGCAGCTGGCGTAGGCGGCGAATTTTGTGGGTGCTTTGGGGAATGTAGCTTTGCCCGCCAAAGCCGGGATTGACAGACATGATGAGTACCAGGTCCACATCGGGCAGAATTTCTTCAACGGCCGTTAACGAGGTCGCTGGATTCAAAGCCACACCTGCTTTAATCCCCAATTCCTTAATGGCCTGCACGGTGCGGTGCAGGTGGCGGGTCGCTTCGGCGTGAACCGTCAGCCGGGCCGCGCCAGCCGCGGCGAACTGCTCCAGATAGCGCTCCGGCTCCTCGATCATGAGGTGAACATCCAGGGGAATCTTGGCGGCATCGGCCAACGGCCGTATCGCCTGGGGAATCATCGGGCCAAAAGAGATGTTGGGGACAAAACGGCCGTCCATGATGTCCACGTGCAGCCAATCCGCCCCGCCAGCAATCGCTTCGGTCACCTGCTCGCCCAGTCGGGTAAAATCAGCCGCCAAAATGGAGGGGGCAATCTTCACGGGTAACCTCATTTCTTTACCCCAACAGCGACAGTGCAGCTTCCACCATCGCCTCCGCCGTTAAGCCCAGATTTTGATAAATAGTTTTGTACGGGGCCGAAGCGCCGTACCGGTTCAGGCCAATGGCGATGCCCTCAAAGCCAAGATAGCGCTCCCAGCCCAGCGTCACGCCCGCCTCGATGGACACGCGAGCAGTGATGCTCCTGGGCAAAACTGATTCCTGATAAGCCGGGTCTTGCGCCGCGAACAGCTCCCAGGAAGGCATGGAGACGACGCGAGCCGCAACGTCTTGCTCAGCCAGTTTTGCCTGCGCTTCCAGAGCAATTTGCACTTCCGAGCCGGTGGCCAGCAGCAGCACCTGGGGATTTTCGACGTCGCTGAGGATGTAAGCTCCTTTGGCTGCACCGTCAGCGGCGGCCAGCTGGCTGCGATCCAGCGTGGGCACGCCCTGGCGGGTGAGGATGAGCGATGTGGGGCCAGCTAAATTTTCGATAGCAGATTGCCAGGCAACGGCCGTTTCCGTGGCATCTGCCGGGCGAATCACGGTCATGTGGGGCATGGCGCGTAGGGACATCACCTGTTCGATGGGTTGGTGCGTGGGGCCATCGGTGCCCAGGCCAATGCTGTCGTGGGTAAAGACGTAAATGACGGGGAGGCCCATGAGCGCGGCCAGCCGCACCGAGCCGCGCATGTAGTCAGAAAAGACGAGGAAAGTGCCGCCATACGGCCGTACCCCACCATGCAGCGCCATCCCGTTCAACATGCCGCCCATGGCATGTTCGCGCACGCCAAAGTGAATGTAGCGCCCGCTAAAATCATCTTTAGTCAGCGCCTTTTCCCCTTTCAGGTCGGTTTTGTTGGAGCCGGTGAGATCGGCCGAGCCGCCCAGCAGATTGGGCACGTGGGGGGCAATGGCGTTGAGCACCTGCCCCGACGAGGCGCGGGTGGCCACGCTTTTGCCCGCTTCAAATTTGGGCAAAACGGCATCCCAATCAACAGAAAAATCACCGGTCAGATATTTTTGGAACAAGGCGGCATCGTCTGGATAAGCTGCCTGATAGCTTTGCCACAGCGCATCCCACTTATTATGGAAACGGCCGTCCATCCGCAAAAAGTCACGCGCTTCTTGAGGAATGTAAAAAAGTGGCTCCGTGGGCCAATTGAGCGCCTGCTTGGTTAAAACAATCTCGTCATCCCCCAGAGCCGAGCCATGCACACCAGAGGTATCTTGTTTATTTGGACTGCCAAAACCAATGTGGGTACGGCAGGCAATGATAGACGGCCGTTCCCCTTCCCCCTTTGCCGTTTCGATAGCTGCTTTTACCGCCAGCGGATCATGACCATCCACATGCTGGGTGTGCCAGCCGTACGCCGCAAAACGGGCCATTACATCCTCGGTAAAGGCAATGTCGGTATTGCCATCAATGGTGATGTGATTGTCATCGTACAGCACAACCAGCTTGCTCAGGCCCAAATGCCCGGCCAACGAAGCCGCTTCTTGGGACACGCCTTCCATCAGGTCGCCATCCCCAGCAATGACGTAGGTGTGGTGGTTAACAATCGCGTGGCCGGGCCGATTAAACCGCGCCGCCAGCCAACGTTCTGCCAGGGCCATACCCACCGCATTGGTGATGCCCTGCCCCAGCGGGCCAGTTGTCGTCTCCACGCCAACCGTGTGGCCGTATTCCGGGTGGCCTGGGGTTTTGCTATCCCACTGGCGGAAATTTTTCAGCTCTTCCAGGGGCAAATCGTAGCCGCTCAGGTGCAGCAGGCTGTAGATGAGCATGGAGCCATGCCCGGCGGACAATACAAAGCGATCCCGGTCTGGCCAGGAGGGGTTTTGGGGATTGTGCCGTAAAAATTGCGTCCACAGAACCGTGGCCACATCGGCCATGCCCATCGGCATTCCAGGATGGCCTTCGCCTGCTTTTTGTACCGCATCCATTGTCAGGCCGCGAATGGTGTTGGCTGCCTGGCGATGAAGGTCTAGGTTGTATTCACTCATTAATTTCTCCAATTTTGTGGAGATTAGAGATTGGAGGCTGGAGACTCTTAATCTCTGATCTCTAGTCTCCAGTCTCTACAAATCCAATCTGGTTTTTGAAGTTACTCTTTAGCGGGGAGCCATGCGGATGGCCCCATCCAGGCGAATCACTTCGCCGTTGAGCATTTGGTTTTCGATGATGTGCTGGGCCAACTGAGCATATTCATCCGGGCGACCCAGGCGGGAGGGGAACGGCACCTGCTCGCCGAGGGAAATCCGCGCTTTTTCGGGCAGTCCAGCCAGCATGGGCGTCTCGAAGATGCCGGGGGCAATGGTCATGACGCGAATGCCGCTGCGGGACAGGTCGCGGGCAATGGGCAGGGTCATGCCCACAATGCCGCCTTTGGAGGCAGAGTAAGCGGCTTGCCCCATCTGGCCATCATAGGCAGCGACGGAGGCGGTGTTGATGATGACGCCGCGTTCGCCCGCTTCGTTGGGTTCGGCTTTGGCCATCTCAGCCGCCGCCAGGCGAATCACGTTAAAGGTGCCGATGAGATTGACCTGGATGACTTTGCTGAAGGCGTCGAGGGCGTGTGGCGAACCATCTCGCCCTATCACTTTGGTGGCAATGGCGATGCCGGCGCAGTTGATGGCTCCGTGCAGGCCGCCAAATGTTTGGAGTGCGGTGGAAACGGCCGTTTGCACATCTTCTTCAGAGGCCACATTGGTTTTTACAAATCGGGCGTTGTCGCCCAATTCTGCCGCTAACGCTTCACCTGCTTCGCTGTTGAGATCGACAATGACAACATTGGCCCCGGCTGCGGCCAAACGACGGGCAGTGGCGGCACCCAAACCAGAGCTGCCGCCCGTGACTAAAAAGGTTGACCCTTGAATTTTCATGAATTTGTCTCCAAATTGATATGACTAGCTCCTGTGAAAATAATTTAACCGCGGAGAGCGCGGAGAACACAGAGAAAATCTGCATAATCTGCGGATTTTCATTTGACATCCTGACAGGTTTGCCAAGTGGCACGCTGCCAGATGGAAAAGTTATTCATCAAATTGTAACAAGTGGATACGGCCGTTCGCAATAGCAAATTCAAATGGCAAATGTGACTCTGGGCCAGCTCAGGTGTCCATTAAATCAGTTTAGAAAAATCGTGCTTTGCGGCACCCACACATTCGTTAAATATCTCTATGAAAGTAGCTAATTTGCCGGACGGAACGGCCGTTGAGGCCACAGAATCTGCGCCACAGGAAGCAATTTGCCCCCATTGTGGCGGTGTATTACTATTGCGCCAGCGGCGCACCATGAAGAAATCGGTGGTCGCTTTTTACTGGCGACACAGCAGTAATCAAAACCTGAACTGCACGGCGCGAAAACGCCATGTCCGTAATCGGTAAACGAGAATCAGTAATCAGTTTCATGAAGAACAAACTGTTTACAGCGTACTGATTATGGCTTACTAAAAAAGGAGTCCGTAATGTGTGGACGGTTTGCTCTCATGACCTCAACAGAACAGTTGGCCATGCAGTTTGACGTGCCGGAAACGGCCGTTAATGCTCTGCCCCCCTCTGTGCCTCGCTACAACATTGCCCCCACCCAACCCGTGGCCGCCATTCGCCTGGCTGAAAACGGCCAGCGGGAGTTTACGTTCTTCCGCTGGGGGCTGGTTCCTTCCTGGGCCAAAGATTTGAACATTGGCTCACGCATGATCAATGCCCGATCAGAAACGGTGGCGGAAAAGCCATCATTCAGGACGGCTTTCAAGCGTCGGCGCTGCCTGATTCCGGCTGATGGTTTTTACGAATGGCAAAAACAAGGCAGCGGCAAACAGCCAATGTTTATTCGTCCGGTAGCGGAACGGCCGTTTGCCCTGGCCGGTTTGTGGGAAGTGTGGCGCGATCCAGACGGCAGCGCCCTGCAAACCTGCACCATTCTCACCACCACGCCCAACGAACTAATGGCTCCCATCCACAACCGGATGCCGGTGATTGTGGAGCCGGAGGATTTTGATTTGTGGCTGAACCCGGAACCGAACCCGGAGCAAGGACTTCATTTGTTACGGCCGTATCCCGCCGAAAAAATGACCGCCTATCCAGTCAGCACGACCGTCAATAACCCACGCAACGACGTACCAGACTGTATTCAACCCCTTGCCTAGATTTCTATGACAAAACAACCTGCCCTTTTCCTGGACCGCGATGGTGTGTTTATTGAAAATCGAGCCAATTATGTACGCAGTTGGGAGGATGTGGAATTCTTCCCCCAGGCGCTTGAAGCGCTGGCGCGGATTCGGGGGATTCCGTACAAGATCATTGTGGTGACCAATCAATCGGCGGTAGGAAGGGGCATTATGTCGTTGGAAACGGCCGTTCAGCTAAATAATCGTATTTTGGAGGTGGTGAGGAAGGGGAACGGCCGTATCGACGCCAGCTATCTATGCCCCGCCAAACCAGGCACCAACGACCCTTGCCGCAAACCTCGCCCCGGCATGTTGCTGCAAGCCGCTCAGGAACACAACCTCGATCTCAGCCAATCCTACATGATTGGCGATGCCCTGACAGACATTCAAGCCGGGCAGGCCGCAGGCGTGAAGCAAGCCGTTTTGCTGCTAACCGGGCGCGGCGCGGCGCAGGCCCAACTACCTTTGGCCAACGAACTGCCTCCCTTCGCCACCTTCCCCACCCTGGCCGCTGCGCTCAGCGCTTTCTTCCCCACCCAGCCATAAAAAAAGCCCGACAAACTTGTTCGTTCGTCGGGCTTGATACCTGCTTAGGCAGAAATCATTGGTTTAGGATTGTACAGCTTCCTGACCGCGCAAAAACCGTTTGCGCAGCTTGCTCTTTGGCTCGTCGCTTTTGCCGCCGTCGTCGCCGTACGTGTAGTAGGGGTCTTTGTAATAATAGTAGAAGTCGTGGCCTTCGCTGCCAGCTTTAAGCGAGTTCAGTACGGCCCCTGCTAGATTGGCATTGACATCCGCCAGCCGCTCGACAACTTGCTTGAACTCACCCTTGCGGCTCTTGTTGGCCCGCACAACGACCAGGGTTGTCCCAGCTAGCGCGCTTAAAACGGCCGCATCCGTCACAGACAGCACGGGCGGGCTATCCACAATCACAAAATCGTACTGCTTCTCTAGCACTTCTAGCAGGCGGCGCATCTTGGTGGAGCCTAACAATTCAGAGGGGTTTGGGGGAATTTGACCACAGGTCATGATTTGCAACCCTTCCACCTCAGTTGGCTGAACGGTGTCTTCCACCAGATTACGCACTTCAATATCAGAATCATCAACATTCAATTTGAGCAGCAGGCTGGTAACACCTCGTTTGTTGGGCAGATTAAAGATTTGGTGTTGAGACGGCCGTCTAAGGTCACCATCAATCAGCAGCACATTGTTACCCGCCTGGGCCAACACAATCGCTAAGTTCCCTGCGGTTGTGCTTTTCCCTTCAGAAGGTACCCCACTGGTCATCAGCAAAATTGAATTTTTCTTATCAACCACCGAAAACTGGATAGCCGTGCGCAAAACGCGATACGCTTCTGACGTAGGCGACCTGGGATCAGAAATAGTCACCAACTTGCTATCATCGTCAGAATCAATAAAAGCGATGCCAGCCAGGGTCGGAACATTGCCCAGCTTCATAATCTGTTCTGGGGTTTTTACCGTGTCGTCCAGGTACTCCAGCAAATAAGCCGCTGAGGCCGATAAAACAAACCCAATACCAGCGGCCGTAATGACAGAAATAATGCTGTTGGAATTTACCAGCGTCCCTTCGGTTGCGGGATCAACAATTTGCACTGAGTTTGTGGCCCCTTCTTGCGTTAAAGAAAGCAGATCTGTATACCGTTGGGTCAGATTTTGCAGATTGTTTTCCAGCGTGTTCAGTTCACCCGTTGCCACCGAAATGTCTCGTGCGCTAATGAGCTCGCCAATCTCTTCTTCTTTGGCTGCGATCTGCTCCTGGGTGTCCTCAATTTTTGTCTGGTAATCAGACAACAACCCCAAGACAAATTCTGTATCGCTGCTCTCGGCACCGGCAGGGGTGCGCAAGGAAAGCTGCCGCGCCAACTCTGCCGCCACCGCCATCGAACGAATCGGATCGGTATCGGTTACGGTTATATCGACAAAGTTGGTGTCGTTCACCTGCCGGATGTCAATGTCTCTGGGAAGTTCGTCTAAGCCCAATGCCTGGGCGGCATCTCGGCTAAAGCCTGGCTGGTTGGCAATCTCCACAAAAGCAGTCGCCAACTGGCGCGTCACCGTAAAATCGTTATTGCTCACATCAGTGGATTCCAGGTAGCTACCAATGGCCAAACGGGTATAAGAACGATACACGGGCACTTGCTGCCGGGTGGCAAAGAAGCTCGCCACGGCGGCCACAAAGGTCGTCACGGCTATCATCCACCACCATTTTCTTAACGGGGCTAAATATTCTCTAATATCAATTTCCATTGCACAATCCTATTCCAACTAATATTCAAAAATGCCGTCAATAGTATAACGCATCTCACAAGCACCTGAGTGCGAACGTGTGAATCACCTAAAATAAGTTCAAAACGAGCAAAAGCAATACGGGGCAATGACCCTGTATTGCTTCGTCAATATTGTTCAATGATAGCGTTGGTGCGTTGACACAGCGTTAAAAGTTGTAAAGTTGACCTGGCTACGATTGCATATCAAGGAGTTTCATCTCTTGTACTTTCTTTTTAAGGGCCGTTGTCATTAAATGGGCAAGCACCAGATGTAAATCTTCTACCTGCTCAATATTATCACTGGGCACGTGCATGTGAATATCTACCATTGGCCCCAGCTTACCAGATGTAAATCCTGTTAAGCCGATGGTGGTGTTTTCACCTGTGTCATTGGCAAATTGAATGGCGCGCAGCACGTTTTCAGAATTGCCGCTGGCGGAAATGCCCACAACGACATCACCCGGACGTAAAAAATTTGCCAGCTGCTTTACGAACACGTTTTCATACCCCTCATCGTTGGCGTAAGCAGCCAGGATGGCCATGTTGTCTGTCAGGCCAATCAAGCGGAAATGGGGCAACCAGTCTGCCCGTGTATTTTTGTTAAGATCACACACAAAATGGGTTGCAGTGGAGGCACTGCCGCCATTTCCCATGACAAATATCTGTTTTTCGTTTAAACGTGCGGTGTGCAGGGCGGATACGGCCGTTTCAATTGGCCCCGCCTCTAGCATATCAATCGTACCTTTTAAGCTTGTAAAATATTCTTCAACGATACTCATCATAAACTCCCATTCTTACCATCAAACAAACGATTTTTGGTTAAAATTAATCCGAATATTAGCCACAGAGATCACCAAGGCCTTAAGTTACCGTTGGTAATCAAAAATAACCTTGCTGCCATCCTGGCCCAAAGTAAAAGGGTACTCTTGAAAATCCTTCAGCGCATCCCGAACCTGCTCTTGCTGGCCACGAGGCACGTAGAGCAGCAAAAAGCCGCCGCCGCCAGCCCCCGATATTTTGCCACCCACAGCTCCGGCCTTACGAGCCGTCTCATACATATCATCCAACGCGCTGTTGCTTATTTGGCTGGCAAGCTGCTTTTTTAGCAGCCAACTTTCATGGAGCAATGTCCCGACCGCATCAATATTTTCATTTTGAATTTCATCACACGCCACATGAGCAATATGCTTCATCTCAGACAGAATGGTGAGCCTATCTTTAATGTTTGTTTTTTGCTCTTTCAGAATGGTGTCTGCCTTGCGGGTAACACCGGTAAAGAAAAGCAGCAGGTTGTCGCTGAGGCGGCGCATGGTGCGTTCGCTTAGCTCCAAACGATGGCCAACGACCTCGCCACCGGTTGTAAATTCCATGAAGCGCAACCCGCCATACGCAGCAATGTATTGATCCTGAATGCCAATTGGCTTGCCTAAAACCTCGCGCTCAATGTGGCAGGCCTCTTGAGCCAGGCGCTCCGTAAGCACCAGTTCCTTTTTGTAGGCATACAGGGCATGTAGTGCGCCAACGGTTACTGTGCTGGAGGAACCCAAACCCGACCCCTGGTCAGGAATGTCACCCATCGTTGTAATTTCCACACCTTTGGCAATGCCTGTCAAGCGCATCGCTTCGCGGATAAGTTCATGATTAATTTCATCTACCCGGTCAATCATTTCGGTGCGGGTGTAGCCAATGCGCAGTTTGTCATCAAACCGCTTTTTAATGGTGACAAAAATATATTTGTCGATGGCGGAAGACAGGACGCAGCCGCCGTGTTCCAGATAGTAGGATGGGAAATCAGTCCCCCCGCCAAACAAACTCACGCGCAATGGGGTTTGAATAATAATCATGATTTCTATACTCCGAGTGTCGTCATTGCTGTATGCTGAGAGGGCGCGTTGATTGGCGATGTGAGGAGTCAATGGCCTCAGCATAAATTGTTTCTAATCGGGCGGCCACATTGGGCCAATGGTGATATTGTTCAACGTAGAGACGGCCGTTTCGACCCAATTCCTCCTGCCGCTGCGAACTCTCTAACACGGTCAAAATGGCCTGGGCATAACTTTCTGGCGAGTCTGCCACCAGAATATCTCGCTCAGGTTCAATGCACAAAGCCGCCACGGCCTGCGGCGTTGTCACGACGGGTGTGCCGCAGCCCATCGCCTCCAAAATCTTGTTTTGGATGCCAGCGCCGTACGTAATTGGGGCGACAGCCACAGTTGCTTTTTGCAAGTAAGGCGGCAGCGCATCCACTGTGCCGGTTACCACGATGTTGGGATTTTCCGCCAGCGCCTGAATTTCCCGCGTGGGGTCTTTGCCAACGACCAGCAATTTGGCCTCTGGGCGCTGCTGCCAGACGTGGGGCATTATTTCATTCACCAGATGCAGCGTCATGGTGACGTTGGCGTGGTAGCTCATTTTGCCGCTGATGACCAGCGTGTCAGGCTCCCGCGCCACGCTGGCGTCGGGGCTGAAATGTTCCACATCGACCCCGTTGCCCAAAACAGAAATGGGAGATGGCGTGCTGCCCTGTGGTTTTAAGCCAAGCAGGGCGTCCCGGTCCACCGGGGATGTGACTAACACATGATTAAATTTATCCAGCAGCCAGCCTTCATACCAGGCGGTACGCTCAACATCCAGCCAGCTGCGCAAGCGGCCTTTTATGCTTTTGCTTTGCGTGGCGGCCTGGCGGAATAAATGGGTGATACAGTCTACGCTGTCCCAAACGACGGGTAAGTGGCTTGTTTCTTTGAAATGCAAGCCGTAGCGCGAACCGCGCAGGTGCTCAACATGAACAACATCGTAGGGGGAACGGCCGTTAATATGAGCAACTAACTCCGGCTTCCAGGAATACACACTTTGTAATGGTTTGCGGCTGGGGAGCGCTAAAAGGCTGTTTAGCAGGGAGTGCCACAGGGGCATGGGCAGGGCGTGAACTTCATGGCAAATTTCTTGCAGATGGTCTAGGTCAGCCTGTTCTTGTTCGTTGGCCCAAACGGTTAAAACGGTTACCCGGTTCCCTCTGGCGGCCAAATGTCGTATGAGGTTATACGGCCGTGTCCGCACGAGGTTGGGTACATAGGGCACAATAAACAAGACGTTCATAAATATACTTTCCGCTAAATCTTTTTGCCGATTACACCAATGACGCTTAAACCAACAAACGGCCGTTTATTGAGAAAACCGCTTAAGTTAATTGTTCACGTCGGCACAGCTGAGTTGGCTCGGTCCCCGGTTTCAAATTGACAAAACTAACCTTTACCAGCTTGCCTTGATGGTACTGAGTTAACCTTACCGCAAGCCTTACACGAGAGCGGATAGAGATCGCTTAAAATTTGGTCAGGAAACGGCCGTAATCCCCGCAGCTCCGCGACGCGCCAAGACCCGTTCCGCTAAATCTAGCAACCCGTACCCGGCAAAAATGACTAATATGATGTCCACCGGAATGCGGTAGCGGATGAGCGTCCAGGTGAGAATGTGAATGCCGCTGTAAACCAGCATAAACAAAAAAAGCAGCGTAAACGGCGAAGCCAGCCGCTCCCGCCAGGAAGCAAAGGATTGTTTTAAGGTCAAAAACAGCCCGTAAAGCATAAACGGCAGGAAAACGCCGAAGCTGCCCACGCGAGAAATATTGCTCACGGGGCTGGAATCACCAGAGGGCCAGAACATGAAGTAAGTGGGAATCCGGCTCAAAGAAAGCAGCACATACCGTCCCGGATCGGCGGCGATGATTTTTAAGGCTTCAGACAGCAGGGCTGAATCCATCTCCGCCTCGTTCAAGCCCTGGGCTTGCAGCTCTTCGGGAATCATGCGGTAATATTCGCCAGAGGGCAAAATGGGGATGAACTGGGTGCCGTAGCGCGGATGGTTGCCCCAGAAGAAGGCAAAACCGGAATTGGTGTTTAACGGCACAATGCGGTCAAATGCCTGGTAGTTGCGAATCGTCCAGGGCACAATCATGAGCACCACAATGGCTACTGGCAATACAAAGCTGGTCAGGCGTGGCCGTTTGGCCCACCACAGCCAGAGCAGCAAAAACGGCAAAAAGAGCAGGAACAACTGCCGCAGCAAAATGGTGATCCCCATTGCTAAGCCGAATACAACCCATTGTTTTGTGGTGATGTTTTGTGATTGGGTGATGGCAACGGCCGTATCAAACACCCACAAAATCCCCGTAATGTAAAATCCTTCGGTGATGAGCGAAGCCGTGTAATAGAAAAAATAAATGTACACCGCGCCAATCGCCGCCACCAGCAAGGCAACGCGCTGCGCTCGCGCCGTGTCCGGCGTGTAGGTAAACATCCCCTCACCCCGCGCTGCCGGGGCAAAAATGCGAAACGACAGCCGGTACAGCAGCCAGGGCATGATAATCCCCACAATAATCGCCTGCAAAATACGAGCCAACAGTGGACTTGGCCCAAAGATGGAATAAATCACAATCAAATAAACCGTGTACAAATACGACCAGTGCGCCGTGGGCTCATTGGCCGCCGTGCCGGGCCACCAACGCTCGCCAAACGAGAAACCGTGCCCATCCATCACCCGCAGGGCCAGGTTGTGGTACGAAACCTCATCAAAGGTGCCAGGCAAGGCTTTTATTTCGTTGCCATAGAACACAACACCGGTGAACACGCGCAGCAGCACAGAGATTACCAAAATCGCCACCAGGAGTCGTTTGGGGTTTTTAAGCAGTTGGTTCAATTTTTCAGGCATAGCTTTTACTCTCCGCCTGGGCGTAAACGGCATCCATTTGCTTGAGCACCGCCCGCCAGTCATAACGAGCCTCGGCCAATTTACGGCCGTTTCTCGCCAAAGCATCTTGCAAATCTGGATCATTCAGCAAATTCACGGTAGCCGTGGCAAAGCTTTGCGGATCGTCAGCCAGCAAAATTTCCTTGTCCGCCTCAGCAATAATCCCTTCCAAGCCAATCGTTGTGGTCACGGTGGGCATAGCGCGGGCAAACGCTTCCAGCAGACGCACCCGCATCCCGCTGCCTGCCCGCACCGGCACCACCATGAGTGCGGCCGCTTCCATGTACGGCGTCAAATCATCCACGTACCCGGTTACCTCAATCGCCCCACCAGACTGCTCTGCCATTTGCACAAAATCGGCTGGCGGATTTTTGCCAATCACCGTCAGGGTCACATTGGGCACCTGCTGCTGCACCAGCGGGAAAATCTCCTGCAAAAACCAGCGAATGCCGTCGGCATTGGGCGGGTAGCTGAGCGTGCCCAGTGTCAAAATATTGCGCGAACCTGCCTGGCGCTGAATCGGTTGCAAAACCTGGGCATCCACCGCAATGGGAATAGAGCTGATGCGCTCATTCAGTTGGGCAGTGTTGCCGTTTTGCACCCCGGCCAGCAGCAAATCCCGGTCTGGGTCGATGACCACCATCGTGTGGTCAAACTGCTCCACCAACATGCCTTCGTACTGCTTAATGCGGTTTTCCTCGATTTGGTACACGGGCTTGAGGAACCAGGGGGCGTTCTGGCGCATTCGTTCCCAGATTGACCAGGTGGCGTTATGGGCATCGAAGATGATGTACGGCCGTTTCCCCCCAGCCAACTTCTTCGCGTCCAGGGCAAATTGGGTCATGGTTAACTGGTCAGCATGAACCACGTCAAATTCCTGTTCGGCAAGCAATTTTTGCACCAGCTGGCGCATCCCACCCAAATCATCACGCTCAATGAGGAACGGCCGTCCCGACACATGACTCTGCAACCAATAGCGCACATCAGCCACGCGGGAGCGATTGATAGGCACGGTGTGAACGGCCGTACACACCTCATCCAACTTAGCCACATACGGCAGCTCCTCATCACGCACAAAAGAAGCCAGCGTTACCTCATGCCCTCGCTCATACAAATAGCGCAGCACATGCCAGGTTTTTACCCGCGGCCCGGCGTTTGGCGGATAGGGAATAATTTGGGTCAGGAACAGTATGCGCATAACAACACCTTACATGCTGGGGAGAGAGATAAGAAGACGGCCGTAATGCCGCGCCATATGCAGTTGGTAACCACTCTGGTCAGATTTGCGCAGCCACACAAAAGGAGCCAACCCCAACCGCAGCAAAGCAGCCAGCCCCAGCACCACCTTATAAAGCGGTACCGTCAAACCACCATAATGCTTACGGAAAAAGCGCAATTTGCCCCGGTAAAGCTGCAAAAACATCTCCGCCAACACCTGCTTGGCGCTCTGTCCCCAATAATGAACAACCTGCGATTGTGGCACCCAAAACAAGTGCCAGCCCGCCTTTTGCAGCCGAAAACACAAATCCACCTCTTCAGAATACATAAAATACCCTTCATCCAGCAGGCCAATCGTGTCCAACACCGTCTTGCGCAGCAGCATAGACGCCCCCATCAACACATCCACTTCACGCGGCTGCTCCAGGTTCCACTTACTCATATCGTAGCTGCCATAAGGAAGCAGTTTGTCCAGGTAAAACATACGCCAGAATTCACGGCTCAGAGTGGGGCGCGGATGGCAAGAAGGCTGCAACGTCTCATCCGCGTTTAGCAACCGAGAACCAGCCGCACCAGCCTCTGGATGCGTATCCATAAAAGCAACCAACTCATTGAGCGCCTCTGGCTTCACTTCGGTGTCCGGGTTAAGCAGCAGTACATACTCACCCTGGCAATGGGGAATTGCCCGATTATTTCCACCGGCAAACCCTAAATTTTCCTCACTGGCAATCAGCTCAACCTGCGGAAAATGTTCCTGAACCATCGCCACCGTATCGTCGCTCGACTTATTATCCACCACCCACACCTCAAAAGGTTGGTCCAATGGATAGGCATAAATAGAACGCAAACAGGCATCCAACAAATCTTTGGTATTCCAGCTAACAATTACAATTGATAATTTCATGGTTTGTGGTTAAGACCAATTCAAATCTTGTTCATATTTCAGGTCAATTAACTGCTGGCCGCACAATTCCTTAAACCGTTTAATATGCTCAGGTTTAAGATAGTTGCGCCAATCCCCCACAATTCCCTTCCGAAAATGGGACTTCGTATCCTCCTGCCCAGGCTTGCGTTCATTTTGCCAAATACGCTTACCCATCGAAAGACGAGCAAAGCGATTTCGCTCCACAATTACTTCAGACAAACTTCGGTTGTTATGAATACCCAGATAATCCAACACAGAACTAAAATGAGGCACTGGTTCTGCTAAAAGCTCCTCGTAACGAATGCAAAGCACCTCTGCATTACTTTGCAACCAGCTTTGCGCCAGCGTAATCATATCTTGCATACCCGGTAATTTTTCGCGCCCCTCAATACATAACATGAGCGCTTCATCATTGTCTAAAACCTTCATGCGCTCGTGCCAGGCATGGTTCGTGCTGCGCTTTACATGAAACATACGCGAAACAAGCTGGTCGCGTGGATCGCGCAGCATCAAAACCACTTTGACGCCTTCAGCCAGCAAAATATTTTTCAGCTCAGGTGTAAACGCATCATGTCCATGAATGACGTGCCCTGGTTGGGTGGTGTGATACTTCTGAAAATCACCGTAATAATTGCCTATCTCTTCGTAGCCAGGCAAGGAGGCGATCATTTTGAGCATCCAGGTTGTGCCTGATTTAGGGCTGCCATTAACCAGCACTTTGGCCTTTTTTTGCTGCGTGCTCCCAATTTGATGCTTCAGATAGACATAGCTGTATTTTAATTCTTCACCAGCTACGGCGAATAAATTCCCTAACATATTGTCACCTTTTTTGAATGGGCTGCATAATGATCATCTTCAGCCCGAATGAATGCGTTTTTAATCAAGAGGAAGGCCTGCCCGTCGCATTTGATCAATTGCCACCAGTCCCCCCAGGAACAACCAGGCATAAATGCTGGAGCGTAAACCAAAAATGCCAATGTTGTAGACAAAGGGTAGAACCCAATCCCCCAACATACCGGCCGCCACACTACCGGCCAAACCACCCAAAGCTGCGTAAATAAATGCCTGGGTAAAGCCATCTTTAGGCACTTGAGTGCGCAAGCGCCAACCTAGCTGCCACGTAACAACGACAAACCAGATAAAACAGATGAGTCCTAAAAAGCCGGTTTGGGCCACAATGTCTACATAGTTGTTGTGTGAATTAAATTCTACGTAGAAACCAAGAATTGGGAATAGGAGGGTGTAGTTATAGTAGTTCCCAGGCCCCAAACCCAAGATTGGATTCACTTTGATAATTTCACCTACAATTCGCCATGCTTCCCATCTGGTTACAGCGCTATATTCATTATCTCCAATAAAAACGGAGTTATAAATTGGCTGAAATAGCAAAATTACAACGGCCGTACCTACCATGGTGAGGGGCATTGCCCATTTGGGGCGAGCCACCCACAAGACGACAAACAAGGTTACAAAGGAGGGAGCCCAACCAGAGGTCCAGGCGCGGTTGCGGCCCAATGCCAGGTAAAGGTAGCCAATTAACACGGTCATCAGCAGGACGCGCCATTTCATGGCCAATTTTTTGTTGAACATTGCCTGGCTAAACGTCATTGCCGCCAACCACAACCAAAAGAGGCTGCCGCCTGTGGTTTTGGGATGCAGCAGAAGTTGATTCAGGGTTCGCCAGCCGGGCAACACGCGCATACCAATAAATACAGCGGGGCCAGCCAGCCCCAAATAGAGGAAGACCATCCATTTTAGCCAGCGAATATCCCGAACCTGGTGGGCCACAAGGATGAAGGCAGCAAAAGAAATGACGAAGATAGCAACGCCACCGATTTGATTATCTAGGGGAACCTGGGAAATAGAGAACCAGGGTAGTTGCCCTACAATGAAGGCGAGAATAACAACGGCCGTAAACATCACCAGTGGCGCAATGGTAGGCGATTTGACAAGACTGATCTCCCGCTGCCGTACCACCATGTCAAAAATCCACAGTACCGTCAGCATCAGGATGACCATTGCTATCAGGCCAATTGGTGGAATATCAATCTTAAAAACCGTAGAAATTGCAATGACCAGCAAAAAGCCCAATGGTGGATAGCGGATCAACAAATAGCCGCCAACCACCAGTACTGGCAGGGCAGCAATTACCGCCAAAATTGAAATTTGCGGGCCAGAGCGGGCAATCAGCAAGCTGAGCAGCAAAGCGCCGATCATCACGACGAGCTGAAGCCACTTTCTGGATTCGCCAGAACCTAATGTTTTTTGGATAAATGATGTCATATGCTTTTAGCCTGGGCCGTCCGCTGAACAAGATGGAGAAAGTGCGGCGTTACGGAAGGCCAATCATATTTTTCGGCAATGAGTTGATAACCGTTTTCGGCAATCTGATGGTAAAGATTTGGATTATGCAGCAGGCTGACGACCGCATCGGCAAATGCCTGGGGGGAATCAGCCAGCAGCAGATGTTTGCCATGTTCCACGTCCAGCCCTTCGGCTCCTT
>JACKBR010000072.1 GCA_020634495.1 Ardenticatenaceae bacterium | reverse complement strand
TGATGAAGAGATTGTAGGGAAACGGCCGTTTACCCACATCCGGCAACGGGCCAGAACACCAGCCAACAAAAAGGACAGGTATTTAGCCTGTCCTTAAGATCAATCCCCAAAAATCTGCAACAGATCAACGCTGGCGAACGTACAGAAAAAACCACCGCAGCAAAAAAAATTGTACATTTAGCTCTAAATTCGCTAGAATCCACCTACGTTTTTTCGTGAACTGTTAAACTATTACAAGCCGATTGCAAAACTCCTGGAAAAAATTGTTAACTGTATGAATAAAGAGTGGAGTACAACAACCCGATATTTTGTATTTGCCCTGGTTTTGGCCGGTTGTATCTGGTTTATAACGGCCGCTCAAGCCCTTATTAGCGCCATTGCCATTTCAGCCCTTTTGGCTTATCTACTTAACCCCATTGTCACCCTGGTCAACGAACGGGCACGCGTTGCCCGCTCACTTGTCGTTTTTCTTGTTTATTTGCTCTCATTGGGGGCCATCGTCACCGTCACTATCATCTTTGTCCCAGCCATCCCCGAACAAACAGCCAGCTTCCTGGCTGATATGCAGGTCATCATGACCCAGGCCCAGGAAGATTACTTCTCGGAACCAATCACCGTCTTAAACACCAGCATCGACCTGAACGGCTTGATGCCAGAAGCCGATTTGTCTGAACTGGTTTCTTCTTTCATTCGCGCCGACATCATTGTGGAGCTGCTGCAAACCAGCACCACCAATCTGGGCTGGATTTTGGTGGTTTTGGTGGCCACCTATTATTTGCTGCAAGATTGGGGAAAACTGCGTGACTGGCTGTTTAGCTGGGCGCCAGAACCGTTTGAATCGGATGTTCGTAAGCTGTATGAGCAAATTAAGCTAGTTTGGAATCGTTATTTTCGGGGTCAGCTGCGCCTGTCCATTATCGTTGGCTTACTAACTGGCGCGGGATCACTCATTATGGGGTTGCCTGGGGCGCTGCTGTTTGGGGTTTTCGCCGCCATTTTTGATGTGCTGCTTTCGGTGGGGCCAGCCATTATCATGGCCATTGCCACGATTGTGGCTCTGCTGGCCGGGTCAAACACGTTGGATGTTTCCAACGGCCTGTTTGCGGTGGTTGTGCTCACGTTTTATCTGGCGATTCAGGGCATTGAAAATATTTGGCTCCGGCCCCGCATCATGAGCTCCAGCGTGCGCATCCATCCGGCGATTATTTTTATTGCCATTGTCGGTTCGCTTTCTTTGGCGGGGGTCTTAACCGCTCTGATCATTGTGCCGGTTCTTGGCTCGATTGCTGTGATTAGCCGGTACACGTATTTCAAACTGTTTAAGATGGATCCGTGGGCAGATAACCAGACCCTGGCGGCCAGAATCATTGATGCGGGTGATAAAAAAACGGCCGAATCCCCAGGCAACACCGCGCTCAAATCGACTGATTGAGGGGATACGGCCGTATCCGCCTACAGCTTCGTTAAAACTTCAACCCCCGTCTGCGTCACCGCCACCGTATGCTCAAACTGTACCGAAAGCGACCCATCCTTCGTAATCACCGTCCAGCCATCCTGCAACAAAATCCATTGATGCCCGCCCTGGTTAATCATCGGCTCGATGGTAAACGTCATGCCAGGCCGCAGCTTTGGCCCCCGCCCAGACTGGCGAATGTGCAGCACCGACGGCGAATCATGCAAAATACGGCCGATGCCGTGCCCACCCCATTCACGCACCACAGAAACGCCCCGCGCATCGGCCAAATCATGAATGGCCCGACCAATATCGTTCAAGTAGCCGCCCGGCTTCACCGCCTGAACGCCAACCTCAAGCGCCTCTTTGCCAATCTCTAGCAAGCGCGCCGTTGCCGGTGATACTGTGCCAACTGGAAACGTATAGCAGGCATCTCCACAATAACCTTTGTACTTCAAACCAATATCAATGCCGATCACATCGCCTTCATGCAAAATGCGATCATCCGGCAGCCCGTGGCAAATTTCATGATTCACCGACGCGCAAATCACGCCAGGAAATGGCGGATGGCTGCCGCCGCTGCCCTGATACCCCTTGTACAACGGCTCGGCCCCGCGATCCGCAATATAATTTTCTACTATTTGGTCCAGCATACGGATGCTAACCCCAGGGCGAATATTTTCCTCTAGCAGGGCAAAGCATTCGGCCACCATGCGGCCAGAGTCTCGCATACGAGAGATGGCCTTGGCATTTTTTAATCTCATAAAACATCCCCAAATACATTCTGCCGGTTGTCCGGGCAGGTTGCCTGGGCAAACTTGCAGAAAGGATCATGACAATTGATTGTAAAAATATGAAGAGGCGAAGTATAGCACACAAGAAAAAGAGCCTGCCAGTTTGAAGCGAACTGGTTTTTTTGCGCAGCAAACTGCCGTTGACAGATGCTATCTATTTAGATATTCTTCTATTTAGATTTTCGTCTAAATAGTTTCGCGTATTGAGGATGGCGGTTATGAAAACACAGCAAATTGACACATTGGTGACTTTTTTACAGGCAGCCGGGCAGCGGGAGCGGCTGCATATTTTAGGCATTTTGGCTGAAGCTACCTGCTCTGTGCCAGAGTTGGCCCGGCGGACGAAATTGAAGGAAACGGCCGTAATCAAACATCTAAACCGCCTCAAGCGCGCTCGCCTGGTAAAAGAAATAGCACCCTACACTTTTCAGCTCAACCAAAATGCGCTGGAGCAAATCAACCGCACCGTTTTTCACCGGGGCGATTCGCAAAACAAGGAAACTTTGCGGCAGCGCGTGCTGCGCCACTACACAAACGGCTCACAGCTAAAAAAGCTGCCAGAAAATGAAGCCGAACTGCGAGAAATCGCGGGCTGGCTAGCAGAACGCTTTGACGACAATGTGAGCTATCCAGAAAAAGAGGTGAACAAACGACTACAGCAGGCCCATCCAGACTACGCCGAAATGCGCCGCTTGATGGTTGATTTTGGCACCATGACACGCAGTCGAGGCATTTATCAAAAGGTAACAAACCATCATGAGTGAGGAACAGTTTCAAAAATTATTGAGCTTCTTTAAGGTTTTGGGCAACGAAAGCCGCCTGAAAATTTTAGGGCTGCTGGCCAACCAGGAGCGCAGCGTGGGCGAACTAGCTGCACTCCTGGAACTGCGTGAGCCAACCGTCTCCCATCATCTAGCTACCATGAAAAAGCTGGGGCTGGTGAACGTGCGGGCGGAAGGCAACACGCGCATTTATTGGCTCGATGTGAAGTTCCTGGAAAGCATGAGCAAGGATATTTTGTCGCAGGCGCAGCTGGCGGAGCTGGCCCCGGCAGATGAGGAGAATCGTTGGGAGCAGAAGGTGTTGAGAACGTTTGTGGAAAACGGCCGTATCACCCAACTCCCCGCCCGCCGCAAAAAACAACTGGTCATCATGAACTGGGTTGTGGAGCATTTTGAGTATGACGTGCGCTATCCAGAAGCAGACCTCAATGAACGGCTCAAGCAGCTCAATCCCGATTTTGCCTCCCTGCGCCGCTACCTCATCGACCACCAGCTCATGGCCCGCGAAAATAACATCTACTGGCGCATTCCTCCCCCAAAATAGCATAAATTTATGGACTTGCAGTCCTGCTTCGAAAGTTTGGCCCTTCAGTTGAAGGAGTGCCAGTCCTAAAATTAGCGCTTGACAAAGTGTAATAAATACACTATACTTCCCACATCTTAGTTAGTGTAATAATAACACTTATTGTGAGTAGCCGAAAAGGAGCCTCAATTATGGGCAAATTCCCCAGTTTTTATGATCCCAGCCGCATCGGCACGCTACATTATCCCGATGTCGCCACTATCGCTGCTGAAGCAACCAGCGCAGGTTTAAAGCCCGCCGTTGAGGACAAAGAAGATGTGCATCTGGTCATCATCGACATGCAGGTTGATTTTTGCCATAAAAATGGCAGCCTCTTTGTCCCCGGCGCGATGGGCGACATTCAGCGAACGATTGAATTTATCTATAACAACGCCGAGCGCATCACCAACATCACCTGCTCGCTGGATTCCCACCTGCCCCACCAAATATTTCATCCCGCCTGGTGGGCCGATGCAAACGGCAACCATCCGGCACCGTTCACGCTCATCACCTACGACGACATTAAGCAGGGCAAATGGCGGCCGCTGGTAGCCCCGGTGCAATCGACCAACTACGTGAAGCAGCTGGAGCAGGAAGCCAAAAAGCAGCTCACCATCTGGCCCTATCATGTGATGATTGGCAGCATTGGCAATGCGCTGGACCCGGAACTGTTTACGGCCGTTCTCTACCACAGCATCGCCAGGAAAACACAACCGACATGGCTCACCAAAGGCAGCATCCCGCTCACCGAACATTACTCCATCATCCAGCCAGAAGTCCCCGTGCCCAACCACCCGATGGGCGGCAAAAACAAACCGTTCCTGGACACGCTGGCCCAGGCAGACGTGGTCGTCATCGCCGGGGAGGCCGAAAGCCACTGCGTGCTGGAAACGGTGGAAGACCTGGTCGAAGATTTCAGCAGCCAGCCGGAGGCGTTACAGAAGATTTATTTTCTGCGTGACTGCACCTCACCTGTGCTGCACCCGGACGTCGATTTCCACGCCATCGCCCAGGCCCGCTTCGCCGACTTCGCCAAACAGGGCGTCAACTTCATCGACAGCACCGACAAGCTGCCTTTTTAACCCAAACGGAGCAGACCCTAAGGGTTTAACTTGAGTAAAGCAAGCCCTTTCAGTACCAAACCCTTAGGGTCTTTAACTTCAGGAGATCATCATGAACACAAACAATAACGGACTTGGCAACCTGGATAATTTATTTCAATCCGCCCAGGCCGATGGCCTGACAAACAACACAATGGATTTGGTGGTGTCGAATTTGAACGGGCCAACGATGGCAACGGCCGTTGGCACGCCCCTCAACCAAATCGCCAGCAACGAAGTCACCCTGGCCATGAACATCATCGACATGAGCGGCTCCATGGCCCCCCACGCCGCCGACCTCATCACCGCCTACAACAATGACTACCTGGCCGCCATGCTCGGCTCCAGCGCCGCCGATGACATCCTCATGAGCACCATTTTATTCAACCAGGACGTCACCCTGCTGCACGGCTACATGCCGCTCAAAGATATCGCCCCGCTCAGCAGAGGCAGCTACGTACCCAGCGGTTCCACCGCCCTCTACGACGCCGTCGCTGGCGGGCTGACCAACATGGTGCTCTATGCCCAACAGCTGCGCCAAAGTGGCGTCATGGTGCGCTGCATCGTCATCGTCTACTCCGACGGCGGCGACAACGTTTCCAAACAACGCGCTGCGCAAATTCGTCGGGCAGCCACCGAGCTGCTCAAGCACGAAATTTACACCCTGGCCTACGTCGGCTTTCGTTCCGGCGGCATCAACCCGGCCGAGCTGCGCCAGCTAGCCGATGAGATTGGCTTTCCCGACGTGCTGGCCGCTGGCCTGGACCACCAGGAACTGCGCCGCATCTTCAACCTGGTTTCCCAATCCACCATCAGCATGAGCCAGCAAGGAGCCATGCCTGCTGGCATGTTTAGCTAAACACAATGTCTAGACCCTAAGGGTTTTCCTTCTAATTGTTTCCAATTTAGACGATTAAACCCTTAGGGTCTCTGGAGTACGACCATGTTCATCCCGCTCACAACGCTACTCATCATCATCGCCATCACCTTCATGCTGGGGATGATTACTGCCTTTGTCATGGTGATGAACGCCCTGGCCCGGCGGCAGAAATAAAAAGACCTCAAAAGTTTTGACAAACTTTTGAGGTCTGCGTTTGCCTGTAGGTCAATTTTGTAAAATTGACCTACAAATGCGTTATTCAACTTCGCCAGCAGTATTGATGATTTGCCCCACCAGACCGTACTCAATCGCTTCTTTCGCCGACATCCAGAAGTTGCGCTCGGTGTCTTTGGTCACTTTTGCCAACGGCTGGCCGGTTTGCTCGGAAAAAATACGGTTTAGCCGCTCGCGCATTTTGATGATTTCTTCCGCCTCAATTTTGATGTCCTGCGCCTGGCCGCGAACGCCGCCCATGGGCTGGTGCAGCAAAAAGCGGGTATTGGGCAGGCTGTACCGATTTTCTCGCTCAACGGCTGCATAAATCAAAGCGCCAGCGCTGGCCACCCAACCCGTGCCAACAATCTTCACCGTTGGCTTGACAAAGCGAATCATGTCAAAGATGGTGTCGCCAGATTCCACGTGCCCACCTGGGGAATTAATGAAAATTTTGATGTCATCATCAGAATCGGCCGCCAGCAGCATCAGCTTTTCGGTCACTTCTTGTGCCAACTTCATATTAATTTCGCCAAAAATAGTGATGGTGCGGGTTTCTAGCAGCCTGTCCAGCATACTCTTTTTAGGCTTTTCTTTTTCTTCTACTTCTTCTTGTTCTTCGTCAAATTCATACTCTTCGTCAAATCGAATCATGGCTGTTTCCTTCATGTTAGTTAGCTAAGTGGGCAGAGTGTACCGGGTAAAGATTAGATTCAAGTAAACGGTATTCAGTTAACAGTAATCGGTAATCAGTCAGCAACTGATCACCGATTACTGAATACTGATTAATTTCTAAAGGCGCAGGTTGGTGAACGCCTTCAAACCGGGATAAATGGCCGAATCGCCCAGATCATCCTCGATGCGGAGGAGCTGGTTGTATTTGGCTACGCGGTCGCTGCGGGCGGGGGCACCGGTTTTAATCTGGCCTGCGTTGAGGGCTACGGCCAAATCGGCAATGGTGGCATCTTCACTTTCACCGGAGCGATGGGAAACTACGGCCGTCCAGCCACGTCTTTGCACCATTTCAACCGACTGAATGGCTTCTGTCAGGCTGCCAATCTGGTTAACCTTGCACAAGAGGCTGTTGGCCGCTTTGCGCTCGAAGCCCATCTGAATCCGCTTCACGTTGGTGACCAGCAGATCATCACCGACAATTTGAATCTTGTCGCCCAGCTTTTCCATCATGAGCGTCCAGGCATCCCAATCGTCTTCGCCAAGGCCATCTTCAATAGAAATGATGGGGTATTTATTGACCAGGTTCACGTAGAAATCGACCATTTCAGCGCCGGTTAGCTTTTTGCCTTCAACCTTCATGTTGTACAGGCCATCTTCATAAATTTCTGAAGCGGCGGGATCCATGGCAAACATGATTTGCTCGCCTGGCTTGTAGCCTGCTTTCTCGATGGCTTCCAGCATCAGCTCAAATGGCTCGCTGTTGGATTTTACGCGGGGAGCAAAGCCACCTTCATCGCCGACAGTGGTGCCGTACCCTTTGCTGGCCAACACTTTTTTGAGGCTGTGGTAGATTTCTGCGCCCCAGCGCAGCCCTTCGGCAAAGCTGGAGGCTCCTACGGGCATGATCATGTACTCTTGCAGGTCGGTTGCGCCAGCGGCGTGCTTGCCACCATTCATGATGTTCATCATGGGCACTGGCAGCGTGCGGGCGTATACGCCCCCCAGGTAGCGGTAGAGCGGCATTTCCTGGCTATCGGCTGCGGCGTGGGCAACGGCCAGGGAAACGCCCAAAATGGCGTTCGCGCCGAGATTCTTCTTATTTTCGCTGCCGTCTAGCTCCAGCATCACCTGGTCAATGCCTACCTGATCGGTGGCATCCCAACCAACAATGGCTTCAGCGATGTCTTCGTTTACGGCCGTTACCGCCGCCTGTACACCTTTCCCAACATAACGACCCTTGTCGCCATCCCGTTTTTCCCATGCTTCGTGTACCCCAGTTGACGCACCAGAAGGTACAATGGCCCGGCCAAAGCTGCCGTCAAATAGTTGGACTTCCACCTCCACGGTGGGATTTCCGCGAGAGTCTAAAACTTCGCGTCCATGAATTGATTCAATGTAAGACATTTTCACTCCTTGTGTGATTTGTGAAAACGCAAAAGGTCTTTAGGCTAATCTAGACCCATTTTTGCGCAATCACTTAGAATCTATCCGAAAAGCCACAGAGGAAAAAGAGAATTCAGAGGCATTGACCCTAAACTCAAAAACCTCTGTGTACCCTGTGGCTAATTTTCGGATAGGTATTTAAGTAATTCACAAATTCTGATACGTTTAGTCAGTAAATTCTTTGTGAATTACATAAACAGGATTTTCACTGAAGCAATCTTCTTTTGTCAGATAGTATTAGGACGCATTGCTCCAGTTTACGTGTTCCGCCACACCTTGCTATTCAGCATAAATTATCTGGCCGAACACAATATCCCAGTATTGTTAATTTGTGCGTTTGCAGTTACAGTGGACAACATTGAAAACTATACAGAAGCTCACAAGTTCGGGCAAACAAAATGAACCCTAATTTATGTGCTAAATGTCATAAAATTACACCGAATGTCCTCTTGCCAATACGGCAACGCCCGGTTATAAATTTCATCATATGATACTATCTGGTAAAACTCGTCCTACAATCTCCACCAATTAGGCACCCATGAGCGATTTATTATCCATTGACTCCAACCAAATTCACAGTTTGTGGCAGAAGCTGGCTGAGGAATTATTAAACATTTTTGACGCGCATGGCGTTTGTGCTGTGGTGGCAAACGAAACGGCCGTATTCGCCCAAACTACCACCGTTGTCGGAGTCAGCGATCCCCAAAGAAAATATTACGACGTGTGGATTTGTGATAAAGACGGCCGTATCCAACAAACCCGCTGGAATAAACAACACGCCTCCTTTGACAGCTTTTTAGCTGCCGAAAAACCCACCTTGCAAGAAAAATTTAATCAGCCACCAGCTGAACTCATCCGCAGCGAACTGTGGCAGATACCCCGTGAGCGCATTCTGGCGGTGCCGCTGCCCGCACCAGGGCGTTATGCCCCGGTTACGCCGCCAGGCATCCTGTGCCTTATCGACCCCAACGACAGCCTGCCGCTGACCGATCTGGACAATATGGCCGCGCTGGCCACACACGTCACCACCGCGCTAGACCGCGCTTACCTGCGGCAAACCGTTGACCGGCAGGATATTGAATTTGCTGTCGTTTCCGAAATTAGCTACGCCCTCACCTCCACCCTGAGCCTGCAAAATATTTACCGGCAGCTCATGGAGCCGGTGCGCCGCACGCTCAACGTCGGCTCTGTTTCCGTGGGGCTCATTGAGCCGCCTTCTGGCGACATCATTTTTGTCGATATTCTCATGGGGGAATTGTTTAAGGATTTGCCCACGATCCGCCTGAAAAAGGGCCAGGGCATTGCTGGCTGGGTGTCGGAAAATCGCCAATCGGTCATTATTAATGATGTTTACTCCGACAAACGTTTTTATTCCCGCGTGGACCGACAATCGGGCTTTCAGACAAGCAACATGATTTGTATTCCCCTGCAAATTGAAGACCGGGTGATTGGAATTTTGCAGGCGATTAACAAGCAGAATGGCGACTTTAACGAGAACGATTTGCGGCTGCTGCAAGCCATTGGCGGGCCGTTGGCCGCAGCCATTGAGAATGCCAGTTTGCATACGGCCGTACTGGCCGAAAAGCGCCGCATCGAAACCATCTTCGCCAACATGTCTGAAGGCATGATGACCGTAGACGCCGATGGACTCATCACCCATGCCAACGACTCCCTGCTCAGCCTACTCTTCCGCGATTTGCCCTCACTGCTGGGCCAAAAAGCCAACGACATGATCCGCCTCACCAGCGGCAGCCTGAACGATTTTATGCAGCGCATCCTCTCTACCAGCGACGATTACCCGCAGTTGGCCACCGAAATGAGCCAAAGCGGTGGCGGCACGGTGCCGGTGCTGCTCAGCGGCGCACCCATCCGGGATGAGAACGGAGCCGTTACCGAATTGATTTTTGTTTTTAGCGATCTCAGCCAGATTCGGGAAGTGGAGCGGCTGCGCGACGACTTTTTCCACGGCATCATCCATGAACTGCGCACGCCGCTGGCTACCATTTTGATGTACGCCCGCTTGCTGCGCGAAGGCAAAGCCCAGCAAAAAGAGAAAGCCGACCGCTTCCTGGGCGTCATCGAGCGGGAAAGCGACCGGCTGCAAAAGATGGTGCGCCAGATGCTGGAAGTGGTAAAGATGGAAGCCAGCGAATTCCAGCGCAGCAACGATCTGGTCAGCCTCAACGACCTGTTCGACGAAATTTTGCCCCCTTTGGCCGACCGGGCCACCGAAAAAGGACTCACTTTCCGCCAGCGCATTGCTGCCGACATGTCGCCGGTTCTGGGCAACCAGGAAACGTATCATCTCATCTTCAAAAACCTCATCGACAACGCCGTGAAGTTCACTCTGTCTGGCACGGTGCGCGTAGAAGCATTTCCTGAAAACGGCCAGATTGTGGTGCAGGTGAAAGATGACGGCATCGGCATTCCGAGACAGGCTTTACCCAATTTGTTCGGCCGTTTTTTTCGAGCGCAAACGGCCGTTGAGCGGGGCATTGCGGGCACCGGGCTGGGTCTCTACATGGTCAAAGTCGCCGTCGAGAATTATAATGGCACCATTCAGGTCAAAAGCACGGCGGGCAAGGGCACAACCTTCACAGTGAAGCTACCCATCGCCGAAGTATAAAAGACCCCAAGGGTTTGATTTGTCTAAATTCAAAACATAAACAAGCAAAACCCTTGGGGCCTGTCTGGTCCTAGCGTATGTCAACACACATCTACCTCGATCACGGCGCATCCACGCCAGTTAATCCCCAAATTATTGAAAAAATGGTGCCTTTCTGGACGGATCATTACGGCAATCCGTCGTCGTCGCACGCGCACGGCCGTTCCGCTGGATTTGCCCTGGAAGAAGCTCGCCGCACCGTTGCTGAGCTGATGAACGCCCAGGCCAAAGAGATTGTCTTCACCGGCTGCGGCTCAGAAAGCGACAATTTAGCGGTGCGCGGCGTGATGTGGGCTGCGCGT
Organism: Ardenticatenaceae bacterium; assembly: GCA_020634495.1. Next base: position 6,538 of record JACKBR010000072.1, on the reverse strand, counting down.
AAACACAACAGGGGCAACCACCTGATCACCAGCGCCATTGAGCATGAGGCTGTTTTGGAAACGGCCGTTCAACTGCGCGACCATTTCAATTTTGACCTGACAATTTTAGGCGTGGATGAATACGGCCGTGTCTCCGTAGACGACGTCGCCGCCGCCATCCGGCCCGACACAGCCCTCATCTCCATCATGGCTGCCAACAACGAAATTGGCACGATGCAGCCCATTCAGCAGATTGGCGCGTTGGCCCGCCAGCACGGCATTTTGTTCCACACGGACGCGGTGCAGGCAGCGGCCACCACCCGCTGGGACATGGCCACCATGCCTATTGATTTGCTCAGCATGGCCCCGCACAAATTTTACGGCCCCAAGGGCGTGGGGATGCTGTACGTGCGGGAGGGGATTGAGCTGATTTCTTCATTGACGGGTGGCGGGCAGGAAGACGGCCGTCGCTCCGGCACGGTTAACGTCGCTTTTGCCGTCGGTGCGGCCGAGGCATTCAAGCTGGCCCAGGAAAATGTTGAGGCGCACGTGGCCCACTACACCACCTTGCGCGATCAGCTCATCGCAGGCGTGCTGGCCGCCGTGCCAACCGACGAGATCATTCTCACCGGGCATCCCACCGAGCGGCTGCCCCACCACGCCAGCTTCGCCCTGAAAAACCTCAGCGGCAACGATTTGCTGATGCACCTGGACATGGCGGGCATCTGCGCCAGCAGCGGCTCCGCCTGCAAAACCGGCGATCCCAAGCCATCTGCCATTCTGGAAACAATTGGCCTTGGCCCCGCCTGGACCACAGGTGGTTTGCGCTTCACCGTCGGCAGCCAAAACAGCCCGGCAGACATCAAGCGCGTCATCCAGGCCATGCCCTCGGTTGTTGAAAAAGTCCGCAAAGTTAGCCAGCTCTTCACGATGTAAATTCTGGTACCCAAGCAAACCTTAATTATCCTTCTGAGCGCAGCGAAGAACCCCTCTGAACGCCAATAATTGACACGCTTGCCCGCGAAGGCAGGTTCTGGTAATTGATGCGCCGTGGGGATGTTTCGCTGCGCTCAACATGACAAGGGAAGGTCTATTCTGGGTTGAAAACGGCCGTTTCACAAAGTCTTAAGTTAGTACCATAACGTATGGCTAAGGGGTGCAAAGGGACTCAGGTTCAATCGCTTCGCCCAATGATTCGCATATTTCTGGTGGCAGGCTGCTCAATGGGTTGCCGCTTAAATCTAGTGTGGTGAGATTAGCCAGATTGCTGATTTCTGGTGGCAGGTTGTGCAGTCCGGTATTGGGCAACGCTAATGTGATCAGGTTGGTAAACAGGCCAATCTCCGCTGGCAGGTTTATTACTTCGGTAGAAGTCAAATCGAGATGGGTTAAATTGGTCAGATGCCAAACTTCCGGGAACGAATTGCTTAGATTTCCTCCGACCAAGGAAAGGCTTGTCAAGTTCTTCAAGCGCTCAATTGCGACGACACCTTCGCTTGAAAAACCGGGGCCAAACATGAGATGTTGCAGATTTTCTAGCTGAGTGATTTGTGACGGCAGCTCGTTGGCTCCGGTTAAAATCAAATCCAAATGCGTTAAATTACTGAGCTGTCCCAGAACTTGGGGCAGTTCGCCCAATTGGCTGTCTTTTATAGAGAGCTGTTTTAATTGGACTAAGTTCCCAATCTCCTTGGGAATTTGTGCGAGTGAAAAATTGCCGCTTAATACAAAGCTTTCCAGTTTGCTCCACTGACCGATCTCTGGGGGAAGCGCTTCTAAAGATGTATCGTGTAATTCAAAATGTACCAGGTTTGTCAGATTGCCAATCTCTGCCGGTAGTGCCGTTAGTGCTGAAGAATGCAGCCCAGCGCGTATTTCAAGGTAGGTAATATTGGCTAAGTTGCCGATTTCCGGTGGTAACGTGTCAATAGCGCTTCCTACCAGATGTAATTTGGTGACTGAAGGTAAGGTGGGAACGGCCGTTATAACCGCGGGATCACTGGTTGCCAGGGTTAGTTCCGTTAAATTTGTTAAGTGACTCAATTCCGGGGGAAGCGTGGTCAACTGAGGGGCATACAAGGTTAATTCCGTAAGCTGTGACAAACTACCAAGCTCCGGCGGCACGCTGCTAAAATCACCGCCTATGACGACGGTTGTTAAACTTGTTAGAGTGCCGATTTCTGGCGGCACGGTTGTCAAAATGCTGGTCGGTAAACTAAGTTCTGTCAGGTAGATCAGGTTACTTATTTCAGCAGGTAAATTCACCCTATTTTCCGGTTGTTCCATTGATATAACCAACCTGTGCGTTTCTGAATTTACCGGGCCGAGAATGGCTGTTAACTGTAGGTCTATTTTTGTGACATGCCCATGAGCGCAGGTAATGCCATACCAAGAACAAGGCTTATTTGTTTGTAACCAACTCTGGTAATACCACCAGTTTTTACCATGCAAGCTTTCACCATAGGCCTCAGTTGCCTGGTAAATGGCAACGAGCGCTGTACATTCAGACATTGGGATTTCAAAGACATCATTACAAACATTTACGTCAGGTAAAGATGTCGATGGCGAAATCTCTGTCGTGGAGAAGTCGAGATCGGCCGTGTCTTCAGTTGTTAAAGTTGGGGTATAGACAGAGGTGGGTTTGGGTGAATTGGTGGTAATCACTGTTTCTGCGGCCACCTGGGCCGGTTCTGACGGCACAACTGTGACTGTATCCATCTCCGACACTGTGCAAGCATTCAACATCAATAAAGTCAGAGCAACCAAAAGGTATCGTCTCATTCTGTGTCTTCTCCTTCGAAAATAATTTAACCGCGGAGAGCGCAGAGAACACAGAGAAAATCTGCGTAATCTGCGTAATCTGCGGATTTTCATTCATGGTGGTCAACAAGAGTTGGTGTCGTCTCCTTTGAAAATAATTTAACCGCCGAGAACGCGGAGAACGCAGAGAAAAATCTGGTAAATCTGCGCAATCTGCTGATTTTCATTCATGGTGTTGAGCTTGCGCTCATGAAGTCTCCTGCGAAAATGTCTTGTTTCAGCGTAGCAAAAGAATTCCCGATATAGACAACGCCTCCCTGACTCTTCCTCACCGACTCTTGTACAAGCAGTTAAATCCAAATTAAAATTGAATCATCTATGTGCAGTTACGCAAAAATTCGCTACCATTGGCCACATGAGCCAGCTGCAATGCAATGACAAATTGCGCCAAGAAATCACCACAAATCTACGTTGTTTTCCGTTCCAATCGGGCAAGCTGCAAGACGGCAAGCGGGCTGCGGCCGTGGCCATCACGATTGTTCACGTGGCGCACAAGCCAGACCTGTTTGATATTCCCTTTGCAGACGGTTGTGAAGATCATGCGGCCGTTTTGCTAACACGTCGCTCGGTTAAACTAAAAAAACATGCAGGACAGTGGGCCTTGCCTGGGGGGCGCATGGACGCGGGGGAAACGCCAGAGGAAACGGCCGTGCGCGAATTGGCCGAGGAAGTGGGTCTAAAGTTGGAGATGGAGAATGTGATCGGCCGTTTGGATGACTACACCACCCGCTCCGGCTTCACCATCAAACCGGTGGTGGTGTGGGGCGGCCACGTGACCGGCCTACACCCCAATCCCGCCGAAGTACAATCCATCCACCGCATCCCCCTGGCGGAGCTGCTGCGCGGCGATGCACCCATCTTGCACAACATCCCCGAAAGCAAACACCCCGTCCTGCTGATGCCCATTGGCACAAGCTGGATTGCCGCGCCCACCGCCGCCATGCTGTACCAATTCCGCGAAGTTTGCCTCCTGGGCAAACAAACCCGCGTGGCCCACTTTGAACAGCCTTACTTCGCCTGGAAGTGAGCGTGATTAATGGAATTAAAGCATTTGATAAAAACTCAGAAAGATGTACATTAGGCTCATCATGAGTGAGATAACGCAAGTTAACTATACAACATGTATTGTGCTGACAATTCAATCGAAGCATAAAGTGGTGAGGCTAACTATTGACTCGTAATTTTTCTCGGTGAACGGCCGATAAACTTGCCAGTCCTTTACTTCATAAAACAATCCAGGTACAAATTTCATGGATTTTCTAACTATACTAGCAATAATTGGCGGCATTGTTGGAATTATTGCCGGGCTTGTTCAAGTCATTGATTATCTTCAAAATAGGCGACAAAAAGTCAATGAAGCAAATAAAAAGATAATAAATCTGATTCCAAAGATGGAACAGGATTCCGCTAATTTGGCGCATTTACGCTATCAATTTTCAGTGCTTTTCAATGATAGCGAATTGCAAACCTTATCATTTGATCTTGGTATTGATTACGAAAGCTTATCTGGAAATGGTAAAGTTGATAAAGCGCGAGAATTAGTAGCCTTTATGAATCGCAACGGCCGTTTACCAGACCTAATTGCTGCCGGAAAAAGCCTGCGCCCACACGCCAAATGGGATGAAGAAACACCTGTACCACACCTCAGCCCACCAGAAATCTTACACAATCTGCCACGACGACAAAAATTTGTGGGACGAGAGGCAGAAAAAGCGGCCGTTCTTGAAGCACTGAAAGCTAAAGATTACCTGATTAGCATTGAGGGCTTCGGTGGTATTGGAAAATCTACGCTGGCTCTTGAGGTAGCCTATATTTGCCTGGAAGCCAGTTTAGCATCAGAATTCGACGAAGATGGAATTGCCTTTGATGGATTTGTCTGGGCATCGGCAAAGGCTCAAGAGCTCACACTCAACAATCTGGTAGATACCATTGCCCGCACATTAAATTACCGAGGCATAGCCCAACTCCCACTTGAAAATAAGCAGCTTGAGTTACGCCAGTTGCTCCAGTCAAAATCCTATCTGATTATCGTTGATAACTTCGAGACAATTCATGATGAGGGAGTTCGTACTTTTTTACACGATTTACCTGAGCCTTCTCAATGCTTAGTTACAACACGCGAACAAAGGTTACGCAATGCGCATGTGATCGCACTGCAAAAATTACGCCAAGATGATGCCCTGACCCTCATGCGTGAAGAAGGAAGACGCCTTGGCTTGAAAGCTTTGGCACGTGCTTCTGAGCAAACTTTATTGCCGCTCTATAATGCAACCGGTGGGGCACCATTGGCAATCAAGTGGGCAACGGGGCAAATTAAACAAAAAGGTCAATCGCTGGAAACAGTTATTGGTGCATTGCAGAATGCAGAAGGGGCTATTTTTGAAACGATATTCTCACGCTCTTGGAACCTGCTTTCGGATAATGCACGTGCGATTCTAACCACATTACCCCTCTTTACCACACCAGCCGATCAAGCTGATATTGAGGCAGCGAGCAATGTTAATAATTCGCAATTGGTTGAGGGAATCGGCCAATTGGTCGAGATGTCCTTGGTCAATGCAATAGATGAGCTAGACTTGATACATAGACGATACGACATCCACCCCCTATGTCGCTCCTTCGCCAGAGCTCAGCTCGCCAAAAGTCCGTCATTAGAGCAAGAAGCACGCCTCCGCCTGGCTAAATATTATTTAGAGCGAAGCTGTCAAGAAAGAGGAACTTGGGGTGATGTATCTGGTTTTCCCTGGTTCGAGGCAGAACTGCCAAACATATTGGCTTCCCTTGAGTGGGCAAGTAAAGAGAAGGAGTTGTCACTTGCTACTAAGATGTTTTATTGCATTTACTTCTTTTTAGGAACACGTGGTTATTGGGAGGAGCGTCTTACCTATGGCCAAATGGCACTAAAGGTTGCAGAACTGGCAAATGATATAAAGGCGACGGCTGAGGTTCAATACTCAATTGGATGGATCTTATACAGACAGGACAAGCATCAAGAAGCTGATGAAATCCTTCAAAAAAGCTTTGATCTATATTTTAGTATTGGGGATACTGAACAGGCGGCATTGATTCAAGCAACACGAGCGCGCATCGCTATTTCTCAAAACAAGCTTGATGAAGCCCAGTCGATTATTGATGAAATTGTACGAACATTCGGAGAAGATGATGCTGTTCTCTTATCAGCCAAGGGAAAACTGGCACTACGGGAAAATGAATATGAGAAGGCTGAAGAGTTACTGCTAAAAGCTTTGAATATTCTAAAAAGGGAAGGGAAAGAAATTAGCTTTGGTAGTCGGCAAATTGATTTGGGAAACGTAGCTTTGGCCCAAAGAGATTATGCGAAGGCTGCTGCCTATTTTGAGGCCGCCTTAGAAAGCAGCAAGAAGGTTTATCGGCAAGAAAATATTGCCCATGCAGAATTTGGGATGGCGCGTGTGTACGCTAAACAGGGTAGACTTGCAGATGCCAGACATATGGCAATGAGTGCGCAAGATCAATTTGAACGCATGTTGATGAGATATGAAATAAACCAGGCTGACGAGCTACTTCATAATCTTAATGTGAATGGTAAAATTGGTAGAAATTAAACTAAAAGACAAAATAAACAAATGATTAAAAAAGGATTTAGCAAACGTGTGGTGGTGGCAATGAGCGGCGGGGTGGACAGCTCCGTGGCGGCGGCGCTGCTGGTGGAGCAAGGCTACGAGGTCATCGGCATGATGATGCGCCTGTGGAGCGAACC
>JACKBR010000071.1 GCA_020634495.1 Ardenticatenaceae bacterium | reverse complement strand
TAGGCCACTCGGTCTTCCTCGGCCACCACTTCCTCGATCACCCCCGGCGTGCCGGCGGGAATGGTGATGACTTGCTGCGTCGCCAACCTGATTTTTAGCCGTTCGGTAAAGATGACGCTGTCACCAGCCTTAAACTTGCTTTTGGGTGCGCTTTTTACGGCCACTGCTAATTCTCCTCATTAACCAAATCCGGACGAGACCCTTCTCGTTCACGGCTTAAGGCCCAACAGGGCAACCATCATGATGATAAACCGGTTCCTCTCCCTCTTCCTCAATACCTGGCTGGCGCCGTCCCGACTATCAACCCCTTCGGCTTCCGCTCAGGGCCGCCGTTTCGCCGGCCCAGATGGCGCGATGAGTTCCAGCCCTTCGCCATACTCGGCCACAACCTGCTTACGCAAGGCTTCCCGGCCTTCATCGGAGAGGAACGCTGTGGAAGCGGCGTACTCCCAATCACGCTGCCGGATAAGGTCTCGTTCTAACATCGCCGCGCACACCGGGCACAGCCCCAGGTCATCGAGCGGTCGAAACATATCACAGCTGACGCATTCCCCGGCTCGCTCCAGCGCCGTCTCATCATCTGCGTACTCTATCCAGACATCGGCTCGCCACGCCCGTTCCCTGGCCCGCTTTTGTCTTTTGGCGGCCGCTTGGGTGGCGACAGATTCCAGGACACGCTCCTTATAGTCGGGATCAATCGGCACGCCCAACATCTCTAGCTCCGTGAACGCACAGTTGTGATCTACCCCATACCGTTTGCGGTAGGCTTTGACAACATTGTTGCCTTCATAGGTTTCCAGCCAGCTTTTGGCCGATTCCAGCCGTTGCGGCCGTTTCATCCGCTTTCGCCGGGGTGGTAGATTTTGTTTCCTCTTTTTAGCCATCCCAGTTTATCCACTTCCGTCTTCTTGCTTCCTACCGAATTGTAACATAAGGAAATACGCTGGCTCATTCTATTCTTGCTTAGCGCCAAACAGCCACAAACCATAGAAAAACGGTTGCTTCATCCATTATTTCCGCGTCTCAGAAGCCCGCTGAGAAATTTTTCGTTTTTTTTCGCCGGAATTCTAACAAAAAATCACATGCTGAAAACGAACTTTATGTTAACTTTTGGTCTTGATCTTGCAATATTTAATTTTTTAATATATCATAGTTATAACAATGATATTTGTAAATATGTTTATTGTCAAGGAGAACCATGTTCGTTGACCGGCACGAAGAACTCGCTTTTCTGAATCGCCTGCTGACACGCAAGCAACCCGGACCGGCGCAAATGCTGCTTTTGTACGGCCGTCGCCGAGTGGGGAAGACAGAACTCTTAAAACATTGGGCTGAGCAAAGTGGGTTGCCATTCACTTATTGGGCCGCTGACAAAGAACCGGCAGCGCTGCAGCGGCGCAGCTTCATGGCCACCATGCTGGATATGCCGGAAGAGCAGGCCACCGCTTTTGATAGCTGGCCGGCCTTGTGGCGCTGGCTGGCGCCGCGCCTGGCGGAAAAACCTGAAAAGCAGATCCTCATCCTGGATGAACTGTCTTACGCTTCGGCCGCTGATCCGGCTCTGCTTTCAGCTCTGCAGCACGCCTGGGACCACCATCTGCAAGACTCCAATGTCATTCTGGTGTTGTGTGGCTCACAGGTGACGACGATGGAAGCGATCATGCAGCACCAATCGCCGCTGTTCGGCCGTTTTACCGGCCAGTGGCACTTGCGGCCGCTGCCATTCTCCAGTTTGCGCGAATTCTTTCCCGGCTGGCCGGCCGAGGAACGGGTGGCTCTATACGGGGTCGTGGGCGGCATCCCCGCCTACCTGCGCTGGTTAGACAAAGACCTCAGACTCGTTGACAATATCCGGCAAGTCATTCTGGAGCCGGGCAACATCTTCCTGGCCGAACCGGAATTGCTGCTCCATGACGAACTACGTGACCTCTCCACTTACCAGGCTATTCTGCGAGCCATCAGCAAGGGACACCATACGTTGAAGACGATCAGCGACGACTGCCTCATCGGTTCATCAGGGCTCACCTTCCATCTGAACAAGCTGCAGGAGCTGCGCCTGGTGGAACGCCGCCTGCCGGTGACGTTGACGACGGCCCAGCAACGCAAGTCGAAGCAAGGGCGGTATCACCTCAGCGATCCCTTCTTCCGTTTCTACTTCCGTTTCCTCTTTCCTCATCTCAGTTCACTCATGTCCCCGGAAGAGGCGACGGCCCACATCAAAAGCGAACTGAGGACTTTTGTCGGCCTGTCTTTTGAGAAGCTGGCCCAACAGTGGGTGGTGGCCCAGGCCCGCGCCGGCAATTTATCCTTCGCCCCGGAAGCGGTGGGCAGCCATTGGAGCCGCCGGGTGCAGGTAGACGTGGTGGCCATCAACCACCAAAGCCGGGAAATTTTGCTGGGCGAATGCAAATGGGGGGAAGGGCCGGTCAACCGGCAAGTGGTACGCGAACTGATCGAACAGAAGGGACCCAAGGTGCGCCAGGAGCTGCCGGACGGCGACGATTGGACTTTCCATTACGCCGTCTTTGCCCGGGCCGGCTTTACGGAAGCAGCTGCGGCCGAACTGACGGCTCGTGAAGGGTTGCTGGTAGACCTGCCAGTGCTGGATGAGGGTTTGTCGGCCTGAGTCAAGCCAACGCTTCACTGTGACCTCACCTCCGGCAGAAGTTACATGCCAAACGGCCGTTTTTCAGCTTTCCTTCAATCGCGCCGCCCGCTCCATTGGTCCTTCCAGGATACTCAACCACTCCTTGACAATATTCTTGCCGATGATGGGCGCATACACAGAACGGGTGGTGGAAATGTCGGCATGGCCCAGATATTCCTGCACCACCTCGACCGGCACACCTTCCCGTAGCAGCTCTGTGGCTCGGTAGTGGCGGAAATCGTGGGGCGTGAGGGAGGCGTCGAGATCGAGGGCGGCAACGGCCGTTTCCACGATTCGCTGCACCGACCGGGTCGTCAGCCGTTTGCCGTCGGCGCGCCGGCTGTGGGAGATAAACAGGGCGGGGTTGTTGTCGCTGCGTTCGGCCAGGTAAGCCCGAATCGCCTCACGGGCATAATCCAGAAAGTGAATGGTGCGAGTACGGCCGCCTTTGCCGGTGATCAGGACGTCTTCCGCCTGGCCATTGGCCACGTGCTTGCGATCCAGCGATACAGCCTCGCTGATGCGCACGGCCGTGCTGTACAACACCATCACCAATGCCCGGTCCCGCAGCAGCGACAGCCGCCGGTTGTAAGGGTCATTGCCGGAGGAGGGTAGGGGGAGCGTGCAGTAGTAATCGACGATGAGGGGGACTTGCTGGCGTATCGTGTCCAGGTTGACCACCTTCGATGACGGCCGTAATGCTGTTTTCCGCTGCCGCTTCAGCCGTTCCCGCACTTTTTCCAGACTTAACCCTGGGGGAAGCCGGTCAATGCTCACCAAGTAGCTGAAGAAGCTGAGCAGCGCCGCCATGTAAGTCCGGCCGGTGTTTTGCGCCCGCGCGGAGCGCAGCGCTTCGTTGAACTTCAGCATCAGCTCAGTTGTTAAGGGCGCCAAATCCAACGGCCAGGGCTGCTCCAGGTCAAAACCGGCGTGGCCGCCGACCTGGATCCAGTCGGCAAAGTAGCGCAGCGCCGCCAGATACGTGCCTTCGGTTTTCAGGCTGCGGCTGCCGACACTTTCCAGGAAGGATGCCGTGTGCAGCCACGGTAACTCTGTAGGAATATCACGTTCAGAAAGTGGCAATTGGTGACTCATGTCTTTTTTCCTGCCGATCCCGGTGGGGAGGTCGGAATTAACCTTCCACATCTTTATATGTCGCTTAACTATTATTAAGTGACTTATAGTATAGCAAGAAAAAGGGGGATGTCTACTGTTGACTAAAGTGTAAACGTAGACTTTGCACAATTTCAACTGTGGTGTTGTCTGGCACTGAGTTTCTCAAGCTATCGTCACTCGTAAACACTCAAGACGGATAATGAAAAATCACGGAACGACTGGTGAGCAGGTTCATCAAAGTAATTTCTTATCGGTTCCAAAAACCAAGTTACAATAGGCTCAATGGATTCCCAGTAGTCTGAACCCTGCAGTTTGCTCAACAATTGATCGTGAAATTCTTGGGCTTGCACTAAATTTTGTTGGTTTAGTGTCCGTTCTATGCACTTGAAGATTGCACTGATAATTTCCCCCAAGCCTGAAAATTTAACTAAATGCTCTCCTTCGCCCCCGTCAAATTGTGACCATCGTTCATACCAAGCCATAAAAACGGCAACAATCGCCTGCTCAAACATCTCGGCTGATGTTTCAATGTCACCTTCATCGAAATTAAGTTCTCCAGCCAAAGTACAAAACTGAGCCAGATTATCGTAGTGCTGTAATTCTCCAGCTCGTTCTCCCACTGTTTTGAATTCGTCCTCTATTTGTTCAACAGTCCCTAAAAGCCGATGAGCATAACACAGGGAAAGAACACTCCCTTCTTCTAAGTTCGTATCGCCAGCAGCGCGAGCTGCATTCAATGCTTGCTCATAAAATTCTTTAGCTTTCTCCGGTTCATCTTCAAGGTAGTAGTTTCCCAACTTGATCAAAATGTTTGACTCATCACTCAGTCGTGAATTCTGACGACTAAGTTTTAATGCCTCAAAGAAACAACTCAGTGCATCCTGGTTCTCTAATAAACCTCGATGAGCAAGGCCTAGTTCTGTCAGCATTTGAATTTGGTTTTTGACGTTAGCCTGCTCACGATAGACTTTCAGAGCCGAATTTAGCAACTTTATTGCCTCCTGGTATTGTTCGTCAACACGAAAAGCGATCCCCACGTTATGAATCAAGTCTGTATCTGGCTGAATATGGGCTTTGTTGGCAACTTCCAACGCCTTCTGGTAATCAATTGAAGCCTGCTCCCAGAAATCCAACATAGCAAAACAATTAGCTCGATTACGGTAAGCTTTAATGATAAGGTGCGTTTGACGATTTATCTGAGCTTGTCTGATAGCCTCACCATAGACTTTCAGAGCATCCTCAAAATAGCTCAACTTTGAGTTTATATCGCCCAGATGAATCCATGCTTCAATCTCATCCTCAAATCGCCCCAATTGCTTCAAAATAGCGATTTCTTGTTTAATGCAAGCTAGACTGACGCGGCCTTTACCTATGCCTGAATAAATACTTCCTAAAGTTCCATAGACTTTCGCCAATAGATAATTTGGCGAATGTGTAAGTAGTTTATTCTTTAACTTCTTGAGAGCTGTAGTGATTGGTACTATATCTCCCAGCCTATCGCCAATGACTATGACGTTGTTTAGAAATACCTGGATTTGATCATCTTCCGTGATTAATTCAAGCAGGTCTATTCCCTTTTCGTAATACGCTACAGAATCATTGGGTTTATTGATATTGAAATATAGTCCTCCAATATCAAAATAGAGCATTACCAGACCTTTCGTATCTCCAACTTTCTCCTTGATCTCCACAAGCCTATCTCCAAAATCTATGGCCTCAGCATAGTTGCCAAGTTGGATACTTTGTACGAAAAGTCCGTTCAGGGCTAATTCTTCAATGTGCCATAGATTATGTTCTTGAGCAATTGTTAAAGCCTCCAAATAATAATCGCGTGCAGCCTTCTGGTTGTTTTGTTTGAATTCAATAAGTCCGAGGTTGCCAGTTGATCGAGCAAAGTCATCGAACCAACTCATTTCTAGGGCGATTTGCCGAGCTTTCGCAGCATATTCCTGAGCCTTATCCCATTGTTCTCTTTCTGTGAACAGATAGCCTAAGTTGCCATACAAAGATAGCTTAGCCCATTCTGGTGCTTCATTATTTTCAAGAAGCTCAATGCCTTGCTCTAAAGTTGAACGTGCCTTGTCGAACTGTTTATATCCGCAATATAGCGCACCTAAATTGGCATAAATTTGAGATTGTCCTTGTATATCGCCAAGATTTTTCTTAATCTCTAGGCTATCAAGATAGTATTTCTCTGCCATATTAGAATCTTGGCTGTGATAAAATGTACCTAAACGTTGATTTGCAATTGCAATTGCAGTTTGTTCCTTCAATTCCCTAGCTCTGTGCAGCATTTCGAGATAATAAACTCTAGCTTCATCAAACTGCCGCCAAAAGTTTGCAAGAATACCTCTACTTCCAATTAGCCATATCCACCTTTCAGGTGAAACTACGTCTTCAGTAAATCGATCTAGAAGCAACTCCCCTAAGTCTGGATAGTAAGGGACCAAACATTCATCCAGTAAGGGAACTAATACATCAGATGCCAGGTCGAAATCTCCCGCCCGATAAAACAGAGAAACAGCCTCAAGTTCTGCTAACATTTCCCCGCTTTTTTCTTCAAGAAGACAATAGGCTACCTGAACCATTAGATCGTTTGGCTCATCCACAAATTCCCATACTAAACTCTTAAGAACCTCGTGAATCTGATAAAAACCGCCTGCATACTCCTGTAGTAGAAACCTCTTTTCCAACTGTCTCGTCCAGTACGCTTGATTCTCGTCCCCCTTAAATAAAGTACGATGAATACTCAGTAGCTGCTCTTTTGAGAAGGGGAAAACGAAAATACCGGCAACAGTTAGCAGGTTACGTTCAACGGTTTCAAGTTGTTCATATACTTCCTGAAACAAGTATTCAATGGTTTGGTTTTCCGCCTTTTCAATAAATAGGTGCAGCTCATCATTTGATGTAGAGGAAGAAGCTAAAATTTCAAAAAGCTCTAACGCAATGGGTAAGCCATCGAAACGATCATGTAGGATTTGGACAGCTCTTTCATCAACCGTAAGACCTTTTGCGTCAAAGAATGCCACTATTTCATGTTCAGAAAAACCAGGCAACCCGATAGACTTGGCGATTCCTCTTGCTTCATCCAGTACAGTGTAAAAGTTTGGCTTAGTTCGCCCGGCCACAAAGACTACACTCTGACGTAAATTCTCCTTAAGAAAGCTAAAAAATCCATTGAGGAATTCGCTATCTTCAATGTGGTGGATCGAGTCGAAGAACAAATAATAATCCGATGTGTTGAGACGCGAAACGATTAAGTGAATTGCTCCTTCAATATCTTCTTGCAAGAGAAGAATTTGCACAAGCTGAAATAAACTCGTGGAACTACTTGATGCAATATCACTATCAAGGAACCGTGCCAAGCTAAGTAATACTTGGTTGAGGGAGGTCAAACCTTGCCGAAATTCGTGCCAGTAAACTTGGTTTGAATCGAATTCGGAAGCCAGCCTGTGCATCATAGCACTTTTCCCGACACCAGCAATGCCCAAGATTGCTACCAAATTTGCTGTTTTTGAAGCATTGATGATGTCCCGGCAAATATGTTCTCGGCCAATAAATGGTCTGGACAATTGTGGCTTGATAAAAGAGGACTCAGAAATAGCGCGAAATTCGCTCTCTCTGGGGTAATAAATTCCAATTCTGCTGAAAATGGTCTGGGGTAGACTCTCGATTTTCTGTTCGATCCGTTGAACATCCTCAAATGAAAAGACTTTCTCAACTGAAAAGAAGCGGACGACGATCTCTGGATAGGCAGATAGTTTTAGATCGAGATCGACCGCAGTGAGCTTTTTAACAGTAATTGAGCGTAATATTACTGAAAGTTTATCCTTGATGCCGTCAAACTTGATCTCCCGAAATGCTTTGCAATTCTGAATGACTTGACTAACCCAATCCACAAAACTGTCTTCTTCAAGTATTTGGTCATTGAAGTTATCTAACAAGTCAATCGCTGGTCGTGTGAAATCAGACGACACTGCATAGTAATAGGTAAAATCATCTAAATCTGGAATTAGGGATTTATCTTGCAGGTAATAAAGCACGAATTTTATTATCTCACGTGCTACATCAGGTTTGTTTTCTCTGTTTGCAGAGTTAATAGAGTGTTTACACTGAACAACCCCTACTCTCTTACCGCGATAAGAAAGTACAATGTCACGTGCTTGCTCTCCAACCCCTGGCATTAAACTTACTTTGTCAAATCTTCCAGTGTGCTTTCTATCCCTTATCTCCACACTGAATAAAGAATACAGAAGAATTTCAAAATTCCTATCCCGACCTGGCAAGCCAAAATAAGGATAGCCCTGCCCTTCATAAGCAGGCGGTTTGTCGGTAATACTTTGTATTTCTCTCTCTACATCAATTTCTGAAGAATTCATTGAGCCGTCTCTATGTATTTGACGCAATGTTGGCCTGGTATCGGGATATGTGTAATTTTACCCGCTTTCCATGCATTCTTCTGGCAAATTTGGCCAGAAACAGTATCAAAGAACAATAGCAGACGTAAATTTTGGCCCTTACGAGGCCTAATAGCAGATGTATTTGACCTATTTTTATCACTTCTACATCCGCTATGATGATTTAGAAGATATGTTTAGATTAAAGCTGTCCAAATGATGCTTCAAAGTGGGACTTTTTTACACGCATCCCGAAAGTAGGCCAATATTACCGAGATTACCCAACCACTTATTGACGACCATATCTCGCTGCAACTCACCAACATACCGGCCTGATAGTTTGTGAACATGGCTACCGTTAAGCTGCCCTATGGCTTGACCGTTCATTGCAAGGATGTATTTACCGCGGACGTCCCCAACCGCGTTGCCTCTCGCCTTGTAAATATATTGTGTCACGACATCATTCATTTGATTCCAGACCAGCCAGCAAATTCCGCATTCGGACGAACCATTCTTTTCGGTGAATGATTCTATCTTCTTGTAGCTCGTGATTTAGAATCTCTGCCTTTGTCTTCCTCGACAACTCTTCCCAATCTTCTGCAAATACATAAGTAGCATTGTTAACCTGGGTGCTTTCTAAAATATAAAGGGTGTGTGCTGGAAATCCAAAGATTAGATAACCACTGAAGCCAGCCTGGCCTATGGCGACAAACTCAGGGCCATAGTTATTGATAGTCTCAATTCGCTTCATGATCACGGGCTGGTTGCCACGTGGCTGACGTTTGATGATTTCCTCCACCTGTTTTCGAAGTTCTTCCCAAGGACTTCGCCCAGGCGGCAAAATCCGCCAGTTTAAGTAGCGAATATTTGCAGGGATGATCTCATCCAAACCACCTGTGAGGACATGACACTGCCCAAATAATTCCAGGAAAAGATTGATCGTGTGAACCATTCCCTCATCATCTTCACCGTACCTATATGGAGGGGATGACACCAATCTTCGTCCCTGTCGATCTACTACAATGGTAAGCTCAACGCTTGGCGGAGGGAGAAAAGTGCGAGGGTAGCGCTTGTATGGGACATCAACAATATCCGATTGCTCAACCTGATCACGGCCGTGCCACTCGGTCCAGGTCCACTCCGCCTGCCGATAAGCCGTTTCTTTAGGCTGATCCTTATGCTTAATGTACTTTCCCTCGGCATTGTACTGGCTAATTGGCCCCTGTGGTGCCGGCAGGACCGTTTCCCCAGTGTCCAGCTCCTTGGTGAATCCAAGCTGCTTCAACGTCCCTGCAAACTGGTCAATGTCCCGAATCGCGAAGATTATTGTGTCACCCTGCTGGCCGATTGGGAGATTAGCCTTGAGATTTCGAATACGTCGTTTCTTGATTAACATGATTTATACCTCTTTCCTGCCAGAGCCTACTTCGTGATCGAGCGACATTTGAGCCACTTAAGAGCAGAATTCAGCTCCAGCCATTGTATAGCCCGGATTAAACGTGCCGGGTGGCAGCTCACTTGGCACGACGAGACGGCCGTTCAGCGTCCGTAAGCTTCCATCGATTATTTCATTTCGGTGCGCTCCCATCATCATGCGCAGGAGTTCAGCAACCACCACTGCCGCTGTTGCCGTTCCAACAAACGGAGCACCCACCGTTCGCCCGGCCAACTGAGTCAACCCACAGTGGTCGATGCCTTTGAGCGCCTGATAGGCTGGTTGCTGGACGGTCCCCTCCATATTTTCACCATCGCCTAAGCTGGCCCATCGATCTCGCGCCATACGCGCTGCCGGGAACGTATGCACCTGGAAAGCAAGATACTCGCGAGTACCCCGTCCCAGACCGGCTTCGATTATCCACCTGAAACCGACATCTTCGAGAGCGGCCCGGGCGAGTGCGTTATCCACACCACATAAGGCCACCTGCGGTTCCTCATCAGCGACCGAAAAGTTGTTTTTGAAACGGCGCTCGTTTACTAATGTTTGAAAGCCGCGCTGCTCACACCACTGCGCCATGGCTCTTGTCTTCTTCTTACCGATCAAGGACATATCTGTTAGCATTGAAGTGCTGTCATTAGCTTCTACTAAAGAATCAGTATCCTGGAGAACCAAGCGGACGTTCTCAGGTTGCGCATAAGGGAGAAAGCCAAGCAGCCAGAGATAGGCCTGGCCAAGATGACCCAAACCAATTAACCACAGCGCGTTGGGCAGAATTTCCAATGGGGGGCCTGGGTCCGCATCAAGCCAGGATATGGCTTCGCCAAGTTGCCAGAGGGATAACCCTTCGGAGCGACGTCCTGCCAAAACGTTCCCCCGAACGTGTTGAAACGCTTCTGATACGGCGAGCGCTCCGGCAAGCACGCCTGAGGGAATAAACTCCATCTGCTCAGGCAACCGATGGGTGCCACCGACCGGAACGACAGCGCCAGACCAGCCATTGAAAGTCGCGTGAACCGCAAACTCACCAACCTCAATGGGTGTATTCGAAGACCCAATCAATACGCGCGGAACCTCTGGTATCACTGCATCCACGATCTGCCCCTGCAATTGAACTACTGCCTCCGCAACGGTGCGGCACCGTCGCCACGGCACTCGCAGTTCCATATCCAGATCGCCAGCAACGCGGACACCTCCTAGAAAGCAACGGCGGCCTGCGTTAACAGCGGTCAAAAGTGCAGCTTGTAAAGTTGGAGAGGCAGCTACGGCGGGTCCTGCTTCTATCATAAGTTGATAACCAGCGAATAAGCGTTGCGCCTCTTCAATAGATGCCACCTCTCCGCTGTCTATCGCCAGTTTGACCACGCGGTGTAAATGGTCGCTTAAATCTGACGTACTCATTGTCTATCCCCACCTCCCAATATAGAAAAATGTCTCAGATCCCCCCCCTGAGTGATCCCGCCACTGGTGTTCCCCTACATATTCGTAGATACCCATGTCTCGCGGTCTCACAACACGCCTGGCAAACTCAGGAACAATCAAGGCAATGTGGCCGGAGGTTGCCACCATCGGATTACGACGATCAGTTGGACTTTGTCGTGCAGTACCCGGATGTGTGTGAACATCGGCAAGGACTACCAACCCTGTCTCGCGGCATAATTGCCAAAGTGGCCCATAACCTGCGCCATCAAATACCACGATGCCGGTGTTAAGGCAGCCTGGATCGAGATCGTCATAATAGAGGAAGCGGGTGATGGCGCGCCGTTTACCTTGACGGCTACCAAGCAGGAAAGCACCGCTCTCTTGTCTCCCGCCCCCACGCCGGCAAAGTTCAGCAAGTCCCTCTTTCCATAGTTTGGAGGAACAGCTTAAACGGTGTTTAGGCGCTACGAGGCCCCGTATAGTCGCTCGAATTGAGAAGTTCATAAACAATCCGTAAGTATTGGGTAATGTCTCCACTTGCCGACCAGATCATGTCTGGATACCTGGTGCGCCATGCATCATGGCCCCGCATCGCAAGGCGGTCACAAGGTAAGTAAAGACACTGCCCTCCATTCCATCCAGGCCGAAATACATAATCAACACGGTTGCGGCCAGCAGGCCAATTTACCTGATCCAGTGACGTTTCTCGCCCCGGATCCCAGGGCTGTGCAGTTGGCGGATCCTGGGGGTAATTGGTGCAGTGGAAGCGGAATATGTATTCTTCCGGACCGCACTCTCTTTTGGCAGCAGTAACTCCCATCAACACATATGGCCAATCAATTGAGATAAGTCGCCAATAACCACGATCAATGCCGCTCTGGAAGGGACCCTGCTGAAGATGGGCGCGAAATGCACGTTCGTCTGGAGGCACCGTTTCAGCCCTCAACTCGCTGCTTTGGAACCAGGTCAAAACACAGGGCGCACGAGGGATATTGCACAAGGGAGCCGATGTGAACATCCTCGTCAGGCCGGTTCGTCGAGCCACAGACTTGTAGGGCGTGTTCCGTAGCATCGACTTTCTTCAAGCCAAACTCCCTGACCGCCCACAATTTGACGCGCCGCACGGTGGCGGCAGCAGGGAAACTGCGCTCCTTCTGTTCCCCGTTGTAGTTGACACTCACCTCGACGTGGCGGCAGCGGTTAATGTGTACTCGGCTACGATGACCGATCCCTACAGCCTCCAGGTGCTGGTCTAGCTCAAGCACTTCCTCACTATCCTCAAGCATCACAGCGTATCCATCAGCAGTTCCGATCTGCGCTCCTTGAACCCGGATCGCATCAACAATATCCCGCACGGTGCCGTTGCCCGGTACCCGCACCAGGATAATATCTTCTATTCCCTCGCCCTGTATGAAAAGCTCAATCTCAGACATAAATATCTCCTTGCCCAGTCGCCGGGCAACTAAAATGTTATCTTCTATAGACGTTAATCGAAGTAGGGAGAAGAAACCGGAAAAAGGAGATGTTTACTCGGGCGAGAATTGCCCGTCTTCGGCCACCGGGCAGATGAAGTAATAAGGGCAGCGGGGGCACTGCCGGCCGGGCGCAGCCGGATACTCGCGACGCTGAATTCCGGCCATCGCACGTTCGTAGTGGTTGAGTCGCGTCTGGATTCGGCGCTGTGTCACTGGGATGTCATCGCTGGCACCAGATGATAGATAAACCACCTGAACCCTGTGATCCGCATCGGGCCAGTGATGCTCTGCCGCCTTCTTATAAAGAGCATAAATGTCCTTGTCAAGTTCTTCCGTTGTAGGACGCCCTGTACGCCAGCGTTGGATAAAAAGAACAGAGTTGGAGCCTTCCTGTGTATTTACGACTCGATCTGGCCGGAAACGAATCCGGCCTTGAGTCAGTGACACTTCCCAGTCTGGATCTACCGGTATGCTCGGATAATGTCTATCTCGGTGGATGGCTCTCTTTACCATCTCCTCAGCCTTTCGCCAGTAGATAGATTCGTACGCATACCCGACCGGACCTTGTTCTGCCCAAACTTCAGCCAGGCGTGCCAGCACGCTATCTTCATGGATTTCTATCCCCTCTTGTGTTTCCTTCTGCAACCATCGTAGGACGCTATAGACAGAGCGGTGAAAGAGAACATATGGCGAGTCTTGACGACGGCCGCTCAGACCGAGGACAACTTCGTAGAAGTATTGCCGTGGGCAACGCATATATAGTTCAAGTTCATTTAGGGGAAAGACGTTATCACCTGGCAGCGAACCAGGATGAACTGGTTCATCAGAGTTGATGTGATCATTCTTCCAGGTTACTGGGCCATCCGGTGGATGAGGCAAATGGTGGGCAAATACTTCCAGCAGATCCGAGGGGTTGCTGTTACGGCCATATTTACGGGCGCGCGAGAGGCAGAGAACATCACGCGCTCTCGAAAGGGCCACAAAAAAGAGGCACTCCTCTTCTTCATCATGCTCATCGAAGCCGCCAGTAAGCATACCATCTGGAGGCGGACAAGGGTTCCACTGACGCCTTGCCGGAAAATAGCCTCGCCCGAGGAACGGGATATATACAACTGTGAATTCGATCCCCTTCGCCGCATGCACTGTCAGAAGACGAACTGCATCTATTCCAGCGACAGCCTCCGGTATTTGTCGTAATTGTCTGGCCGTTCCTGACCATTCCAGCCGCCGCACATAGCCTAAAAAGGCTCGCTTCGGATCTTGGTTCTCAGTAGTTGCAATGGCCCGTTGTTCGTAAGCAAGCTGCAATAATTGGAAAAGCGCAAGCCGTTTTTGCTGTCCGGCCACCGTTTCATCGCGGAGCAAGATGCGTACGTAGTTACTACGATCAAATAGGTAGCGCACCATCATTCCCCAGGCATTGCTCCCATAACTAAGGTCATGTAAATGCGCCGCAAGACGATCCAATCCCTCTTTACCTTGCTCGGATATGTCCGCTACCTCATAGGCAATAGTCAATGCCCGTGGAAAAGGAATACCCAAATCCTCAGCGTGCTCCAACAAGGTCAAAACATCCTCCAACGGAATATTATATTCTTCAAATCGAGCTACTCGGATGAGACCCTGTCCACCCCCCTCGCTGGCCAGCGACAGTAATGAGAGCAAGTCGCGTACTTCTTCTCGCTCAAATAGGTTACCGAGGGAGAGAACGGGCACTCCTTCTCCTTCTAGAGCAGATGCGATCTGTGCCAGTTGAGAATGGGAACGACAGAGGACTGCCTGATCGCGGTATAAAATCCCTGCCTTCTTCTGACGTTCAACTTCGCGTGCGATTCCCACTCCCTCTGCTGTCCCATCCTCCGCCACCTCCAACAGCACAGTTCCTGGCGAGTCGTCGCGCTTTACTTGCCACTCAACAAAAGGAAGATTCTGCGAAGCCCGCATTTGCGGGGCAAGAGCTGAAAAGAGCCGGGCAACTGCCGGCCGAGAGCGATAGTTGTATTCTAACGATTGCACTTCCGCATTCGGAAAGTCCGCTGTGAACAAGCCGATATTGGCCGGTGCCGCCCCACGAAAACGATAGATCGACTGGCGGGCATCGCCGACAACCCAAAGCCCCGCGCCAGAACCTGCGATCTCTTTTAGTAAGAGGCCGCTTGCTCGATTCACATCTTGGTATTCATCAACCAAGACGTGCGAATAAGCTTGCCGGAGTTGCTGTGCCAATTCAGGGTTTGTCCGTAAAAGGGCGACCGAGCGAAAAATCAAATCGCCAAAGTCGAGGAGGTGGTCTTTTTCAAGCAGTGCCTGATAGTGGGCATAGACGCGTGCGACTTCCTGCGCCTTCTCTGCGGCCTCGACTTCCTCAGCAGTAGTTGCCTTCTGAGCCATACGGTTGGCAAGTTCAGCGTATTCGGCGGGCCCAACCAGCTCATCTTTCGCACGTGAAATCGCTCCTAAAATATCACTTAGATAAGTTGCCGGCTCGTAAAGATTCTGATAGTGATTAAGCTGGAGAGCAGGCAGCTCTTGTTCTAATAGAAATAGCGCGTCCACCGGATCGAGCACGGCCGGTCGGGGGGGCAAGCCAAGGTGAGACCCATACTTACGGAGCAGTTCCAGTCCAAAAGCGTGAAACGTTCCCGTCCAGATGTGCGCCGCGGCATCCGGCTCAATTTGGGCAACCCTTATACGCATCTCCTCTGCAGCTCGATTTGAAAAGGTGAGAGCAAGAATTGAGTCAGGCGGAATTCCCTGCTCCAGCAAAAATAAAATTCTTCCTACCAGTGTGCACGTTTTTCCCGTTCCAGGACCTGCCTCCAAAAGAAAAGGCCCATGTTTTACATGGGCCGCTTTCTCTTGGCTTGGATCGAGCGCAAGTCCTTCCTTCTCCTCTCCCTTTTCCCGCACATCATCTGGGGCCGGTTCTACCGTTAGCAAGGCATAGGTTAACTGATGAAACACGGTGCCATCAGGAATACCCACTTTTGACGCGATAGCACTCGCGCTTAACTTGTCGACCGTGTACCAGCGTTTCACAATCTCAGAAGGGAGGAGGAATTCACGTGCAAAAACATTTGCCTCACGCTCGTGCCGTTCTTCAGGACTGTACCCTTCGACTTGCTGATTTCCGATCGGAAGGTCTTCATCGAACGCTCCAGCATTAATATCAGAAGAAGCACAAGATGCAGCCTCCCCATGAAGCCAGTAGTGGGCATACTCATGAACCTGGTACAGGCGCGCCAGTTCCGGTTCGAGGTCCTGGTTGTACCAGATAACGCCTGCCTCTATATCTAGAACGGCCTCTCCACCATCAAGGAGTGTATCTCTTGCAGGCACTCCCTGCCGAGTCAGCCCGGTCATCTTTTCCGCTGCTTGTAGGAGAAATTCTGCTGTTACTGCCTTATTGTCGCCGTTCAGTAACACCAAATCACGCTGAACTCGCGCTTTTTCTCGAATCAGGTTCCAGTGACTCACAAGTTTCATTCCTCCCCATCGAGTTGTTCAAATGCCAGCCAGTAGCTACGGTCTACTTCTTCAATCGTCGTATCGGAACGGATCGCTTCAAAGAAATCCTCCTGTTGTACCACTTCTGGCCGCTGTTCTGCACGATACCTGGCTCCTTTTGCCAGTACTGGCTCGCTTTGTAGATAACTCGCCACTACCTCAGCATTATGGTGGATAGTTTCCGCGATAACCTGGATCACTTTTAAGGGTATTGAAGAGTAAGAAATGAGGCGGCGATCTAGCTTTCTGAATGTATTGATTCCAAGTCGGCATGATGTCGCCATTCCATGGATGGACAAGCTGAACCTGGAACCCTCATCCAGCAGACTCCTTAAATGAATTTCATTTTTCTCCTTGTCGGCACGATCCTTGTTCCTATGCTCATTCATGATGCTCTGCACGACGCTCATCC
The DNA here is from genome assembly GCA_020634495.1 of Ardenticatenaceae bacterium. The sequence goes on along the minus strand of JACKBR010000071.1, from coordinate 1,492 downwards.
CGCGTAGTACGAGTAATTCCTCATCTGACTCCTCCACATCCGAAGAAGGGGGAAGATGTTCCATCTTAGTCCAGCTAACAGTAAACTCTAGTAATTCGCGTCTATAGTGTGGATAACGACGAATCCATTCCTTTAGGGCTTGTTGGCTTGGAACAGTGATCGATGCCACATAAGCGTCCAGAACATCCTCTAGCGTCTCCTGTTCGTCATGCATCTTTTTCTCGTTCATTTCGCCATCCTTTAAGTTGGGTTTCTGCTATTGCCAACCAGTTGCGAATTGTACGTGGCGTCTTCCTAAAGTACTCAGCAATCGTTGGTACGTCCGGATCATCGCTCTCGATCTGCCACCCTTCACCATTTCGTAGAAGATAAGCCGTTCGATACGGCTCCTCTAGAACACCTAGGGCTTCTCGCAACAATACACTATCTTCTACCGACAAATCAGCGTTAGGGACTCTTTCTTCAAAGACTAGATCAGCTCCTTCTTCACTAGCCTCTGAAAAAGAACTCTCTAGGGTGGAGAAATTATCGGTAGTTTTTTCGTTTGCCGCTCTAGTACTATATCGTCGAAAGACGTCAATCTTAAGTCGTTTAAGCCGGTGCCAGAATCGGACTTGTAGGTAGTCACCGTGATCCTTTTCCAAATCCAGAATGCCATGAAAGAGATCTGCAATGACATCATTACAAGCTTCATCAATCACACTAGAGCTTAACGCTCTCAGCCAACTACGAACATACTTTCCACAACGTTTGAGGAGCACGATGGCAAGCTCGTTAACAATATCTTCTTGGCCATCCTGATAGTACTCACGAATATAATAGACAAGCACCTCCTCTTTTAAGTAGTTAGATGATTGTTTATCTGATGTTTGAGCTCGGTGAATGAGTTGCGCAGGGGATAACTCTATGGTTGCTTCAATCTGTGATATAACTTCGGGAGTACGTTGATAGGGCACGCCCGCACGGTTGCACCGCGTTAGCGGCTTAACCCGGCTCCGCTGGGTGATATGTTTCAAGCGTTATTGTCTCCACGAAGTAGTATCCCTTCTTTTTATATTGGTTTACCTGTATCAAACTAATCGCAAAGACTGCGACAAACCGGAAATTACTGAAAAAGATTGTAGCAGTTTTTCAGGAGGAGGGACAATCAGGCATTAATGTCACGCAGCGGTTTCGCATATCCACTAAAAGATCATACCCTCACATACAGCCAAAATCAGGCACTTAAGGATTTATCCCTAAAATGGGTGCAACTTTTTTCCGCCTGGTAGCACAAAAAAAATAGCTTCCAGCATCACCAACCTCCCAATTGCTGCCACACCTCAAAACGGCCGTTCCCCGTCCGATGCCTCTTCCAATACAATTCTCGTTCCGGATCACGGCCGTATGCCTTCGCCGCCAGCTTGCCATTTGGGTAATACACTTTCTCTGGCTTGTACGTCTCAATTGTTCCCCCAACGTTCCCCGGCATCCCTTTCATAACCAGGTCCTT
>JACKBR010000070.1 GCA_020634495.1 Ardenticatenaceae bacterium | reverse complement strand
CTGGGTACGACCAGAAACAGCACCAACAGGTCTTGGCCGTTTGGTGGTTAGTACCTATAAATGGAACAGCGATAGCACTAAACTACGTGGTTGGGCATTGGGTGATGCATATGGTGATATTGATCATCTTCGGTTCAGGGTGTACGACGACAATGGCAATGTAGGGCTTGCTGAATACAATGGCTTCTTTAACCAATATTTGAACCAGTGGGTGCATATTACCGGTGTGTTTCGGCCAGGTGAAGCTGTAGAAATATATATTAATGGGCAGCTAATGGCTAGCGATACTACTGATGTTCCAAGCCAAATTGGTCAGTCCAACTTGTTCAAAATTGGGTCTCGAGCGGATAATACGACTCAGGGCTTCTGGGATGGGCAGATTGACGAAGTTCGGGTTATTCCGCGTGCTTTGGACGCATCTGAGATTTCTGGCCTGATGGCAACCAGTTTGCCGACTACCAATGGGGGCACAGTCTTGGCCAGTGGTGGCAATATTGCCGGAACCGGCAAAGTCGCGACAAACGAGGATACTGGTGAACCAGCTAGCCTGTTTGTCTACGTCTTGTTGGGCAGCGCGCTCTTTATTATTCCGGTGGGTGCAACGCAACTGCTGCGGGTACCCAAACATCGTGTCTGGCTACGCCTGGCCTGGCGGCAGCATCGCATTTTGGTAGCCAAAGCGATTTCACTGGCGAGCCTAGTGGGATTGCTGGTGAATAGCGTCTTCCTTGCACCCATGGTCCAGGCATCGCCTGCGGTGGCACCGCTGTCAGGTCCAGTGCAATCGCCCTGGGTGAGTGCTGATATTGGCGGCGTAGGCGTAACTGGTTCAGCTGATGAAACAAGTGGAACATTCACTATTGATGGCGCAGGGGCTGATATTGCTGGCACCGTCGATGCCTTCCACTTTGTTTACCAAAGCCTCTCTGGAGATGGCAGCATTACAGCCAATGCCGTTTCATTAAGCGGCGGTGGCTCGACACCAAGAGCAGGCATCATGATGCGGGACAGTTTGGCAGATAATGCCGCCCACGTAACGACTGTGGTGCAAGGCAACCGCGTTCGGGTACTTGACCGAGCCAGTACAGGAGGAAGTACTACCGATGTGGCCGGTTATTCCCAAGGAGCGCCAGAATGGTTGCGTATTGAGCGCAGCGGCAACACCTTTACCTTATCTCACTCTAACGATGGGACGAACTGGTCTGTGATGCAAACGCGCACAATCACGATGGGGACGACAATTTACGTGGGAATGGCAGTAACTGGCAACAGCACGACAACATTGGCAACTGGCGTGTTTGACAACGTGAGTGTAACGGGTGGCGGGGGTGGAGCGACAGCAACACCTACAGCAACCAGTACAGCCACACCAACGGCCACGGTGCCCGGACCAACGCCAACGGCTACCAGCACAGCCACTGCAATGCCCAGCCCGACACCTTCCCCCACGCCGCCACCGGCCCAGGCGGAGGTGATTGTGCAGCGGACGACGTACAGCATTGCCGGCCGGGCGGTGTTCTTGCGGAAACGGACACTGGAAGATGGGGTTCAGGTGAGCAACTTCCTGTTTGCAATGCATACCGATCACCTGGGCAGCACGAGTACGTTGAGCTACTTGAATCCTGACAATGGTACCGCCTACCAATTGCAAGAGGCACGGGCGCTGTATGAGCCGTTTGGGGATTATCGAGTTGAGCCGACGGGTGATTACACGGATCGGGGCTACACGGGCCACCGGGGGAACAACAGTGGCAGCAATGACATTGGGCTGATCTACATGAACGCTCGCTACTACGTGCCAAACACGAACCGCATGGTTTCTCCCGACACCATTGTACCAGACCCCAATAACCCGCAAAGCTTCAATAGATACTCTTATGTCAATAATAATCCGCTTGTCTTTACCGATCCAACAGGTCACTGTATGCAGTACCAAGAAAATGGCGATGATGAAGCATTTCAAGTATGTCACGATGCCTGGATTCAATTAAGAGATTATATTGACCCTCTTACACCTGATGATGGTCTTGCACGACTATACGGCGAGTTTTTAGTTCCATTATATCAGTCTGGAACGACGGACAGAATAGTCGAACTCCTAGACATTTATGGTGTGGAGTATGAAGCCCCGCCAACAAAAATATCACAAAACATTGGACCAAGTTTGGAAGATATCGTATTTCCAGATGCAATTATATTTCCAGGCATATCTGGTAGTGCAACAGGTCCTATGGCAATTGTAGGTGGTGCAGAGCTCGTGGGAAATCTTGATTCGGAGGAAATAGATATTTTTACTTATATGGGTCAAGGATCAGGATTGGGTTTAGAAGCCGATGCTGCGGCCTATGGTGGGCTTGTATGGAACTTGGACCAAAACATTGATTATGAAGGGGTTTTTCATACCTTAACCGTTGAGTTAAGTTTTATAGAAGGGGCTCAGGCAAGTTTTTTCTGGGAAGATGGAAGCGTTCCATTTACAGGTGAAACTTGGGGAATAAGTGTTGGGTATATTATACTAGGAGGTGGGGCAAGTGGAGCATATACTCAAACAGATTTTGACCAGCGCCTTAAGTTAAAATAGGATTGTCATTTTAGGAGCAAAATGTGCTGATTTATTTGCAAGGCTTATTGGGCTTTTCATTCTTAACTTTTATACTAATAGCTCGTGGGAAAGCTATGATAAATCGTGCGAATCAAGATGGTCCTGATGCACTTAAAACTTATAAAAAACAGGTAGGACGAGGAATGGTTGTTGCTGGGCTCATAGCAGCAGCTATGGATGCTATTTTACTTATAATGCTAGTTTTCGAGATTGCAAAATAGATGGTCAACTGCTGGGGAGAGGTACGCTTGGATTCCCCGCCGTGTTACTTTCCTCGCCCGTAGTAGGTCCGTCATTCGACAACCACCTGTTCTTTCTTTTGGCATTGCCCAAAAGAAAGAACCAAAGAAAAGGCTAGGCTCCCAAGCTCAGCCTTTTCTTGGTTTGGGTATCGTTAGCTCGTTAACAATCTTTTTAGTTGCTGGTTTCAGCTAGCTATCGTCGGTTGCGCCAAACAGCGGCGCAGTTCAGCCAGAATCTGTTGCTGTTCATCATTCAATCCATCCTGCCCTAGCTTATCCAGCAAAGCAAGAGCGTTTTGGGTAACCGTTGCTGGACCGAAAACGGCCGTTTGCACCCCTTCAATCTGCTCCATTGCCCGAAAAAAGTCAACCATTACCGTTTGGTCATGCACACGGGCATACGTCATCGTCGTGTTCAGCCGCACATGCCCCAACAACGCCTGAATCGTCGTCACCTTCGCCCCAGCATTGACCAACTGCGTGGCAAAGGTATGGCGCAGCATGTGCGGCGTCATCTTCACGCCAGTGCGCTTGCCCGCTGCCTTGATGCGGTTGCGCACCAGGTCTTTCGACAGCGGCTTGTGCCGGTAGATGAACAGATGGTCACTCAACGCCGGGCCACGCACCTCAAGATATTGTTCAATGGCCTCAGTGACCCGTTTAGTCAGGTAAACAGACCTGTCCTTCAACCCCTTGGCGGCTCGAATGAGCACCACTCCGGCCGCCAAATCCACATCCGTCTGCTGTAAATCCTCCAGCTCACCGACGCGAAGGCCACACTGCCACAGCAGGTAAAAGATGGCTCGGTCAAGGAGCGCATTCCTGATGGCAACTCTTGTCCTGGCCTGCTCCACCCGCTGGTCAAGGTCTGTTTTGAGGGCTACCATCTGCGCCTCTATCAAAAAACGGGGTAGCGACTGCGGCTTTTTCAGTCCCGGCAGCGTCAGCACGGCATTGGGCACGGCTATCCCCTGCTCCTGTAAAAAGTGGAGCGTCCCCTGAAAGGTGTGCAGATGGAGATTGATGGTGGCCACCTTGTACCCGGCCACAAGCTGCTCATCGATGAAGGCAAATAGATGGTCGCGGGTCACGTCTTGGGGTGCCTGAATGTCAGTCTGTTCAAAGAGCCAGCGCCAAATGCGAGTAGCTTTATGCCAAAACTGGGTCGTCATTTGGGCGAGGCGAGACGGCCGCCAGTTGGCCTGGCGAATGTGCAGATATTTGGTCAACTGAGCAATGAGCCACTCAGGTAGACCCTTCTGGAACCGGGCCACGTCGCCAAAAGAAAATTGGTCGCGGATAACCAACCCCCGCTGCTCCTTCACAAAACGGCAAAACCAGGTGAGCGAGTGGCGACAATTTCGCTGCCAGCTTTTACTTGTCGGTCTGGCTTCAATGAAGCAGACCGCCTTGTCCAGGTCGGTGACTAAATCCAGCTCTGGGTGCGGTTTGAGATTGAGTCCCAACACATGCCCGGCCATTGGCAGGCGGTGTTGGTTGATGACCGCCTCGGCCGCGCCAATGCCCACGAGCCAATCTCGGTACTGCTCCAGAAAGGTGACATTTTCCGCAGGCCAGCAGCTAGAAAAGTGCGGCACCACCAGATGAGGCGGCGGCGGATTGAGCTTCAAACTTTTATTCAACGCCCGGTCATACCGCACGGCCGCAGTCGTGGGAAAGGTTCGCTTCTCGCTCATTGCCACGCCTCCAGCCATTCAGTTGCTTTGATGAAGTCTGCTTTCACTTTGGCATCATTGGCGGCGATGTAGTTTTGGGTGGTGCCCACCCAGACGTGCCCCAGCAGCTTTTGGATGGAGGTGACGGGCACGTCGGCCAGGACGAGGTTGTTGGCAAAGTTGTGCCGAAGCTGGTGGGCGGTAAGCTCTATGCCTGCCAGCTGGCGGTACTGCTGTAACCGCTTCTGGATGCCCCGCACCCCGATCCCTGCCCCGGCGTAGGTGAGAAAGACCGTGTCATTTTCCACTTTTGGCCTTGCTTCCAGGTACGCATTCAGTGCCAACGCCGTTGCCGCCGAGAGGTAGACTGACCGTTCCCGGTCATTTTTGCCATGAATCCGCAGCCGGGGCGGGCTTTCGGCCAGAAAGAGGTCGCGCAGAGTGAGCCGGGCCACTTCGGAAACGCGCAGCCCGCTGCGCAGCATGAGGAGGAAGATGGCTTTGTCGCGCAAATCCTCAATGACGGCAAACAGCTTTTCCACTTCTTCTTTAGGCACTGCACGGGGCAGTCGCTGGTGGTCGCGCAGCCAGTGGCGGTGGCGCAGGACGGGGCATTCTAAAGTGGGCTCTTCGTCGGCGAGGAAGCGGTAGAGGGAGGTAACGGCCGTTAAACTGCGGTTGATGGAGCTGCTTTTGAGGCCACGCTCGGCCTGGAACGCGATGAAGTCGTCAATGTCGTACAAGGTGACGTCGGTGGGGGCACAGTCGCCGACGACTTCGGTGAATTTGCGTAGATGATACTGGTAACTCTTGGCGGTGTCGGCATGGGGATTGCGGCGGCGCAGCCATTTGACAAAGCGGTCAATGTCGCTGAACATTAGAAAACCTCCATAAGATGAAATTGGTTGAAGTAGAGAGCAACCATTCTATCTCATGGAGGTCATTAACAATTTATGTCAAGCCACCCAGAGGATTCTGGGTTCGTGTTTCCGGTCAACTCTTAACCGCTTTGCCAGTGCAGATACAATTGTACCAAACCCCGCCAATCCACAAAGCTACAACCGCTACAGCTATGTAGAAAATAATCCAATTAACTTCAACGATCCATCTGGTCATTGCAAACCAGGGCAGTGTCTCGTCGTTGGGGGACAAGCAGGGATGAGTGCTACGGCGGACGTGCTACAAGTAGCCGGAGCCTACTTGCCAGGCTTTATGGATAAGTATACCAACGGTTATTACTATGGAGAATTCTTCAAAAATGCAGCCGGGATCTTATGGGAACCTGCCGATTGGGCAATAGCTTTAAGTGACGGTTTTCAATGGTATGATTCGGCGGGAATGTTACCTCTTATACCCGCTGCATGGGGGGATAACATTGCTCGTGCGGCCACCCGGTTTATTCCGGCAGGGTGGTCTGATGAAGCCGGAAATGCTATCGGTCATTGGGTCTCTAAATACTTCCCAGATGATGCCTGGGCAAGATATCAATCTCAAATTACTGGTGTTGAAGGATTAGAGTTTAGATTTAATGGTGTCGATTTTGATGGAGCTATAGGCACAATAAATGATGCTGGAAATATCAGTGAAATGGTATTATTAGATGCTAAGGACTGGAGTGAAGGATTCGTAAAGGGAATGGTTTATGGAACTAATTCCGGAGCTTATAATAGCAAGATTCAACAAGCACGAAACCAAATTGAGGCAGCAGGTGGAATAAACATCCAATGGCATTTTAGCGATGAAGCGGCAGCGAATCTTTGGCGCGAGGCGTTAGAGCAAGAAAATATCACTGGGATAGACGTTATTTATACACCGCGAATGCCTTAAGAGGACTATTTATGTTACTTCCAACAGAATATAATCTAATTTTTTGGGCCTATGGCAAACATGATCCGACAAAAATTGTCTTGGAAATTAATGAGTTTCTTCATCAATACGGTAACAACTATATGCCTAAAATATTGGCTGGAAAAGAAGTTGTTCTTTCGCCAGTTAGCTTAAGAAACGAATTAAAAGCTTGGGGTAATGAAGAGGGAATGGCTGTAGGTCTAAAATCCTTAAACGGAATAGTTTTAAGGGTTACAACTAACGACAAAGAGTACAAGCATAGTAAGTTTCCAGATACTTTACGAATTGGGTTTGATTATAAACATCTTATAGGAATTGAACCAACCCTAATCTTTGGTCAGTTGCAGGATATTTTCAATTTTTGTCTCAAGATATTTTTGCCTTACTATGGATATGGAAACAAGAGCGGCGAGATTAATAGCTCTCCTGAACGTAGACAATTAAGAAAAAAAATTGATACAGACAAAGTACCAGTGGCAATTGAGTGGTTTAACTTCTTTGGACCAGATTGGGTTCAAAGATTTGGGGGTAAAAGCAAGTTGTTGTCCGCTCCAGTTTTCAAGGCCAAGCCTGTTGAAGAATTAGGAGGGGTTACTCTGATTTTGCAAGAAGCCCCTTTTGATTATATGAACCCAAACCACATAAGCAATCGTCAAAAAGTAGAGGCTTACCTGAATCTCGAATATTTACAACAACTGCATCAGAAAAAGTGAAGTTTGTCCTTGCTGCGGATAGGTTTTCACAGCGGGCCACTTGTCTCGCCCATCGCAAGTTTTGTATGCAGCAATCTTTTGTTCTTTCTTTTTGGACTCGCCCAAAAAGAAAGGAACCAAAGAAAAAACCGAGGCTCCCTCTTCCCATATCTTGTTTAGGGCAAGGGTATTGGCTGTTCCAAGTACCTCGCTGGCTCGTTAACAAGCAAAGGTTTGGCAGCCCCATTCGTTCCCTGCACCAAAGCAGCCAACCCCTGCTGCAACTCAGTGACCAATGCCTGCTGGCTGTCGGTTAAGGGGTCCTGGTTCAGGCCGTCCACCAGCGTCAGCAAGTGGCTGGTTGTGCCGTTTGAGAGCGAACTCTCCCCATCCTGTTGCGGTGGCGGCAGCTGTTCTGCCAACCGCTGCTCCACCTTTTCCATGGCGGTAAAGTAATCCTCGGCCACCGTCTGGTTGTGAATCTGGCTGTAAATGAGCGTCGTGCTCAGCCGCTTGTGCCCCAACAACGCCTGGATCGTGGTGATGGTGCAGCCCGCATTGACCAACTGCGTCCCGAACGTATGGCGTAACATATGTGGCGTCACCTTCACCCCAGCCCGCTTCCCCGCCGCCTTGATGCGGTTGCGCACCAGTTCAGCTTTCATCGGCTCATGCCGGTAGAGGAAAAGATGGTCAGTATAGCCCGTGCCACGTTGGGCCAGATACGCCTTGAGCGCCAGGCAGATGCGGTCGGTCAGGTAAAGGGTACGGTCTTTCAATCCCTTGCCACCGCGCACCATTAGCTGCTGGTTGGCTAGCGAAAGGTCCTTCAGCTCCAAATCTTTGAGTTCCGCTCCCCGCAGACCCGCCTGCCACAGCAAGTAAAACAGCGCCCTGTCCAGGAGAGCATTGCGCTGCCTGGCCGGGGTGTTGGCGGCTGTCACCCGCCGCTCAATCGCCGCTTGCAGCCGGGCAATTTGCTCGTCGGTGAGGAAGCGGGGCAGGTCGGCCGGTTCGCGTAACCCCGCCTGCCGCAGCAAGGCTTGCGGCACCTCATACTCCCGCTCCTGGAGAAAACGAAGCGTGGCTTGAAAGGCGCGGATGTCCAGATTGATGGTGCGAATGCCATAGCCCGCTTCCAGTTCGTCATCGATGAAAGCATAAATATGACGGCGCTGGATGTCGCTCACGCTTTCAATCTCATCCCCATAGTTGGCAAACATCCAGCGCCACAGCTGGGTGTGGCTGCGCCAGAAATTAATGATGGCTCCTTTTATCCTAGACGGCCGCCAGTTAGCCTGGCGTATCTGCTGGTATTGGCACAGTTGGTGCACCAACCAGTCTGGCAGCCCATCCTGGTACCGCTTGAGGCGTGGCGACAGGTCTTGCAAAGTGTCCGGCAGTTGAGCTAACCCTCGTTCCTGGTGCATAAAGCGACGAAAGCGGTTGTGGGCGCGGTGGGCCATGTCTAACCAGCGCTGGCTCACCTGCTTGGCCTGGAGGTAGTCCAGGACGGGCTGGAACCCCTCTTCTAAATCCAGCGTGGGGTGGGGCTGCAAATGGTAGCCCAGGATATGCCCGGCGATGGGCAGGTAGAAGTTCTGGATGCTGACCAGCGAGGCGTTGTCGGCGTAGAGCCAGAGCAGATACCGCTCTAGCAGGGCGACGTTTTCTTCCGGCCAGGCGGCCGGTGGTTGTGGTTGGGGGTAGTTTGGCGGCAGTTTGGACTTACGGCTGTTCTTCAGGATGGCCGTGTACCACGCTGCAGCCGACTCATATTTTGGTGTAAAGCTCATGACAGCACCGCCTCAACTTGTTGTGCTTCGACCTGTTCTCCAGTCTCGTCCTCAGCCAGGGCTGCGTCCATCTGCCATTGGTCCAGCTGCTCGGCCGCGGCGTAGAACTCGGCCTGCACCTTGTGGTCGTTGGCATCCAGATACCGCTGCGTGGTGGCAATCCAGGCGTGGCCCATGAGTTTCTGCACAGTGGTCACGGGCACGCCCACATCGACCAAATCATTAGCAAAACTATGGCGCAGCTGGTGCGCCGTGAGGTGAACGCCCGCCTGGATACGATATTTCATCAGTCGCTTGTGGATGGCGGTGGTGGAGAGGCCGTCTTGTTGATAGCTGAGGAAGAGGAAGGTGCTGGGGACAGACGGCCGTTGCGCCAGGTAGGTGGAAACGGCCGTCATCACCTGGGGGGAGAGGTAAACCGTGCGCTCCTTGCTGTTCTTGCCCAACACCCGCAATCTTGGCGGCGTGTCCGCCAGAAACAAGTCCGGCAGTTGTAAGTTGGCCACCTCGGCAATTCTGAGACCGCATCTTAACATGAGCAAAAACATCGCTCTGTCCCGCACATCCTCGATGACGGCAAAGAACTGCTGCTGGACATCAATGGGCACTGACCGGGGCAGTTTTTCCGGTTTGCGCAGGAAATGGCGCTGGTCCAGCACCGGACAAATAATGCTGGGGTTGTCGTCGGCCAGGAAGGTGTAGAAGGCGATGACAGTGGCCAGGTGCCGGTTAATGGTGGAAGCCTGGAGACCTTGTTCGACGAGCATGACCAGGAAGTTGTCGATGTCGTGAATGGTAACGTCACCGGGAGGCTTGTCGCCGGTGACAGAGAGCAGCCGGTTGAGGACGTGCCGGTAATCGCGCCAGGTGCGCGCCTTGCTGTTGCGTCGCCGCACCCAGTTGACAAAAAGCTGGATTTCGTTGACCATTTTGGTGCCTCCTATTTGGTAGGGATAGTTTTCTGACAAAAACCATTCTACCTTTAGGAGGCCGCTAGTTGTGGCCTATGAGGGGGAACGGGTGGTTAAGAGTACAGGGTCTTATATATACCGCATGCTCACACCGGATTCCATTGTACCAAACCCTGCCAATCCCCAAAGCTTTAACCGCTACTCATACGTGCAAAACAACCCAATTCGTTATACAGACCCCACCGGCCATGTGTGTTACGATCCCGGATTAAACGCAGCTATGCCGGGTAATTGCAATGGCGGTTCAAAGCCTTTAACCCCTCCACCAACTCCTAAAGTGACCCAGCTTTGGATCGATCCAGAAAATGTTGAGGCTATCCAGTTGTATGGGAACACCAACTTTGCTTTTAACCTTGATGGGAGTGGACCCAGTTATGCTTACAGTCAAGGGTTTCATGGAGGACTTGATTTGATAGCTTCATCAGGTACAGAGGTTATGGCTGGAATTCAAGGTGAAATTGCCTGGGTCTCGGATTGGACAGCTTATGAGCCACGTTATGTGGTCATTAAAATTGGCGAAAATATCTTTATGATGATAGGCCATATGTCTGCTGGAACTCAGACAGAGTTAAAAACTGGTCAAAATGTTAATCCCGATACAGTTGTAGGTACAACTGAGGATTCTGAGGAACATATCCATGTTGAATTTTGGACAGGCACAGGCGAAAGAATTGCAAATAGAATGATAGAAATTCCATACCAATATATGTCCCCTGAGGTGTTGAATCAGTTTATTGCATTGCGGTTAGAAATGGACGAAAATGATCCTAGAATCACATTTAACAACCGAGATGATGGGATGTGGTCATCTATGTATGACCAACCTCCGTTAATTTATAATGGCAGTAATCTGAACGAAGGTCAGCCAGGCTACATAAATCCTTGGGACTAATGGAGGTTAGAAAAATGAGAGTCTTGTCTTTCGTTATTGTTTCTATAATGTGTGTAGGGATTATGGCTTGTACAACATTAGAAACAAATGAGCCTGTTTATCAAGCTGAGGAAACACGTTCAGCGCAATCAGCGACAGCTTCATCAACACCGTTGCCTGTAGTAACCGTATTGCCATCGACGATCCAACCATCACCGACAACAACGGTAGATAACTCCGTTATACAAACACCAGTCGCTATTTCAGCTACAGTTGTACCAGATGTCAGCTTCGATCTGGTGCAGATAGCTACCATTGAGCCAGTTCTTTCCATACACTCTTCTTTACCCGAGACGGTTTGGTGGTCAGAAGATAGCCAAACAGTTTATTATCAAGATGTTGAAGCGCAGCAAGCATGGGCATACGATATATATAGTGGAAACTCTACATCAATTCCTTACGTTCCTCGTACATATCGTGAACTCGCACCCCAGATAGAAGCTACCTTGCCAGAAAACGCTGAATTACTCAATCTGTCACCTATCAGCAGTCGAAAAATCCTCTACCGTTTACCCTTGCCAGTACCTATTCCATTTCCAGATGAACCAGACAATCCTGATTATCCACCTTACAGTTATACTTTGTGGTTACGGGAGGATGGACAAGATTTTCAACTGGGTTTAATAGATAGTTGTTTTGGAGTATTAGGTCCGCCAATATGGTCAACAAATGAGAATGTAGCAATCGTCAATACAGCAGGTACACCAGGATATCGTTGTTTACATTCTAGTTGGCTTATTGACCTTGATACATTGTCTGTGGGACAAATAGATACACCCTGGGAAGGTGAAAAATCTCTTTATAGTGTCCGTGATCTTTCGGCCGATGGAGAAGTAATATTGGTGCGTGCCGAAACGAACTACTTCTATAATCGAGCGACTAAGGAGCAATGGTCAATACCAAATGCCGATACAGACAAAGCTATTTTACTTGATCCAGAACTAACTCCCCGATGTATCTACTTGGAGTCAGAATTTTCTGATACTTTCCTGGAAACCCACATAAGATATTGCGATCCAGCCAATAATGAAGATTTTGTCCTAGAAAAATTCGAGGGACACATTGTAGATTGGATCATTTCACCAAACCGTAGGTTCATTGCTCTAATAGCTGGTGAGCAGGACTTCCTTCCTGGGGTGGAGGATCTACCAGTGGGTATTTGGTTAATGGCTTTGCCTATAGGAAGTTGAGAGATACCCTTGCTTAGGACGGGTATTCCCATTGGGATGTGGAACGACCCTCTGCTCTGGACAGGTCTTCCCAGCGGGGCTGTGGCCGTTCTCCTGAACGTGCCACTCGCCTCCGCCTCGCCTGTCGTAGGTTTGTCATGCAGCAGTCCCTTGCTCGGGCCGGGTCTTCGTAGTGGCTGTGGCACGGCGTCCCGCCGCGCCACATGGCTTTGTTCGCGTTCAGCCGCCGTGGGGCAGCAAAGTCTGTCCCTACTTTGGACTCGCCCAAAGTAGCAAAACCGAGGCTCCCCCTCCCAGGGTAGTCTCGCTATGAGGGCAGTGCCGCTTGTTCGTTAACAATATCCGTGTTTGGAAGCTTTTCTGCTCTCTGCACCGCCTCTACCAGCACAACCAATCCCTGCTGTAATTCAGTTAGCAACTCCTGCTGGTTGTCGGTTAACGGCTGCGCTTGCAAAGATGAGACCAGTTGCAATAGGTGGGCTGACGCATCGTTGGTTTCGGTTTGGCCGTTGGCCACAGTCGGCAAGCCAGGCTGCAACCGCGCCTCAATAACCGCCATGGCCGTGTAATAATCCGTTGCAATCGTCTGGTCATGCAGCCGGGCATAGGTCAAGGTGGTTTGCAGCCGCTGGTGGCCTAGCAAATGCTGGATGCTGGTAATCTTGCAGCCCGCATTCACCAGTTGGGTAGCAAAGGTGTGCCGCAGCATGTGGGGCGTCACTTTTATGCCCGTTCGTTTCCCCGCTGCCTTGAGTCGGCAGCGGATGAGCTCTCTGGAAATGTGCTTGTGGCGGTAGAGGAAAACGTACTCGTTTATGCCACCAATGCTTTCTCCACGCATCTCAAGGTAAGCTTTAACTGCTTTGACCGTCGCTTCCGTCAGGTAGATGGTGCGGTCTTTCACCCCTTTGCTGCGCCGGATGACGAGGCGTTGTTGGTCGAGCGAAAGGTCTGCCAACGTTAAATCCTCCAGTTCACACAGCCTTAAGCCACCCTGCCACAGCAAGTAAAACGCCGCCAGCTCTAAACGGCACATTCGCCTTCTGGCCGTTGTGTTGGCTTTGGCAAGCTGCTGTTCCAGGTCATCCCGCAGCCGCCGCATCTGCTCATCTGTCAGGAAACGAGGCAAGCTGTCTGGCTTCTTCAAGCCAGGCATTGTCAGCAAGGCAGCGGGTACTTTGCAGCCCCGCTCCTGCAAAAAGCGCAGGCTGCCCTGGAAGTTGTACAGGTCAAGATTGATGCTGCCGATGGCATACCCCTCTACCAGCTTTTCATCCAGGTAGGCATACAGATGGCTGCGGCGCAAGGCCATGATGCCTTCAACACTGTCCAATTCAATCTCTTCCTGCTGGCAAAGCCAACGCCAGATTCGGGTATATTTCTGCCAAAACTGGTAGGTGGAAACCGCCCGACGGGACGGCCGCCAACTGGCCTGTCGTAGATGCAGAAATTGCTCCAGTTGAGTCAGCAGCCAGTCCGGTAAACCTGTCCGGTACCGTTCAGCATTGCCGTAGGAAGTGCCGTTGAACGCATTCAGCATCAGTCCGCGTTCCATCTCCAAAAAGCGGCGGAACCAGGCGAGGGAGTGGCGGCAATTTCTCGTCCAGCTTGCACTCCGCTGCTTGGACTCGATGTAGACCATCGCTTTTTGCAGGTCGCCATCCAAGTCTAGCTGGGAATGCGGCTTGAGGTTGAGCCCCAACACATGCCCGGCCATGGGGATGCGGTGCTGCTCAATGACAGATTGCGCCACACCACCAGCCGCTAGCCATAAACGATATTTTTCTAACAGGGCCACGTTTTTAGGTGGCCAAGCAGCAGTCGGCAAGGGCGCAGGACAACCATCTGGTACGGGTGAAATCTTGCTGCCCTTACGCAACGCTGTGTCGTAACGTTCAGCAGCGGTTTGCGCTTGGGCGGTTTGCGCTTGTTTCTGTTTCTTAGCCATGTTGCCACCCCGCGAGCTGCTCAACTGCGGCGTAGAAATCTGCCTTCACCTTGGGGTTGTTGGCTGCTAGGTAGGTTTCGGTGGTGGCAATCCAGGCGTGGCCCATGAGCTGCTGAATGCTGGTGACGGGCACATCGGCGCAGACGAGGTCGTTGGCAAAGTTGTGGCGCAGCTGATGGGCAGTGATGTGAATCCCTGCTAGTCGTCGGTACCGCTCCAGCCGTTTGTGGATACCAATCGCGGCGAGGGGTTCGTGGCGGTAGTTGAGGAAAACGGCCGTTTCCTCCACCTCAGCCCGTTCGTTCAGATACCGCCGCAGGGCAGTTTCAGCCTGGTTGGAAAGGTAAACCGACCGCTCCTTGCTGTTCTTGCCCATGATTTGCAGCCGGGGCTGGGCTTCGTTCAGGTACAAATCTTGCAGCTGCAAGCTTGCCACCTCCGAAATTCTGAGGCCGCACCTTAACATGAGCAGAAAGATGGCCTGGTCACGCCTATCTTCAATGACGTCGAAAAAGGCGTGCAAATCTGTTTCCGGCACAGCACGAGGCAGACGACGCGGCGCGCGCAGCGTGTGGCGTTGCGGCAGCACCGGGCAAAGCAGCTCTGGCTCTTCGGCTTGCAGGAAAGTGTAGAGCGAAGTAACCGCTGCCAAACGGCGGTTGATGGTAGCCGGGTGCAGGCCACACTTGTTTTGCTCGTTGATGAAGTCGTCGATGTCTGTGATTTGAACGTCGGCTGGGGGTTTGTCGCCTACGATGGTGACAAACTGCTGTAGGTCACAGCGGTAATCTTGCCAGGTGTGGGCTTGGGGGTTGCGGCGGCGAACCCAGTTGACAAAGCAGGTGATTTCGTCCAACATATTGTGCCTCCTATGGCGTGAATGTGGTTGTTTGGTGTGAACAACCATTCTACGCATAGGAGGCACCAACTCTGTGCCGCTATGGTTTCATGAATCTGGGTATATATAAGTGGTCAACTCTTAACCGCTTTGCCAGTGCGGATACAATTGTACCAGACACAAATAACCCGCAAAGCTTTAATAGATTCTCTTACGTTCGAAATAATCCTCTCAAACTAATAGATCCTTCAGGACATGGAGAATGCGGTAGCCCTTGGGAACAGACTTGTAACGAACCCCAATATGATCTTACTGGATGGTTGCCAGGTGCTATGCGTCGAGGTGCTCAGGCAGAACAACTGGATCTAATGAGGTATGCTTACATTGCAGCATTAACTGATGACTCCGATACGACCATAATTTGGGCTGCAGTATGGTTAGATGAAGCATCAACAACATTCTTGGACCTTAATACAAAATTTGGCGAGTGGGATGTTAAACGTGAGATGGAGGTTCTCGGTGAGGGTATTACCCTATGCAGTAGCGATGCTTGTCGTTGGGTTGATTATTCTGTTCCTGGTAATATTCTATATGGTTACGTTGCAGCCTCTGTTGGAATGCCTGAGGATTTTTCACGTATAGCGGGTGGGATATTGGAAATTCTGGAAGGTAATTTTAATCCAGCATTTGCGGATAATGCCTTTGAAAATCCTTATGACTCAATTGCTGTTGGTTTTGGATACGATTTGTTTGAAGAATATGGGCCTGATATAACCAATAGTGAATTCTCTGCTGCACTAACAACAGATATTTTAGTATTATTTCAACCTCCGCCCGATACTTTTTCCCCTCCCGGCCCAGCTCAGTCACAGGAGAATAGCTACTCTGTTCAAAGGTTTGATTGTTTGGCAAGTCGGGACTGTATTGATCCAGAGGCAAAATAAAAGAAATGGAGAAATACGTTAGAAAGTTAAGCAGAAACCGGCCATTAACTTGTAGAAAAATAATAGTAATAATAAGTGCCAGTCTATTATTCTGGATACTGGTTGGTTACGTGTTGATAGTAAGGAGCTGCCTTTTTTTAAACTGTGTTCAAGATCGTTCCTTTAATGCTTTGGATTTGGGACTACCACCAGAGTTGTTTCCTGATGAAGCAATTGTTAACCCAATTGCTCGCCCTTCTACATTAGAGGGAGCTTTTGACGGTGGCGCAATGACTATTTACTGGCGAAAAGGAAATGGTCTCGCTACATACCGTGCGTGGCGATATAGAAGAGAAACAGAGGCCTCAAATCTGTTTATGGTTGAATCACGGCAAGCTTTGTATAGGGAAAATACGGATTTGTTTTATCAAAGCTCTCTTGCTGATGAATTTTACGCTGGTTGCGGTAATCAACCGAATTTTGGTTTTCAGTGCATAATGGCTGCTAGATATCAAGAATATACTATTCGCTTCAATTCTATGATTGACCAAGATATGTCAATAGAAATGTTCAATGAGGTGATTATTTTTATTGATAAGCAGATGGGAAGATACTTATACGGTGAGTGAGAGCCTCTGCTGCGGACAAGCTTTGTCAAGCCCCCAATATGGACCTCCTGCTCGGGGCGGGCCTTTACGGTGAGCTGTGGCCCGGCCTCTGGCCGCGCCACTTGCCTCGCCCATCGCAAGCTTTGTATGCAGCAGTCCTTTGTTCTTTCTTTTTGGACTCGCCCAAAAAGAAGAGAACCAAAGAAAAAACCGAGGCTCCATCTTCCCAGAATTGGTTAAGAGTACAGGGTCTTATATTAACCGCTTTGCCAGTGCAGATTCCATTGTACCCAATCCAAGTAATCCACAAAGTTTTAATAGGTATTCGTATGTAGAGAACAATCCAGTCAACTTTAACGATCCATCTGGGCATCAAAGATGCGGCAGCCCTTGGGAATCAGCTTGCCAGGAAGATCGAGAGGGTCGAGACAAAAAATCCGATTCTCCAGAACCAACCCCAAACTACCCTGAAAATGGTCACTCTCCGGAATTATGTGAGAGGTCTTTACCCGAATGCTTCGGTGACACAGTTTACTTAAAAGACTTTCCTCCAGAACAAATTTCAGACACAGAAACATTGATCCCATTTATACCCATTGAGGAATTCGAAGCGTTAGCTGACAAAATTGCAGAAGATTTATACACTCATGATCTGACGTGGCCTGGCTTTGATTCAGGACGAAAAGCATATGACACACCGTTTTACAACAATAATGGTGTGGAGATCAGCGGGCGTGAGCTTGATGCCAATCAAAAAGTATGCATTGAATCTCTACGCTGTTCAGGCCGTTCTGAAATAAATTACATAGCACAGGGAATGTGGGGGGCAGCAGTAGGAGAACCAGAATCCGTTTCAGTTTTAATTGTTAGAGTATGGAAATTTACAGAGTACCAAAACACACCATCTGAGGATACTATTTACTGGTTAAAGTATGGGCATGATTATTATGAGGCTTGGGTTAAGGAACAAGAAGAGTAGGGCATCAACTTTAGGGAGTATTTATTTATGTTTAACCACTACCGAAAAAGGATTATGAGACTTTTACAAAATCAGTTTTCTATTAGATATTCCCTCCTAATGACGCTTCTCTTAATGCTGTTTGCGTCTTGGGGGTGTAGTTCAGCTTCTGAAGATACAGTTTACACAAACCCTGACTTTGGCATAAGATTGGAAAAACCAGAAAATTGGAGTTTAGTGTTTACTGAGCGAAATGGCTCTATTGTGCTGGAAACTGAAAATGAGGAAAAAGAATCTGCACGCATTGGAATTTACGGCTTTGCATGTGTCCCATCGCAATATGAGAATTCAAAAAATGTATTGGAGGCAGAGTTAGAAAGGTCAAACGCCGCATATGATTTGGAATCAGTAACAATCATTCAAGAGCCGATTCAGGAACAAATTAATGGATACCAAGTGGCCACTGCAATAATTTCACTGCCAACAATAGCATTGCAAGAAAACTCGAGCATAAACCAATTTGGACTACAAGACCCTGACGTCGATCAGATAATTGAGATGATTGCTATTAGAGATAATGAGAACAACTCAATAATAGTATATGCTTACCAAGGTCGTAGTGATAAATTAAATACAGAGGCGGAAAAAATCATTGACAGTATAGAATTGACCTGTACTACAGACCAATACCTTAATTTTGTGCAAAAGTAGCGGGTTTCTACCCACTTAATGCAAACAGGGCGATTTCTACTCGCCCAAACAGTACCTTTCCAAACAAATAATCAGGTCTTGCGAATTTTGGTTTAGCTTTAACAACTCGATTCGTTTGAGTTGTTGGCCGTCAAAATACAGCCGACCAGGGATGTGAAGCAGGTCACGGACAATACGCTTCAATCCATA
>JACKBR010000007.1 GCA_020634495.1 Ardenticatenaceae bacterium | reverse complement strand
CGATTGTTGGTTCGGCGGCGAAACGCCTTTTCCACAGCCACCATCTCTGCCCGGGTTCCCGCTCCCAGGCATTCATCGGCGTCTTCTGTGGCCGTGGCGGCCACGCCTTTGTTCTGCTGCACAGCCAGTTCAACCATGTCGGTGAGGTAATATTCTGGCCCACTGCGCGCCTGCCGCAAGGGGAGCTTATCGATGTTGTTCCACAGCCAGTCGGCGGCAAAACAGTAAACCCCAACGTTTTGCTCAGAAATGGCCAGCAGTTCAGCGGCGTTGGGCCGTCGTTGGGCCTGGGCCACTTCTAGAATTTCCAGGACACGGCCGTTTGCATCCCGCACCACCCGGCCAAACGTAGAGTCTGGGCTGCCCATGACGCTGAGCATGGCCACTGCTGACCCTGTTTCTGCCTGCAAATCAACCAGTTTTTGCAGCGTCGCCGCTTGCAGCAGCGGCATGTCGGCATAGGTGACAATGAGTTGCTCGGCCATGCCTGCCAGCAGCGGTTTTGCCATTTGCGTGGCGTGGCCCGTGCCTAGCTGCTCACTTTGCACCGCATACTGCGCCCGGCTGCCAAACAGCTGCCGCACGCCATCACCCCCCTGGCCAATAATGAGGACTGGGGGAATGGGTGTGAGGGAAACGGCCGTGTCGAACAAATGCTGCACCATCGGCTTGCCGCCCACCTCATGCAAAATCTTTTGCTTTTTAGATAACATCCGGCTGCCCTGCCCGGCCGCCAGAATTACAATGGCTAGAGTCATAAGAAAGTGATAAGTAAAAAGTGAAAAGTCGCTACTTTTTACTTATGACTTTTCACTTAGCTTTGTTAGGGATAAAAAAAGGACTGAGCCAAAACCCAGTCCCTTTACCTGCTGCGGTGCCTGGATTCGAACCAGGGAATGGCGGATTCAAAGTCCGCTGCCTTACCACTTGGCGACACCGCAAAGACGGGCAAATGTTAGCACAATGACCAGGGGATGACAAGAAAGGGAACGCTTATTTTGGTTACCAGGAAAACGGAGGCTAGAGATTGGAGACTGGAGATTAGAGATTGATAATCTCCAGTCTCCAATCTCCCACACCTTACAACTCTTGCCGCCCCTCAAGCGCCCGCCCCAGCGTAATTTCGTCGGTGTATTCCAGGTCCCCGCCAACGGGCAGGCCCCGCGCCAAACGGGTAAGCCGCACGCCCGTTTCGGCCAATCGCCGCTGGAGGTAGAGCGCGGTTGATTCCCCTTCTAATGTTGGGTTGGTCGCCAGGATAATTTCCTGAAAATCGCTTTGCTGCACACGATTGACCAGCTCGGCAATCTTTAAATCTTCTGGGCCAACGCCTTCTACCGGGGAAATTGCCCCATGCAGAACGTGGTAACGGCCGTTAAACGCCTGAGACCGTTCAATGGCCAACACATCCAGTGGCTCCTCCACCACGCACAGCAGCCTGTCATCCCGCGCCGGGTCACTGCACAGGCTGCACGGATCTTCCTCCGTGATGTGGAAGCAGTGGCTGCAAAAAATGGTGCGCTCCTTCATCTCTTGCAGCGCCGCCGATAAATCCAGCGCCTGCTCATCGGCCATGCGCAGCAAATAAAACGTCAGCCGCGCCGCCGATTTGGGGCCAATGCCCGGCAATCGGGCAAATTCATTGATGAGCCGCTGCACCGGCTGGGGCAAAGCCGAGGCCATTTAACCTAACCCCATGCCACCCAGCAGATCGTTCAGGCCGCCGCCCAAACCACCCGTGATGCCTTCCATGCGCTCGGCGGCCATCGCCTGCGACTGCTCAATGGCCGCATTTACGCCCGCAACGAGCATATCTTGCAGCATTTCAGCATCTTCTGGCGTCAGCAACTCTGGGTCTACTTTGATCGACTCAATGCGCTGGTGCCCCGTAATGACGATGCTGATAGCGCCACCGCCCGCTGTCACGGTAAGGGTTTCATTTTCCAGGGCAGACTGGGCGCTGGCCATCTGCTCCTGCATTTGCTGCATTTGAGACATCAAGCCACCTGCGCTGGGCATTTTATTTTTCTTCGGCTTTGGCCGACCACGAAATGATCGTTTAGACATGGTTTGCTCCTTCTTTTTAGAGTAAAAAGCAAGAAGAGTATCACTTTTTACTTATCACTTATCACTTTTTACTAAAATTAATCCTCAGTCACAGTACCACCCAGCTCATCAGCCAAAGCGCGAAAATCGGCTGGCTGCACAGGGACGGTGTATTCGCTGGTGATTACGGCACGGGCTGTGGTTGCCTGCCCCAGCAGCTCGGTCAAAATGTCGCTTACCAACGGGGCGGCTCCGGCCAGGTTATCAAATTTATCTTTGAACAGTGGATAATCAAAGCCAATGACCAGGGTGCGGCCTTCGGCAGCGAGCGGCTTGCCCATGTTGAGCAAGGCGGGCAAATTCTTAATTTTCTCGCCGGATTGCGCCACCAAATTGGCCCAAATGGCCTGAACTTCTCGCACGGTCAGCGGGGCGGATGCAGATTTTTCTACTTTGGGGGGTGTTGGCTTCGCTGGCTCATCACCCGGCTCCTCGTTTGTTGGTTCCGGCTGCGATTTGGCTTTGGGTTTTGCGGCCTCTGGCGGAACGGCCGTCTCTACCACTGGTTCCTCTTTCGGTTCCTTTTTCTTTTGCTTCTTGGGTTTGGCTGGCTTTGGCTGTGGGGCTGCGGTGGGAACGGCCGTTACCGGCACAGCTGGCAAAGGCGAATCTGGCAGCAGCTCAATGAAGGCCATTTCCAAAGGCAGCTGTGGCTGCCAACTGCCCGCCGCCACAAGCGCCGCCTCATTAAAGCGTTTAATCGCCTCAATAAGACCCTGCCGTGGGGCACGCTGCGCCTGGGCCTGCATTTCTGCCCGCTGTTCGGGCGTGGCCTCCAGCGGCAGCTCATTGCCAGCCGCCTGAAGCAGCAGCAGCTCCCGCAAGTAAGCCACCATTTGGCGGCAAAATTGGCGGGCATCGGTGCCCGAAGCCAGCGCTTCGTGGATGAGTGACAGCCCCCCTGCGCCATCCCGGCTTAGCCAGGCATCTGTTAGCTGGGCAACCGCCTCATTGGAGGCAGTGCCTAAGACCATTTGGGTGCGTTCGGCCGTGATCACATCATCTTTGCCCACCACCAATTGATCCAGCAAGCTTTCGGCATCTCGCAGGCTGCCTGCGCCCTGGCGGGCAATCATTTGCAGCGCCTCTGGCTCAATGGTGAACCCTTCTTTATCTGCCAGCCAGGTGAGCCGCTGGCTAATTTCTTCCTGGTTTAGCAGGCGGAAGTTGAACTGCTGGCAACGGGATTTAATGGTAACAGGGACTTTGTGTTCTTCGGTGGTGGCCAGCACAAATTTTACATGCGGCGGCGGCTCTTCCAGCGTTTTGAGCAGGGCGTTGAAGGCGGCGGTGGAGAGCATGTGAACTTCGTCGATGATGTACACTTTGAAGCGGCCTTCGCTGGGAGAAAAGTTAATTTTGTCCCGCAGGTCTCGAATATCGTCTACGCCGGTGTTGGAGGCGGCGTCAATTTCGATCAGGTCCAGGAAACGGCCGTTGGCAATGGATTGGCAAATGGAGCATTGGTTACACGGCCGTTCTGCCAAATCCTCATGCAGGCAGTTTACCGCTTTGGCCAACAGCCGGGCGCTGGTGGTTTTGCCGGTACCTCGTGGCCCGCAAAACAAATAAGCGTGGCCCAGGCGATCTGCCGCCACGCTGTTTTGCAGCGTGCGCGTCACATGCGCTTGGCCAATAACATCATTAAAACGGGCAGGCCGCCATTTACGATACAGGGCTTGGGACATGACGCTAGTTTAACATTCCCCCCACCCCCTGACAAGCAAGCACAGCCAGGCGCGTCCCGGCCCAGATTTGCCCAAAAGTGTTTGGGCCATTTATTTATTTTTGGGAAATGAATCGCTTTTCCCCAGGGGTAAGAGGCGGTACTAAAGGTGCACTATTTTTGTTCTAGGAACTTTTTCTTTATGTTATACTTGGTCATGTTTTATGTTCGTTCAGCATAGTCACCATTCAGCTTTTTCTCTGAAATCCATGATTCGATGAGTAATCAACTACTGCCCACACTTTCCCCCTCCCCAGATGCAGAATCCTTAACGGTAAACGGCCGTTACATCATCCATGAAAAAATTGGCGAAGGTGGCATGGGGGCAGTTTACAGAGCCACTGACCGGCTGGCCGAGCATATTTTGGCCTTTAAGCAGGTGGTGGTGCCCACCTGGCACTACGATGTAGACAGTGAAACCGAAAGTGAAATTGAAGAGGCGCTGCGCCTGGCGCTGGCCCACGAGTTTGAGGTATTGGCCTCTTTGCGCCACCCAAACATTATTTCTGTTTTGGATTACGGCTTTGATGAACAGAGACGGCCGTACTTCACTATGGATTTTATGACCGGAGCCAAAACGGTTTTGGCTGCCGGGGCAGAGATGGAGGAATTGGGTAAAGTTAACCTGATTCAACAAATACTCCAGGCGCTGGCCTACCTGCACCGGCGCGGCATTTTGCACCGCGATCTCAAACCGGCCAATGTGTTGGTTACCTCGCGCACCGTTCGCATTTTGGATTTTGGTCTGGCCACCACCCAAAAAAGCACCATGCAGGCCGCGGGCAGCATTCCCTACATCGCGCCAGAAGTTTGGGAAGACCAGCCGCACACAGAGGCCGCCGACCTGTATGCCGTGGGCATTATGGCTTTTGAGCTATTTGCTGGCCGCCATCCATTCGACATTCAAAGCCAGCGTTTTATTGACCAGGTGCTGGACGATCCGCCAGATTTGAGCCTACTTGATGCTTCCCCGGCAGTAACGGCCGTTATTGGCCAGCTCATAGACAAAACCCAAGAAGGCCGTTTCGCCTCCGCCGAAGCCTGCATCGCCGCCTTTAGCCAGGCAGTGGCCCAGCCCATCCCCGCCGAAAGCAGCGCCATTCGCGAGAGCTACTTGCAGGCAGCTACCTTTGTTGGCCGCGTTTCAGAAAAAGAAAATTTGCTTCACGCCCTTGAAGAAGCTCAAAATGGTCAGGGGTCAACCTGGCTGGTGAGTGGCGAAAGCGGCGTGGGCAAGTCGCGCCTGATAGACGAGATTGGCACGCAGGCATTGGTGCAGGGCGCATTAGTGCTGCGCGGCCAGGGTGTGGAAGATGTAAGCGGCTCCCCTTTTCAATTATGGGGCGACGCTTTGCGGCGGTTGGTGCTTGCCACAACCTTAGACGATCTGGCCGTTGGCGTGTTGCAGGCGCTCATTCCAGATATTGGGCGTTTGCTCCAGCGCAAAGTTGTGCCCGCCCCGCCGCTGGATGCCACGTCTGCCCGCCAACGTTTAATCAGTACCATTACAAATTTGTTTAGCAGCCAGACTCGTTGGATTCTGCTTATTCTGGAAGATTTGCATTGGGCCGAGGCTGGCCTGGAAATCTTGCAGCAACTTATTCGTCTGGCACCCCGTCTGCCGCTGCTAATCATTGGCAGCTATCGCAATGATGAACAAACGCAGCTGGCCGAACAGCTGCCGTTGGCCAATGAACTGGTGTTAAACCGGCTGTCATCCGTCGAAATTGCGGAGCTTAGCACCAGCATGTTGGGGAGCGTGGGGGGTAAGCCAGAAGTGTTGTCGTTGCTGCAACGGGAAACGGAAGGGAATGCTTTTTTTCTGGTAGAAGTGGTGCGGGCGCTGGCGGAAGGCGCGGGGCGTCTGAGCGCCATTGGGCAAACGCCACTGCCTGAGCAGCTTTTTCCGCAAGGCATTCAAACAATTATTCAGCGGCGCTTGGCGCGTGTGCCTCAGGAGGCGATGCCGCTTTTGCTGGGAACGGCCGTTGCCGGTCGTCAATTAGACCTAAAATTATTGCCCCTGCTGGCCCACAGCGCAGACACGGCCATGCCTATAGAAAGCTGGTTATCTACTTGTGCAGAAGCGGCCGTTTTGGAACTGTTCAACGGCAACTGGCGCTTTGCCCACGACAAACTGCGCTCAGGCATTCTAGAAACGGTAAACGAGACCAGCCGGGTGCAGTGGCACAAAACCATTGCCCAACACATTGAAGAAGTACACCCCAACAAGCCAGAACAAGCCGCAGCGCTGGTTTACCACTGGCATCATGCCGGAAATTTTGAGAAAGAGCGGCATTATGCACACATTGCAGGAACTTATGCTCAGCAGCAGTTTTTAAATGAAGCCGCGTTGGAGTATTTTGATCGTGCCCTGGCGCTCACAAACCCAGACAATCTGGTGGGTCAGTTTGAACTCTATTTGGCCTGTGAACAAATTTACCATTTATTGGGCAAGAGAGAAGAACAGAAAACAATTTTAACCCGGTTAGGCAAAATTGCGGCCGATTTGGTTGCACAGCAAGGGCTAGACAAACGAGCCGATGTCGCGCTGCGTTTGGCAAATTATGCCGAGGCCACCGGGGATTACCCAACAGCCATTGCCGCCGCCCAGCAAGCGCTCCAGGTTGCTCAAGAAAACAATGAGATGCAAAGTGAAGCTGCTTGTTATCTGGTGATGGGGCGGGCTTTGCACCGGCAGGGAACCTATGCAGAAGCCCAAATAAATTTTCAAACCAGCCTGCAAGCGGCGCGCAGCCATGCCTTTACCGGCTTAGAAGCAGACAACCTGCGGGCGCTGGGGGTTCTCTCTTACGATACTGGCCAATTGGAACAGGCTCTGCAATATTATGAACAATCGCTGCCGCTTTATGAAAAATCTAACAACAAGCAAGGCGTAAGCACTGTTTACAACAACATTAGCGTGGTTGCTTTTTCCCAGGGAAACATCGAACAATCTTTGGTGTCGCTGGAAAAGGCACAAAAAATTGATGAGGAAATTGGCGACCGCGAGGGGCGTGCTCGCATCTTAACTAATTTAAGTTCTTTGTATTTGGATTTGGGTGCGTTTGACCTGGTGGAATCGTATGCCACTGAAGGTCTTAGTTTATGCCGGGAAATTGACGTGCCTTTTGGCGAATGTCTGGTGCTAATTAATCTGAGTTTAGCGGCTCATTTTTTGGGTAAGGATGAACAGGCAGAAATGTATAGCCAGGAAGCGATCCTGGTTGCGGAAAAGCTTGGCGGGAAGCTCTTGCTTGGTTTGGCCTTGAAGGATCGCGGATTTTTGCTCGTTGCCCAAGAAAGGTTGGCTGAGGCTGAGGAGGCATACCAGGCTGCCCTGGCCGACCTGGCACAAACAGATCAGGTTTTGGAGGCCCGCGCCGGGCTGGCCTGGCTGGCGCTGAACCGGGGGGATGAAACGGCCGTTCATACCCATCTGGCCCCCATCGTAACCCATTTACAAGAGGGGCAAACGCTAGATGGCACCTCTCGCCCCTTTTACATTTTGCTGCTGAGTTACAAAGTCCTGGCTTCGCTAAACGATCCGTTTGCCGATGAAGTGCTGGCTATGGCTTACGGCCGTCTCTTAAGCTGGGCCAACCAAATCACCGACGACGACCGGCGTGACTCCTTCCTGGAGCGTGTCCCCGTTAACCTAGAAATTGCCGTTCTGTATGAATCCCAATAAGAACCATCGCAGCACAACGAATGCGAGACCGTTTTCAAAAAATCTGCCAGGTCTCATCAAAAATACGTACATCTACTTAAATCTATCCGAAAAAGCCACAGAGGAAAAAGAGAGTCAAGCGGCTTTGCACCTAAGCCCAAAAATCTCTGTGAACTCTGTGGCTAATATTCGGATAGGTATTTAATTCTTATTCCTGCGGCACCCAGGTGTTGATGGTCATGGCGGCGTTCATGGCAACGTTCGCATCCGGGGCGAAGCTGCCAGACCAGAAATTACCACCACTCCAAAAGTTGCCGCCAGACCAGAAATTGCCGCCGCTCCAGAAGTTACCACCACTCCAAAAGTTGCCGCCAGACCAGAAATTGCCGCCACTCCAAAAGTTGCCACCGCTCCAGAAGTTGCCTTCGTTCCAGACATAGCCTTCTTTATCCAAAAGGTAGAAGTTGCCATTTTCATCCTTCCCAACATTGCCCTGGTAGTGAGCTGCACCAGACAAATCCAGGCTAATATCCATCCCCTGGTTGGCGCAACCAGTATCGGTACTAAATGTGGCGTCCCAGGCATTTACCCGGCCTGCTCCCTGCTGCAAAATGCTGTAAGCCAGAGCCTGGTTATCTGCCAGAGCGGGTCGCGCCGTAAGCATCATCCGGCACTTTACGTCATCGGGCGTCAGGCCAGGGTCTTTTTGCAGCATGAGGGCCGCCACCCCGCTGACAACGGCCGTTGCCTGCGACGTACCAGACATGATGAAGTAACGGTCTTCTATATGAAATTCCGGGTAGTTGACTGCCAGATAGGTGCCATTTTTCATCAAACCCAGCACATGGCCGCCAGGAGCAATAATCTCTGGCTTAACAAACCCTTCATAGGTAGGGCCAGCGGCGGAAAAGGTGGTCAGGAAATCGTCGTCATCATCCAGGGGCGTGTAGTTATCGGAAAAAGCGCCCACGGTAATAATGTAAGGAACGTTGCCAGGCACACCGATGGTCATGGGGTCTGGCCCACCGTTACCAGCCGCAGCCACCACCACAATGCCAGCCTGCCAGGCACGCATCACTGCCTGGTTCAATGGATCATCCCAATAGTAAGATTGCGGTGGCGCGCTGAAGGAAAGATTGACCACCCGAATGTTGAAGGCGTCTTTGTTGTCTAAGATCCAGTTCATGCCCCGAATCACGTCCAGGTAGGTGCCAACCCCCTGATCGTTAAACGCTTTTACCATAACCAGATTGGCATCCGGGGCAACGCCATTGTAGAGCCCATTTAAGGCACCGCTGCTCAGGGTGATGCTAGACACATGGGAACCATGCCCGCTGCCATCGGTGTTGCCAGGAGTAGTCGTGAATTTGTCCGCAACTGCATCATAATGCACAACGGGTCGGCTTTCACCAGTGGACGTTGTTAATAGAAAACTGTCGTTCATGATGCCCGTGTCCAGTACGGCAACCGTAACGCCTGTGCCACGAATTTTCACAACGTTTTTGCCGCCTTTTAAATTGTGCAGCAAATCTGCCTCAATGATTGTTGGAACATACGTGTCCAGCACAACGGCGGAAGAACTGCTCCCATTATTGCCACCGCTCAATGAGATTTGGTGATTGTCATAAATGCGGGCTACATGCGTATCGTTTTCCAGCAGTTGGTGCTGCTGGATGGTCAGGTTTGCGCCAACGGCGTTGATTACGCCCAGCTTGTGGGTAATTGTGCCACCCACTTGCTGCACGGCCGTAACGGCCGTTTCCATATCAACCGCTTGAACAATATAGCTGGCGGTGGGGTCACTCTGGGATACGGCCGTGCTGCCAGACGCGGCAATCAGCAGAATAAGAACAAGCAGTATGAGTGAAAATACGGCCGTTGCCCGGCCCATCTTATGGGATATTACATTGGCATTCATCGGTTCCCCCGATGCGCTAGTCAGACCTAACGCCATCTCTTGTTAAAACAATCCCCTATTACTTTCAAACTGGAGTTGGCTCAAACTCCGTACAATCTAGTTTATAAGGGCACCTTACGAAAACTGTTTAATGCGCGGTTAAGCTGCCAAATTGGGCCAGAAGTACCGGCTCTTGGCCAGCCTGGTTTTGGCCTAATTGTTGCCCTGATGAACAAGCAAATGAATCTGGCGGTGCTCATGCACATTGTGCCAGAAAGCGTGCTGCCGCGTTTCATCGTCAATCTTCTCAGCCAAAAGCGTCAGCGCATCGTGTGCCTGCTGCAAGAGTGTGGCGGCCTCGGAATCATTATTGGCGGCTAAAACTTCATAACAAACCAGGTAAATGTAAAACGGCCGTGATGTTCCCTGCAATGAATGACCCGCCTGCAAATGGGCCAGCACCGGCTGGAGATACTCTTGGGCCTGCGCCAAATCGCCTTGCCCACAGGCCACCTTTGCCAACCCGGCCTGGGCCTCCAGCATCTGCAAAGGTTGGGACACTTCTTGCCAAATAGCCAAAGCCTGCCCGTATACTTGCGCAGCCTCAGCCCAGCGCTGCTGGTGCGCCAACAAATAAGCCCGGTCTTTCAAAGCCAGACCTTCTAGCGGCACACTTTCCATTTCCTGTGCCAAATCCAGCGCCGCCAGACTCAAAATTTCTGCCTGCGGCTCATCTTGCAAAAATAAATTGAAAAGGCTGAGATTGATCAGGTTCATGCCCTGGCCAAACCGCAAATCAGTTTCGCGGCAAATGGTCAATGCCTTCTGGCTAAAAGCTCGTCCCTGCTCATACTCCCCTAAATCCATGCAAACCGAACTGAGATTAGAGAGAACGCGAGCAGTGCCTTCTTTATCGCCAATGGACTCATGAATCAGACGAGCTTGCTCCCAATATTCCATGGCTGTTACTAACTGATTTTGGGAATATGACACAATGCTAAGATTGTTCAACACCGCGCTTTCTCCCCGCTTATCTTGCAAATCATGGTAGAGGGCTAACGCTGCCTCATAAGATTCCCTTGCCTGGTCAAATTGGCCCATGTCTGCGGCACACACCCCCGAAAAACGTAAACTATCGGCCTCAATGTGCGGCAGATGGTGCTGTCTGGCCTGCATCTGGCTCATCTGCAATTTTTCTTTCGTTTCTTCATACTTGCCCTGACGCAACAGCGCCTGTCCCCATAACAGATGGCTGGCAGCCTCGTGGGCCGGTGTCTGGGTGGATTTGGCTAACCTTAGGGCTTCTGTGGCCGCCACGATAGCGGCCGTATATTCCCCGGTGGCCTCGGCAAATGTGCCTAAGCGCAAGGCCACTTCTGTACGCCATTCCTGGCCGCTCTCCGCCAGGAGCAAATCGGCAAGCTCTGCCAGCTGTGTCAGGTCATCTTTTTGGGCATCGCGGTCACCCTGAATGTGGTAAATGCGTTCCCGGGCCAGCAGCAGGTGATATTGCTCAGCCAACTCTGCTTCAGCAGTTAACGTAAACGCGCGGGTTAGATAGTGAACGGCCGTATCATACTCATACTGCTGGTAGGCATACTCCCCAGCCAAACGGGCATATTGTTGTTCTTTTTTAACATTGCCCACCTGCTGCCAATGGTAAGCCAGGACAGCCGCGTAAGCTAAATTGTCCACACAAACCAGTTCCAAAGCCGCGGCAATTTGTTCATGCCAGCGAATCCTCTCCGGCTCGCTGAGGGTATCTACCAGCGCCAGGCGTAGAGCCTCATCGGCAAAGCGGCTCTGACCTTGATCCATTTCCAGAATCGCCGCTGAAACCGTTTGAACAAGCCACTCATCCAGGTGAAAAGGATACCCAAGTTGGTTAATTAGCTGGCTCATGAGAGCCGCATCGATCTTCGTTCCAGCTACGGCCGCCGCCATAAGCAGCGGGTGCATCATTTCCGGCAGGCGCTTAAGCTGCCGTTGAGCAGTGGTTTCAATCCCTTTTGGGAAAAGTTGGTGAAGAATTGTACTCATGAGAATTGTTTCCTCAGCAATCTACGGTCAGTAGGCCGTAGCCAAAGCTGCTTACGCTAAATTGAGCAAGTCAAAGTCAATCGTGAGAAAAATTTATTCCTGAGGTACCCAGGCATTAATAGACATGGCTGAGTTCATGTTAACGTTTGCCTCCGGGGCGAAGCTGCCAGACCAGAAGTTACCGCCAGACCAGAAATTGCCACCGCTCCAGAAGTTGCCGCCAGACCAGAAATTACCGCCGCTCCAGAAGTTGCCACCAGACCAGAAATTTCCGCCACTCCAAAAGTTGCCGCCAGCCCAGAAGTTGCCATCGGTTCTGTAATAGGCACCGCCCCAGGCATAAGCATCGCCAATGAAGTTACCTTCGGCATCGACTAAATTGTAGCTATCGGTGGTTTCATCGTAGCTGGCCGGGCCGCCGTAATGTTGGCTGCCATCAATATCGGTTTGAATATCCATTCCTTGGTTGGCACAGCCGCTTTCAGAACTAACAATTGCTGCATCCGCGTTTATGAGTCCTGCACCTTGCTGGAACAAGCTGTAAGTAAGGGTGTTATCTGCTTCAATGGCTGGCTGAGCCGTCATCATCAGGCGACATTTAACAACATCTGGCGTCAATGTAGGCTCGTTTTGCAGCATGAGTGCAACCACACCACTGGTAACGGCCGTTGCCTGCGAGGTTCCAGACATCGTAAAGTAGTTTCCATTATCATGAAATTCTGGATAGTCCAGGGCAATTTGGGCATAAGGTGGCATAACTCCCAAAATATGGCCACCGGGAGCGACAACTTCTGGCTTCACAAAACCTTCTACAGTTGGCCCAGCTGCTGAAAAAGATGTCAAAATATCATCCGTTCGATCTGCAACAGTGTAATTATCTGACATGGCCCCAACGGTAATGATGTAGGGAACATTACCTGGTACGCCAATCGTCATTGGAGCTGGCCCCCCGTTTCCAGCTGCCACCACCACAATGCCAGCATCCCAGGCGGCCATTACGGCCTGGTTCAAAGGATCATCCCAATAGTAAGATTGGGGCGGGGCGCTAAATGAGAGGTTCACGACGCGAATATTATGTGCATCTTTGTGAGCCACAATCCAATCCATGCCGCGAATAACGTCCAGATAACTCCCTTCTCCGTCGTGGTCGAAAGCTTTTACAGAGACCAGATCAACGTCTGGGGCCACCCCGGCGTGATCGCCGTCGCTGTCTTCATCGTTGCTGGCAATAACGCTGGTGACGTGGCTGCCATGCCCGCTATCATCGTCGGAAATAGTTTCTAGATATTCCTGGTCAGAAATGGCATCATACTGCACGATGTTGCGGGCAGAGCCGTTGCTTTTTGTGGTCAGCGCCCATCAGCCAAAAAACCTGTATCCATTACGGCAACGGTGATACCCTCGCCCGTGTAACCTGCATCGTGCAGTGAACTGGCATGAACTATTTCGGTATGGGCGACGTCTGGAATCATCCCTTCGGTGACGTACGTGATGGCGACATCATCGATGCGCATGTAGCCTTCAACTTCGCCCCTGTTGCCCACGAAGCGAATCTGCGTATTGGCGGTAGCAAAGGGGGTAATGTCAAAATTTTGGGCTATCTGCTGCGAATCGCTACGCGACATAGAATAGGTTTCCAGGGTCGTCCAATCGCTGCCATCGCTGCTCACTTGCAGGCTGATGCTGCCATCCTCATCACCACTGCGGCGGTAGCTAAAGGTCAGCTCGGCCGAGGTGACACCGCTCAGATTAACAGCGCGGAAAACGCCACGGCCGTACATGTTTACCTCATCGCCCCCCATTTCCAGGCAGTAGCCAGAGGCGCAGCGGGAGCTGTCATCTACTTCGATACGGCCGTGTGAAGGGCCGTCATTTTCGCCAAATTCAACCCAATCCCCATTCCAATTGGCCGTGCCGTCGTTACCACTGTAGGAAACAGCGTTAAATTCATCGCGCACCGTCCAGACGGTGTTGCCGCCGGACGATCCTTCAGCGCTTTCTGATCCCGTGGTGTACTCGATGGTGAGTAGGGGAGCGTTGCTGCTTTCTCCATCATGCGATTCAGCCGTGCGCGTGCCAGACCCCGTTATGATGAGAACGAGGTCATTACCGTTGTTCCAACCGCTGCGCGACACGATTTCTTGAATCACAGCGGAAATATCCGGCGTCTGCTGTTTTTCACTGGTCTGATTCCAGGCAGGAATATTTGTCCAGTTCACGGTCGCGATGGTTCGGGGGCGGCTGCTAATGTTGTTGTCGGCTGTGGTGAAAACGGCCGCATTGTCTACAGCTTCCGCCTGAATCACCAACGAGGTAGACGTATAATCTGTTTCGTCTACCTCAAACTCAATCTTGGCGTGGGTGATCGTCGCTCCCTGGGGAATCGCTAAAGAGCGGAAGCGCATGCCTACAAGCTGCGTTCCCCCGTTGTAATCATCGTACACCAGCTCTAAATCTGAGCTGTTCAAGTACATGTTGCCAGAGGGTGATTCTTCCGCATCGTCTGCATCGCTGCTCACGCGCACCTCAACTTCCTGGCTCGCGGTGTTACTCATTTGCACCTGGTGATTTTCCTGGAGCAACAGAATGGCTTTGTTGTTTTCCAGAACCGCAAATTGGGCAGGTGTCAGGTCAGCGCCTACGGCGTTGATGATGCCCAGTTCGTGGGTAATGGTGCCGCCAACCTGAGTAACTTTGGCAACGGCCGTTTCCATATCAACCGCTTGAACAATATAGCTGGCGGCGGGTGCATTTTGGGATACGGCCGTGCTGCTTGCTGGCGCTGCCAATACAGCAAACATCAGTGAACAGAAAAAAAGCAGAAAGAAAAATGGCCTTCGGATAGTGTTGGATAAATTTTTGTTCATTGGATCCCCCGATCAACGTACAAAATGCGGCTTTTATGAAAACCCAACCGTCTTGTTTAGCCAAGACGGTTGGGTCAATTATCACAGTTAGATAACTTTATGGTTGCTGTGCCAGGAAACCAATCTGATACAGACTTGTTGATGAGTTTTCCTGGGCGTAAGTAGACGTATTCCAATAATAGTTGGCATTATCAAAGTAGGTGCCAGCCCAGAAGTTGCCACCGGCCCAGAAATTACCGCCTGCCCAGAAGTTGCCGCCAGCCCAGAAGTTGCCACCGGCCCAGAAATTACCGCCTGCCCAAAAGTTGCCGCCAGCCCAGAAATTACCGCCGTCCCAGAAAAAATCTTCGCCTTCTGGCAGCAAATTCCGTTCTGCATCAACAATGGCATAGCCGCCGCGTTCTTCGTCGTAAACGACTGGGCCAACATACGCTTCGCCAGGGATCATGCCACCATTCGCTTCGCCCTGGTGATCACCCAGCACGGCATCGGTTGCCCAAATGCGCCCTGCACCTTGCTGGAAGATGCTAACGGCCAGCGTGCCATCACTGTTCACGGCCGGACGCGCCGTCACCATCAGGCGGTATTTCACCTGGTCGGGCGTAAGTTCTGGGTGCTCTTGCAGCATCAGCGCCACAACACCGGAAGTAACGGCCGTTGCCGCCGAAGTGCCAGACCCCTGATACCAACCACCTGCCCGGCTTAGCTGCGGATATGTTGTAGCGTAGTCACTGTCTTCACCAACATACATCAACAGATGCGCCCCAGGAGCCAAAACATCTGGCTTAATGAAGCCCGCCTCTGAAGGCCCAGATGCGCTAAAAGGTGGCACATAATCATCATTTAAATAGAGTGGCGTGTAATTATCTGTAAACGCCCCAACCGTAATCACAAAGGGATCATTGCCGGGTGTGGTTATGGAACCCGCATCTGGCCCCGTGTTGCCCGCCGCAGCTACAACAACCACCCCATTGGCCCAAAGCTGCTCTACAGCCTGATTAATCGGATTGTTCCAGTAGGCATCCGTTACAGCGCCAGACAATGACATATTGACAATGCGAATGTTATATTGATCTTTGTTGTTGAGAATCCAGTCTAGCCCGGCAATTACGCTGGAACTATTTCCTCGGCCTTGATTGTCTAGAACCTGCACGCTGATAATTTCTGCGCCAGGCGCTACAGCAATGGGGTTGCCATGGGCGTCGGTTGCTCCACCCGCTATCAGGCCAGCCATAAATGTTCCGTGGCCGTTGCTATCGCCATCCAATAAATTTTCATCAACGTTAAACACTGCCGTGGTTAATTTGCGCAGCGCATTTGTGTTTACCCCAGAATCAAGCACGGCAATCCCTACGCCAGCGCCATCGATCCCCATATCATGCAGTTGATCCGCGCCAGTGGCTTGCAGATAATCATTTAGCTGGGGTTCTGTTGTGGCCGCCGCCAGGGAAAGATTGTCCACATACAAATCACAACTGTCACAATCAGACACCCAGGCGATGGCGGTTACGTAGGCTGTGCCTTCGGGAGCAATGCTCGATATTTTGAAGGGCATCCAGACATTATCGACGTAAATCTCATGGGTAATGGCTGAAATGAAGTTCTGATCAGCGTCCTGAAAGTCCAACGACACCATAATCCAACCATTGTCCCAGCTGCGCCAAGAATTATGAAATTCTACAGACTTAAGCCAACCAGAATAGGTATAAGCCTGACTTTCGCTGGCCAATACTTGCTGCCAAACGCCATTACCATTCCAATTACCATCTATTTTTAAGCTGGTGTTGTCTATAGGAGAGTCGGTAACGATGCTGGTGGCGTTGCTGCTGCCCCAGGTTCCCCAATACTTATCGCCATTATTGAAGTCGCCGTTGTCTAGCATGTTGACTGAACTGGAAGCGGCCGTTTGCACGCGCAAGTCCATATCATCAGCATACAGTCTGCCTGAGCCATCTTTACCTAGCCAAACCACAATGTAACGTGCCTGAGCGGGAGCCACACTATTAATCTCAAAGGGAGCAT
The DNA here is from genome assembly GCA_020634495.1 of Ardenticatenaceae bacterium. The sequence continues at coordinate 123,376 of JACKBR010000007.1, read as the reverse complement.
ATGATTTACTGTATTGCAGGTCGGTGCCAACGGCCGTTAAATAGTCCCAGTTGGCATCATAATAACCAACCCAAACCGATCCCCAGTAAATGCCAGAGGACATTTTATACCAGCCCGTCAGGTTATAGGCCTGCCCCGGTTGAATGGTGGCCCACTGGTCAATTGAGCTGTAACCCCACGCTAATTCCACCGCCCGGCTGCCGCTGTAGACATTCCTGCTGTAACTTGTCCAGCGGGCAACGCCCTCGGTGTGCCAGCTGCTGGTTCCTGACTCAAAACCATTATTTTCTAGCAAGTTGGCGCTGCTGGGAACATACGCATCGCTGGTGCTTATGACAGAAGCATCATCAACTAAAACAGAGCTATTCTGGCCAGAACCAGTGGCAATGCGAACAACAGCATAATATGCCTGGGCTGGCACTTTTTGTTTCATATCGTATTGGGTGTATTGCGTATGAACAATTTCTACCCAGTTATCGGCAATGAGGTACCCATTCACATTGTAGAATTCCAGTCGAGCTTCGGCCCAACCATTATTATTTAGCTCTTTTGCCCACAAGGAAAAGGTAATTGTTTCACCGGGGGTAACAGGAATGTTTTGGTAAGCTTCACCACTCGTTATTAAGGCATTAGACCCGGTGTAAGACTCACCAGAAATAAGCGCTTCACCTGAAACATTCCAGCCTGAAAACCCAGATTCAAAACCTGGATTTTCTAGCAGGTTTAGGGGGCTGCTAGAATCATCCGTATCGCTATTTTCAACCAAAGCATCCAGGCTAATGTAGGCAACTGAGGGGGAGCTGGCTAATTGTAAAAGCGCCTCGCTCTCTAGTTCGGTGGCAAACGCATTGATAATGGTTAAATCGTAGCTTACGGTTCCACCCAATGCTGCCAGTAACTGCTCTGCCTGGTCACTATCGCCTGCTTTTTGGACAATAACGGGTATCGTTTTGGAATATTGTTCCGTAATCATCGCTTGCAAAGCTGGCTCTAGCTTTTGCATAGCACTCTCTGTAATGTCTGCATTGGCTACGGCCGTTCCCCCAGAAAGGGCAACAACCGCTACAGCAAATGCGAATATGATGAGTGAGATGGCTACGAAACGGGTACGTTTTTCACGTATGGCTCCCCGGTTCATGATGGCTCTCCTAAGTTAATTCGATACATCCCCAATTACAATACGTAGAATCTATTAAGGATAAAAGTAGATTCCTTGCGATTTCAGAGTAATTAACTGGCCTTACGTAAATTGTTACATTTCCTTACAAACCACCTTACTAGAACCAAAGTACCATGTAAAAGTGGGGAAATCCTTCAAGTTACCCAAATCCATGCTTGAGCAAACCTGGACGACGCTGATTTGTAAAAAAAAACGGCCGTTACGCGGGTAACGGCCGTTGGCAAAATAAAAATGATGTGGTGCTTTCCCTTAGGCAGCCTCAGGCACCATTTCCGCCACATATGGCAGGGTTACCCGACACACTGTCCCAGGCAGCAGCGCTTCATCAAAACCGCTGCTTTCTAAATGAATGTCACCTTTGTGCGCCTCCAAAATGCCTTTGGCAATGGGCAAACCAAGGCCAAATCCCCCACCCCGAAAAGCGCTTTTGCTCGTTGAGTGGGTATGGATAGAACCTAAAACGTGGAACATATCAAACACGCGCTTCTGTTCATCTTTTGGAATACCAATGCCGGTATCTTTTACCAAAATCTCCAGAAGATGATCATCTTTGCAGACAGCCTGAATGCTAATCTGGCCGCCATCTGGCGTGTACTTAACGGCATTGCCGATGATGTTTTGGAATACCACTTTCAGCCTTTGGGCGTCGGCTATTACCAGCGGCAGCGTTTGCAGATCAAGAACCTGGATAGTTAAGTTACGCTCCTGGCAAACGGCCGTTAAGCCATTGACAATTGGTAAAATGACATCTTTTAGCCGAACTTCATGAAAAACCATCTCAAGCTGCCCAGAAACAATCCGAAAGAATTGCACAATTTCATCAATGACATGCTTCATCCGGTTGGTGGCTTTATCCAAATTTGCGGCCGTACGGCTCAACATCGGGTCGCCCTCCAGGCCAGCTTTTTCAACGATCATATTCATCATTTGGGCATAGGTAGAAACGGCCGTTAGCGGCGTCTTTAGCTCATGCGAAACCAAAATAATGAAATTGTTCTTTAACTCATCTAACTCCGTCAGATGATCATTGGCAATCTTTAGATTCTCAATCAGTTCAGTATTTTCAATAGCAATGGCCGCCTGATTAGCAAAAAGCTGCAACGGAGCCAAATCTGTTTCCCGAAAACGGCCGCGGATAGAGCGATTTTCCACATAAATTGCACCAATCGTTTGGTTCCGCGTAATTAAAGGCACGCACATAATCGAACGCAGCCGCAAAGCCATAACGCTCTTCGCCTGGCCAAACTGCGGGTCTTGCATGGCGTCGCTAAGCACAACAGAGTCGCCAGATTGCACAACCTCTTGCAAAATGGAATAGCTCACCTCATCCGCCAAACCCTTCAGGTCATTGCCCTTATTATCTCGCCGGATGCTAAACTCAATTGAACCATCTTGCTTTTTCAGCGCAATATAACCCCGCTCGGCACCAACCAACGTTAAAACCTTGTCAATCGTATATGCCAATAGCGGGGCCAGCGAATGCGCTTCTGCCATGTCACGGCTGACACGCAAAACGTAATCTAAAAGCTCGATACCTTCTAATCTGTGGCCCATACCATAATAATATGGTTATTGAGGATTGGGTTCATATGGGAAATATGGGTAAACAGGAAAAATTTACCTTCTTTTTCACGGGCAATGGCTTGCTTATTGAAAAAGACCTGGGTTCGACGACACCCAATCATATAAATCTTGGATGCCTTGCTGAGGCGTAATCGTTGGCTGCCAGCCGAGCTGCCGGGTAATTTTGCCAATATCAGCAATAAAAACACGCTGGTCACCGGGTCGCCAGTCGGCCCGCGTAACCGGTGGCTCTTGGCCAGATAATTGCGCCAGGAGCGGGCCAAATTCTGTCCAAACGGACAAAGTATTGTTCGCACCACCCCCAACGTTAAACACGTCTCCAGCAAAGGCATCTATGTTTTGGATGCCCAGCTCATAGGCATGTACTAAATCTTGCACATGCAGCAAATCGCGCACCTGTTTGCCATCGCCATAAATGGTAATGGGACGGTTCAAGACGGTGGCAATGACAAAATGTGCCACCCAGCCCTGGTCTTCAATGCCAAACTGACGCTGCCCATAAATGCACGATTGGCGAAACACCATTGTTTTGAGGCCGTAGATACGGCCGTAATCCAGCATGTATTGGTCGCCAGCCCCCTTGGAGCAGCCATATGGCGAATGAAAATCGAGCGGATACGTTTCAGGAATACCATTTGGGAAATTGGCATATTGGTAACGGCCGTTACGCAGTTCCACCCTGGCCCCTTCCATACCCCCGTACACCTTATTGGTTGACGCATACAAAACGGCCGCATCTGGGCAAACATGCCGCACCGCCTCCAGCACATTAAACGTCCCCAAGGCATTGATTTCAAAATCTTCCCGCGGGTTTTGCACCGAAGTCGTTACCGCCACCTGGCTGGCCAAATGCAGCACCGCGTCTGCCCCACCAATTGCCGCGGCCAGCGAATCATAATTACGAATATCGCCAGGCACAAACTGAAACCGCTCACTATGCCGGGTTTGCAGCCATTCCAGGTTCGTTGGCCCTCCCTTGCGCGACAAATTATCGAACACAACCACATCGTGCCCTTGCCGTAAAAAATAGTCGGCGCTGTTGCAGCCAATAAAGCCCGCACCACCCGTAATAAATAATTTCATAGCATCTTCCTAATTGTTCAAGTTAAAGAGGGGAGCTAATTCCTGGCTCATCTCAATTTATTAAGCAGCCTGCTTACGCTAACATATACAAGGCAGAAAAACTTAAGCCTCACTTTGCAGCCGTTGGTACAAAACATTTTGCTGGTTTTCCAGGAAATGATGGTACCGGGCATTCAGCGCCGCCATTGTCATGAGCAAGGCATCTTCCCCCGTGTCGCGGTAATAGCGCGGCCGGATGCCCACTTCCTTAAATTGGTACTTTTCGTAGAGCGCCTGGGCGACAGCGTTGCTGCGTCGCACCTCTAGTGTCACCATGTTTGCGGGAAGGGTGTACGCTTGGAACAGCAAATTGAGCAGCAGAAGTTCTCCCAGGCCCCGCCCGCGCCATTGGGGATGGCTGGCAATGGTGCTGATGTGAATTTCATCGGCAATGAGCCAAAAGCCAGAAAAGCCAATGATTTGTGCAGAACGGCCGTCTTCACCCAGCCCCAATACCTGATAATACGCCATATCATTTTGCGCCAACTCATGCTCAAACAACCCTGCCCGCGCTGGCGTAGGGAAAGAAAGCCGATCCACCTCACGCACGCCAGGCAAGTCTGCCATTGTCATCGGGCGCAGCCAAAATAATGTTTGGGGAATCATCATGGGGAGTAAAACAACACTAGTTGCCAGCCGGGTCTCGCAGGTAAATCGGTGCCAACGTTTGGGCATCATCCAGGTCATCGGCTCGCAAGCGCCGCCAACCCAGCTCTGCCAAATAACCCGCCCGCCGCACAGAAACGGCCGCAGGCGCAATCTGGAACGCCTTGTTCACCGTCTTGATTTTCTTGGCGGCCTGTGCCGAAATTTCACCAGCAAAGGTCACCCGACCTTCCAATTTGGGCAAAAGCTCATCCCAGCTTTCAATGGTGGGCGTTTCCTGAGTTTGCCAGCCACGGCCGTTTTCCCACTCATACGGCGCTGTACAAATACGGGTACGCCCCGCCTCGGCCACCAGCCAGAGCTGCCCAGGGAATGGACCAAACGCCGCCGCCACAATGTCCAGCGTGCCAATGCCCAAAAGTGGCGTCTGGTTGGCCAACGCCAACCCTTTAGCCATTGCCAGCCCCACCCGCAAGCCGGTGTAGGAACCTGGCCCCACCGCCACGGCAATGCCCGTCAAATCCGCTGCAGAAACGTTGGCCCGCTGCATCATTTTTTGCAAATTTGGCGTAAGCTCAATGGTGTGATTATTCAGGCAGCGCCAGCCCAATTCGGCCACAACGGCCGTTCCATCATGCAGCGCCAGGCCCAACCAACGGGTAGCGGTATCAATTGCTAAAATCATTACCTAAACTCCAAAAGCGCTCTTCTTAAAATCTTCCAGCAGTTCGGCAGAGCGTTCGCCGCTTGCCGTAATGCGCAGCTTGCGTCGCGTCTCGCTGACGTAGCTGAGCCCAATCCACAGCCGGTCTTCTGGCAGCATGTTTTCAATACGCTCCGGCCATTCCACCATCACCGTCCCGGCGTCGTACAAAATATCTTCCAGGCCCACCGTTAGCTGATCGGCCGTTTCTTCCAGGCGGTAACAATCAATGTGGTATAGGATACGGCCGTCCGCCAGCCGAGGATATTCGTTCACCAAAGTAAATGTAGGGCTGGTCACCCGCAACCCCGTGCCCCACCCCCGGCCAATTCCCTGGGCCAGGGCTGTTTTGCCTGCGCCCAACTCACCAGACAAGCAAACCAAATCATGCACCTGCAACAATTCGCCCAGCCGCACACCCAGCCGAATCGTTTGCTCCACACTGCTGCTTACAAAATCAATCGTCCAGCGATCCAAAATAGCCATTTAGTCACCTGCCGCTTAAATTCACGGCTGATTTATTATACCCTCTACCCTCGATCATGGTATCATAACCAGTGCCTCAAATGAGGCAAAAATACTGACTGAGCTAACAATTCATGCGAATCCTCATAATATCAGACATACATGCCAACCTCACTGCTTTTAAGGCGGTATTAGAACACACCCAAGACAAATGGGATATTATTTGGTTCCTGGGCGATCTGGTTGGTTATGGGCCAGACCCCAATGAATGTGTACAGGAATTACAAAAATACAACCACATTGCCCTTTCTGGCAACCACGACCAGGCTGTTTTAGGCAATCTGGACATTAAATCATTTAACCGTGAAGCAAAATTCGCCATCAACTGGACACAAGAAACCATAAGCGCCGAGACACGCAGCTACCTTGAATGTCTCCCTTCCAAGCAGATTGAAGGGGATTTTACACTGGCCCATGCCAGTCCCCGTCATCCCGTTTGGGAATATATTTTAGACCCCCTCACAGCCTCAGAAAACTTTAACTGGTTTGAAACGGAATTTTGCCTGGTAGGGCACACGCACGTGCCGGTCATCTTTGAAGAACGGCTAAACGGTTTCCGCAAAGTAAACGTGCTTCCACCCAGTTACGGCCGTGGGCGAAGCAATGCCCTCTATCTAGGGCCAGAGCGCCTCATCATCAACCCCGGCAGCGTGGGACAACCACGAGACTCCGACCCGCGTGCCGCCTATGCCCTGCTAGACACCGAAGCCATGACCTGGTCTTACCAGCGCGTTCCCTACGCCATCCATGAAGTGCAAGAACGTATGGAAAAATTTGGTATGCCCAAGCGGCTGGTAAACCGCCTGGCCTACGGCATCTAAATTCAATCCCTTTCAGACGCGCAGACCCTAAGGGTTTGCTCTTTATCAATTTTTCTATTCGAGACCAAACCCTTAGGGTCTACTCTGCGGCGTGGGGAACTTTTCACAATGCTCCTGCGTTTTACTCTCTAGAAGCACAAATTGTTTATTTATTCAGGAGAGCATAATCATGACCCGCAACAAATTGTTAGTTATTGCAGCAACTTTCTTCTTTCTTCTTTTGGCTGCCTGTCAGCCTTCTTTAGGTGAAGCAATCATTTCTGAACCGGCTTCCGCGCCTTCTGTTCAAAATGCTACCGCCCGCGACACGGCCGATTTTGGCGACTTTGCCGTGGAAGAAGCTATGGATGCTGAAATGGTAGCCGGCGAAGCTGATGGCAGCTTTGGCGTCAGCACCACCAGCAACCAGAGTTCCGCCGTTCAACCTTTCCAGGAGCGGCTCATCATTCGCACGGCCAACATGAGTTTGGTTGTGGCCAACACGGAAGAAGCAATGGCCACCATCAGCAAAATGGCTGAGGAAAACGGCGGCTGGGTCGTGAACAGCTCCGTCTTCCAGTACAACGAAAATGCCAAAACGGGCAATATCACCATTCGGGTGCCCTCCTCTGGGTTTAACAGCGCCCTGGAAGCGCTGCGCGGTCTAGCTGTTGAGGTTCGCAATGAAAGTACCTCCGGCCAGGACGTAACCGAAGAGTTTGTGGATGTTTCTGCCCGATTGGAAAATTTGGAAGCTACGGCCGAACGAGTCCGTGCCTTTCTGGAAGATGCCAGAAATGTAGAAGAAGCGCTGGCGGTTAATCAAGAACTGAGCCGTTTGGAAAGCGACATTGAGGCGATGAAAGGGCGCTTGCAATACCTGAGCCAATCCGCCTCCTTCTCCACCATCACCGTAGACCTGACGCCAGACATTGTGGCCCAGCCCATCGAGCCAAGCAATTGGCGGCCAGCGGTTGTCTTCCGCAATGCCGTGGATTCTTTGGTGGAAGCGCTGCAAGATGTGGCTGAGTTTGGCATTTGGTTCGCCATTTACCTGCTGCCTTTGCTGCTCATCGTTGGGATTCCGCTGTGGCTGGTGGGCCGCTTCATCTGGCGACGCTGGCAGCGTCGGCGCACCCCAGTACAAACGGAAACGGCCGTTTCCAACGAGTAGCTATTAAATATTCAACCTCCCGGAGGCTCCGCTTATAAAGATGCTTTAAGCAAAAACCTCCGGGAGGTTTTATGGCACCCCCCCATTTTGAATCTTCTCAATTGCTTGCCGCACCGCCCCCGAACATTTTTGAAACTGAGCTGACCCTTGCATCTCGATGGAGCGCGGCCTGGGCAGGCCAATCTGAATGCGCTCGGTAATCGTGGCGGGCTGACCACCCATCACCACCACGTCATCTGCTAGCAGTACGGCTTCTTGAATGCTGTGGGTCACCATGAATACCGTCACTGGCAGCGCCGCCCAAATGCGCAGCAGCTCCTGGCCCATGCGCTCCCGCGTCAGGGCATCCAACGCCCCAAACGGCTCGTCCAACAGCAGCAGCAAGGGACGATGCACCAGCGCCCGCGCCAGAGCCACCCGCTGGGCCATGCCCCCAGAAAGCTGGGCCGGATAGCTGTTCTCATACCCGGCCAGACCTACCAGGTTCAACATGTCTGTTACGGCCGTATCCGCCTCGGCCAACGACACGCCCTGAATTTCCAGCGGCAGGCGCACATTCTCGTAGGCGGTGCGCCAGGGCATGAGGTTGTCTTTTTGGAACATCAGCCCGATGGAGGGCGTTTGGTTCTGCGCCTGGTTGGCGTACTGAATCTGGCCGGAAGACGGCCGTAACAAGCCCGCCAACAAACGCACCAGGGTCGATTTGCCCACCCCCGATGGCCCCACCAGCGCCGTAAAGCCGCCCGCAGGCAGGGAAAATGATAGGTTTGCCAGCACTTTTTGCTTATCGCCAAAAACGTGGCTGACGTTCTGCACGGTGAGGAAGGCGGGAGATTGCCTGTTTGATGACATGGTAATTGAGTAACTGGGTAACCGGGTAATTAAATGATCTAAATCATTACCCAATTACATTGTTACTCTTCATTCGCCTGGACAAACTGGTTGCTGAAAACGGCCGTTAAATCCGCCAACGGTGCATCCAGCAAACCAGCATCCAGCAGCACCTGCTGCGTGTTTTGCCACGAGGCCAGATCAGACAGTCCCAGGGTATCCGCCTGCCACAAAGGCAACGACGCTTCCAGGACGGGTTTACGGCCGTCTTCCAGCTCTTCTACATACTTTTTACTGATCTCAAACGCGCCATCCGGGTCTGCCAGCGTATCGGCCAGGCCGCGCAGCGCCGCGCCCACAAAGCGCGTCACCATCTCAGGATTTTCGGCAATGGTGGTCTCGTTGGTGATAAGGCCATTGGCCACCATGTCGATGTAGTCCGACACCTGCAACACGTTTACCGCTTCACCCTGCCCGGCCAGCTGCACCGGCTCATTGTTAGCGTAACCCACCACCGCCTCAGATTGGCCACTCAGCAGGGATTCAATTTGATTAAAACCAATATCGTTGGCCGCAACTTCTTCGGGCTGTATGCCATTGGCCGAAAGCAAGCCAAGATAGCCCACATAACTGGCCCCAAAAAAGCCAGGCAGCCCAAGGGAACGGCCGTGCAAATCCGCCGGGGTTACGATATTGGCTTCAGCCAAACTTACCACGGCAATGGGAAACTTTTGGAACCATTCCATCACGTAAACCACCGGCACATCCTGCGCCCGCGCCAGCAGCACCTGCTCCCCGCTCACAATGGCAAAGGGCAGCTCATTGGCCCCCACCAAAGAAACGCCATCCGTCTCAAAACTGTAATCAAATTCCACCGCAAACCCGGCGTCGGCAAAATACCCCTTTTCCTGCGCCACATAAAACGGGGCAAACTGGGGATCGGCCACGTAGCCCATCGGCAAGCGAATCGCCATCTGTTCAGCCTCAGCCTGCGGCTCGGCCGCAGAAGCGCAGCCAGCCAAAAGCAGCGTGATTAACCACACGTAAATGAATATGCGAAGTTTTTTATTGATCATCATTTTCCCCTATTGATTAATTTGCCAGCGCAGCAGCCGTTTTTCTGCCAGGCTCACCAGACCGTACAAACTCAAAGCAATGGCGGCCAACGTAAACAGCACCACAAAAACCAAATCTGTTTTGAACTGGTAGCGAGCAGTAATGAGCAAATAGCCCAATCCTTCTGTCTTGGGCTGAACAAACTCCCCCACCAGCGCCCCAATGACGCTAAGCGTAGCCCCCAACTTTAGCCCAGCCAACATAATCGGCAGCGCCGCAGGCACCTCTAGCTTACGAAATATTTGCCAGCGTGTGGCCTGCAATGAGGCCATGAGTTCATACAGCTCACGCGGTACGGAGCGCAAGCCAGCAATAATGTTGATAAGCACGGGAAAGAAGACAACCAGGACAGCAACCAACACCCGCGCCCAAAAAGTAGAGCGAATCCAGATGGTAAGCAGTGGGGCAATGGCAATAACCGGGATTGCCTGGGAGGCAATGAGGTAAGGTGAAATGAGCCGTTCTGCCAGGGCTGATTTGGCCAGCAAATAACCCAACGGCAGGGCAATGAGCGAGCCAATGAGCAGGCCAGGAACAAGTTCGCTGATGGTGATGAGGCTGTGGCGCAGCAAACGGCCGTCTGCCAACACCACACCCAGCTGCCGCACCACATCCATCGGGCCAGGCAAAATAAATTTATCGTAAGCCCCCAGCCAAACCACCGTCTGCCACAGCAGCAACAGCAAGGCAAAGGAAGCCGCAGCCGTCACAGAAGCGGGCTGCCGACGCAGCCAAACCATAAAACATCCTCTCTAAAAAATGTGGGGCAAGGGAAAAATCCACGCGAGGAACGATGCAGCGCCAGCTACTACCAAACGGTAACGGCCGTTTGCCAACCCAACAAAAAACCCCACAATCACTGTGGGGCAGTTAACACGGCATGACAAACAAAAACGCAGCGCGTCTCGTTTACCTTCTCCCATCCAGACTATACTGTCGGCTCTGGAGTCTCACCAGATCAACAGCGATTTGCAATTGCTTAATCGCCGTTCGCGGGCTTGGTCTGCGCAGACCTCACCGCCGGTCGGGAATTGAGCGCAAAAGGTTGCGCCCGCACCCTGCCCCGAAGGTATTTATTTTCTTGTGCAGTTGATTATACAAAAGCCAGAGGGAGCGTCAACGTAGCAGAAATGTGTCATGACAAATATCATCAAAATTTGCTCCAACCCTCACTAGCCCCTCCACGACGAACATATAACGATCTAGAATGGTAAATTTGGTGATTTCGAGCAGGCATTATCAATGCTTTGATGATACCTTGGCAAAGGAAATGGAAAATGAGTCAGTTTGATGAGTTAGCAAAAGAATTTTTGGCACAAAAACGGATAGCCGTAGCCGGTGTCTCCCGGAACGAATCAGAAGCTGCCAATGGCATTTACCGTACCCTGCGTGACAAAGGGTACCAGGTTTTTGCCGTCAATCCCCATGCAGACACTGTAGAAAATGATCCTTGCTACGCCAACATGCAGGCAATTCCCGGCGGGGTGGATGGCGCGATTTTGGTGACAACGCCAGAACAAAGCACCCAGGTGGTACAGGATTGTGTGGCAGCGGGCGTGCCGCGTGTGTGGATGCACAACAATACGTTTATGCCTTCTAGCGTGTCTGATGAGGGAACGGCCGTTTGCCGGGAAAACGGTATCAAAGTGATTGCTGGTGGCTGCCCCATGATGTTTTTTGATCCCTTCCACAAATGTATGAAATGGGCCTTAGGCATGATGAAGCGCCTACCCGCTGCCTGACAGCCAGACTCATTTCGGAACACAAGTAAATTCTAATTCAGGCCAATAGCGCCAATAACAAAAACGCAGCCGTTAGCAGAATGAACACAGCCAATATCCTAGGCAAATAGTCTTGTATTGATGGCTTCCTGACCTCCGAAGGCAAATGGGGTGTGCTGGCCAACAGCTGATCGGCAAACTCCAGGCAATTTAACGGCCGTTCCGCCATTGTTACCCTTGTCGCCCATTGTGCTAATTCCGGAAGCGCTCTCAAATCATCCCTGGGAATAGCCAAAGCGTTAGTTAATCCAGTCAGCATGACCTGCAATATCATGCCCAGCCCGTATAGATCGGTTTGTTGGCTGATTGGCTGGCGTAAGCGCAGTTCTGGTGCCAAATAACGCGGATCGGCACCTTCTGGCTGCCAATAACGGCCAATATCTTCAAAAGTGGCACATAAACCAAGATCCAACAAAATGGGGCGAGGGATTTGCTGATTATCAAAGCGGAGCAGCACGATGCTAGAAGACAGGGTCAGATGATAAAAACCGCAATCATGATAAAAGGCAACAGTGTCCGTGAGTGTACTCATAATCCAACCAACGTGCTTTTGCCAGGGCTGCGGGTTGCGGGTGAGCCATTCTTCTAACGTGCGTCCCGCACTGTCGGCCAGCAACAAATAGGTGAAAAGCTGGCCATGAATAGTGATACGGCCGTACGGATGCTCGGCAACGGCCGTATCCGAATGAGCCGCTAAAAGCTGGGGAAGCCCAGGATGACTGTGCGTTTGCAAAAACCGTGCTTCCCGTTTGAGTTTTTCTTCAAAGCCGGGATGGGCCACCTTCAACAGCACCGGCTCCTTGCCGCGCATTGCCCGGTAAACAGTGGCTGTGGGCAACGTGGCCACCCATTTTTCAATGGCCAATTCACCAACAAAATCACCAGGGCGCAGGCGCTTAACCGTGTTTTCTGCCGGGCAAATAGATTGCTGGCACCATAAATTGTCATCTGCACGTGTGTGGGCACAAAATGAACATTGTTTCATGAGGCACCTCCAGTGGCAGGCTGTGCGGCCCGACCGTGGGACAAACAGTCTGGTTGCAAACAAGTCAGGGCAATGCCACTGCGCTGGAGCAAAATCGTGTCACCATTTTGCAGTTGAGTTAGCGAATCTATTGAGTCCCGCCCAAAGGGAAGCAAAACGCCATTGATCAACATCGGGTTCTCACTCAGGCCGCGGATGGCAAAACGGCCGTCTGCCCACACAATCTCTGCCTGCCGCCGCGAAACCGCCAGGCTAAACGGTTCCAAATCGACAGCCAGCCGGGCATTATCCGTATCGCCGGGGATGGGCCTGCCGATGAGGGCAGGTGTCCAGCCAATTTTGAAAACATGAGACCGATAGCGCAGGTAAAAAGGCTGATCGATGGACACGGCCGTTTCTGGCACAATTACCTCTTTTTCCCGAAAAAACAGCTTGCTTCGTTTGCCAATCTGGTGAATCGCCTGATCTGGCGGGAGGTCAATACTGTCAACGGCCGTTCGCAGCACATAATTTTGCGGCTGGTGCTGGTTCAAAAACGGATGTTCCAGGGCAAATTCCACCAAAATTTCCTGAACGAGCTGGCCGATGGTTACTTCTGAACGCACTTGGGCCACCTCCATGCTGACACCTAAAAAATCAATCTCAAATGTTATTCGTTTCATTTTTCTAACTCCAGTATTCGTCATTCAAAATGGGTTTCAGCCATGCGCAAGATGTCTGCGTCTGGCAACGTGTCTAAATCCAGACCAATGCTCTCTAACGGCAAACCGTCTGCTTCACTTTTGTAAGCGATGGCTGTTTTGAGCAGCGCCAACGCCTGGGTGCCAATTTCCTGGTCAATGGCAGCAGTTCCGCTGCTGGCAACGGCCGTTTCCCCATCATCAACGTTTGCCTCGCCAGCCAGCCAATCTTCCGGCCCAAACGCTTCAAACTGGCTTTGAATTTGCCCCACCCATGCAGCCAAACCAGCGGTACGGCCGTGTGGCAAAAGATACGGCTGGGCAATCTGCACTTTGGTGGGCAGGCCACCACTTACAACATGGCCCCGCCCCGCTGGCAAATCGGCAAAACCGCGCGTGTAGGCTCGCAGCGTGGTTAAAGAATCGGCATCCCGCAGCCCCAGCCCGTAGCCGCTGGCCAACACCCGCTTCTTCAGGGGATGGGCAGCTTCCAGCGCCCCAGCCAGCACAATGTGCAGCCCGTCAGCGCCATGCCGTCCAGCCAGCACCGCCAGTTCACCAAGCGCATCTTCCGCTTCCCGGTCGTTTTCAATCTCTTCACACAGGTCGTCAAAATTTTCGATGAGGATGAACAAGCGACGGCCGTTTTCTCCAGCAGCCAGGCGTTGGCAATAGCCAGTCACGCGCTGGACCAATTGAGGCAGTTGGGCCAAATCTGTCAGGGCAGCCACCCGGTGCGGCAGATCGGCCAGCGATTTATCACCGCCGCTCTGCACAAACTTGCGGTTGAGATCGATGAAGATCAGGGCTAACGCTTCCGGTGAATGACGAGCCGCCAGCGACAGCGCAATGTTGGTTAGCGCCGTTGTTTTGCCAGAAAGCGGTGGTCCAACGATGCCAAAATGTGGGCCAAACCGTTCCAGGTTGCCTATGGCGGGTTGCAAATCGTTATCCAGCCCCAGAACAAAGCGCACATCGCCAGCCGCTGATTCTGGCATTTTGGCCAGCACAGCTTGCAGCGAGACCTCGCGGGGCAATATGTGGGTTGGCTGTGGCGTTGCGCCTGTCCAGCTTGTCTTTAATGTTTCGGCCAGCCTCCGCAGTTGTGCCCCTTCCCCCAGCGACAAATCGCTAAAGGGCAAGGCTGTCTGGAAGGTTAACGGCCGTTTCCCCACCTTCACTAATCCGCGACCAGGCACTGGCTCCAGCGGTGGCGCGCCACGCCCCACAATGTCCAAATAATGCCCCACGTCGGCCAGGGTAAAGGTAAGCCGCTGCCCCAGCAAATTGTGCAGCTTGCCTGGAATTGCCCCAGGCGCATTGGCGGTGATGACAAATGAAAAGCCGTACGGCCGTCCCTGGCGCAGCAGCGGTACAAGTTGCTCATCAATCAACATCTCGAAGTTTTCTTTTAGCTCGGCAAAGTTGTCGATGAGGATGAGTTGGAGAGGTAACGGCCGTTCCGAATTTTGCGCATTGTACTGAATCAGGTCACGAGCATCGGCCTCGCTAAACAGCTGCTTCCGCAGTTGCAGCTCCCGATTGAGCCGCTCCAGCAAGCGCGTCAGCCGCTCTTCATAAGCCAGATCATCGGGCATAATCACGTCGGCCACATGGGGCAGGTGGCGCAGGCTGCCGAAGCTGCGCCCGCCCAGGTCCAGCACAAAAATGTGCAGCGCTTCCGGCGCGTAGCTAGCCGCTAAATCGACCATCAGCGCCCGCAGGAAGCTGGTTTTGCCAAAGCCAGAACCACCAAACAGCAGGTGGTGGTCGCGCATCAGGTGCAGCCGCAAGGGGTGCTGGCAAGCCTGATACGGATTATCAACCAGCCCCAGCACAGGTGAAAAAGCGCTGGCGTTCCAATCGGTTGGTGGCCACGATTTTTGTTCACCTTGCTGCCAGGCAGCGAGATTGTGGCTGCATTGAAAGAATGGAAGAGAAACGGCCGTTCCCCCATGCTGCAAATAATCGGCCGTTAGTTCATCCGCCAAACCAAACGCTTCTGGTAAAAAATCGGGCCAGGGGCGGGGGCGTCGCTCTGGGGCATCGGGGCGCTGTGCCAGTTTGTCGGCCAGCCGCACGATTAGATCAAACAATTTAGGGGGTTCCGTGTCGTCAGGCAGCTGGGCCTCTGGGTAGCTGTCGCCCGTGTAAGACACCTGCATCAGGTGCAGCTCATCGTTGCCAATTTGCAGATACCCCCGCCCCGGCATACCGTTGGGCAAGTAGGCAGCGTCCGGTACGCGCAGCAGTTCGCGGCTTTCGTCTACGCCTTCCACACGCAGGCAAATGCGGAACTTGATATTAGAGCGCATCTGGTCGGTAACACCCGTGGGGCGCTGCGAAGCCAAAATGAGCGAGATGCCCAGCGACCGGCCAACGCGGGTGATGCTTTCTAATTCCTGCAAATAATCCCGGTTATCAGAAATCATCTCAGCGTATTCGTCGATGATGATGAACAGATGCGGATACGGCTCTTTGCTCAGGTGATAACCCCGTTTGCGATAATCCACGATGTCTTTGACACCTGTGTCGGCGTTTAGCTGCTGACGGCGTTTGACTTCGGCGTTGATGGCGGTGAACATGCGGGAAACGGCCGCCTGGTTCAGGTTGGTGATGATGTCTACGCAGTGGGGCAATTGGGCAAACGGCTGGAACGCACCGCCCCCTTTGTAATCAACCAGAACAAAGTTCAGGACGCTGGGATCAAACTGCACAGCCATGCCCGCAATGAGCGTGGTGAGCAGCTCTGATTTGCCGGAGCCGGTGCCGCCAGCCACCAGACCATGCACGCCGTCGGCCGGCGCGGAAAAGTGAAGGCTACGGGGATGGTTGCCAGAGGCTACGCCCAGCAGCGCCGTCAACCAATCGGCCTGCTCTGGGTCGATGCTGTTGGCCCAGTTTTTAAGGGTGATGCGTTCAAGTTCTTCGAGGAACGGCCGTTCCTCATTCATACCAAATACCTCTGCCAGTAGCGGACGGTACAAACTGGCGCGAGGCAGCGGCTCCACGCTCAACGGCGGGTTGCCTTGCCATTGGCCGCCTTGCAGAGCGGCTTGCAGCGTTTTGAGAGTGGGCGCGTCGGGCGTTTCTGGCAGGGGCAGGGCTACCTGGCAAGCCAATGGCTGATCCTCAACCAACAGGTAGCCATGTCCAGGCACATCGGGTAGTTCTGCCACGCGCTGCCCCAGTAGACTCTGGTAATCGGCGTCGCCACCCAGCCGCAGCACCAGCCGCTCGCTGAACAAATTGAGCAGCTTGCCAGGAATGTGGCTGGGGTCTGAAGCGGTAATGACAAAATGAAGGCCGTAGGTGCGGGCCTGCCGGATCAGCGCATGAAGATCGCTCATCATTTGCTCCACCGTTTCACCACCTTCAGCAAACAGCTCCTGAAATTCAGCGTAGTTGTCGATGAGGATGAGAACAGCGGGCAACGGTTCATCTGCCTGCTGGTTGTAGCGGAACAGATCAGGCGCGCCCCTTTCAGTAAGTTTGTGCTGTCGCTGCTCCACGAGATGATTCAGCTCGCGCACCAGTTGGCGTACCTGTTCAGCAAAGCCTGCTTCATCGGGCAGCAGCACAGAGCCAACATGGGGTAAGTTTTGCAACGGCCGTAGCTGCCGTCCACCTAAATCCAGAATAATGATGTTGAGTTCTGCTGGGGAATGGGTGGCGGCCAAACTGGTAACCAGGGTGCGCAGCGCAGTAGTTTTGCCCAGGCCAGACGCGCCTAGCAGTGCCAGATGACCCCGCGCCAAATTCAACGTCAGTGGCAATTGGCGGGCCCGTTGGGGATTGTCCACCAAACCAATAACAGGCCGCATAGCTAACCGTGCCCAATCGATACCTGGCCAGCCGGTTTGACCATCCAGCCAGGCGGCAATGGCTGGGTTGGGCATCAGAACCGATGCGTTATTTGTTTGCAGCTGTGGCTGCTGCCCGGCGGGAATGTAGTGTGGATCGAGCGGGCTGGTGAGGCCAAAGGTGGCCGTACGGCCGTCTGGCAGCATGGGTGGCCAGGGACATTGTGGCCAGGGTTGGTCAGCCATCAGCCGGTGAGCAGTGTCTACAGCCAGGGCATACAGTGTGGTGGGTTCATTTTCGGGAGAGACGGCCCTCACGCCTTCGCGAGGGTAAACTGTTTCCCCCGTGTACGCCACCTGAATCAGCTCCAAATTGTCGTTGCCAATTTGCAGATAGCCGCGCCCCGGCATACCGTTGGGCAAAAAGGCAGCGTCTGAGCGGCGCAGCATTTCGCGGCTGGTGTCTACCCCTTCCACGCGCAAGCAAAGGCGAAATTTGATATTGGCCCGCATCTGGTCACTGACGCCCACAGGCTTTTGCGAAGCCAGAATGAGCGAGATGCCCAGCGAACGGCCAACGCGGGTAATGCGATCCAACTCCTCGCTAAACTCTGGTTTATCTACAATCATTTCCGCATATTCATCGATGATGATGAACAGGTGCGGATACGGTTCTTGGCTAAGGTGGTACCCTTTGCGCCGGTAATCAACAATGTCTTTGACGCCCGTGTCGGCGTTGAGCTGCTGGCGGCGTTTCATTTCAGCATTGATGGCGACAAACATGCGCGAAACGGCCGCTCCGTTCAAATTGGTCACGCTGTCTACCACGTGGGGCAGCTTTTCAAACGGCTTAAAGGCACCACCCCCTTTGTAATCAACCAGGACAAAGTTGAGAATGGACGGGTCGTGTTTGAAGGCCATGTCCACAATAAGGGTCATGAGCATTTCCGACTTGCCGGAGCCGGTGCCGCCTGCAATCATGCCGTGCACACCATCTCGCGGGGCGGAAAAATGCAGGGTACGCGGCTGATTCCCGGCCATGATGCCTAAAGTAGCCGAGAGCCAATCGGCCTGCTCTGGATCGCGGCTTTGTGCCCAGTTTTGGGCCATTTGCTGCTGTAGCTCCTGGTGCGGGGGAACGGCTCCTTCGCCTTCGCGGGGGCGGGCCAAACCCGCCATCTGCATATAAGAAACCGTTTTGGGCAGCGCGCCAATCGACATCGGGCCAGTTTCATCCCACGACCCGGCAGCCTGCATCGCTTCAGCCAATTGATGAATGGCTTGCAGATCGGCATTGACGCCGCTGGCGCTTTCTTGTGGCGGCACCAGCAGCCCCACCTGGAAGGCCAGCGGCTGATTGCCTTCTTTTAGGAAACCGCGCCCTTCTACGTCTTCGATGTCAGGAACGGCCGTACCCAAAATCTCGCGGTAGATGGCGGCATCTGCCTGGCGCAGGGTGAGCTGCTCAGCAAAGAGGTTAGACAATTTGCCGGGCAAATCGGCAGGCAGGCGAGTAGTTACCATGAGATGCACCCCATAAGGGCGTGATTGGCGGGCCAGAGTAACCAGGTGATCTAAATTGGTGGTCACATCGTCGCGGCTGTTGCCAAACAGCTCAATAAACTCAGCAAAGTTGTCGATGCCCAGCAAAACCACAGGCAACGCTTCTTCTGGATGCAGCGCGTTGAGCTGGTACACGTCTTCCACGCCGTGCTGGTTTAGCAGCAGCTTGCGCGATTCCACCAGGTGTGTCAGCTCACGCAGCAGGTAAGCAACCCGCTCCTCAAAGCCTTCTTCATCGGGCATGATGACGGCCCCGACCTGAGGCAGTTTGGCTAGAGCGGCTAAATTGCGCCCGCCCAAATCGAGCAGGTAAATGTGCAGGGCATCGGGCGGATGGATGGCGGCCAGACTGGCTACCAGGGAGCGCATGAAGACGGTTTTGCCCCAACCAGACATGCCAAACAGGACGCCGTGCCCACGCCGCAAGTTCACGATCAAGGGCAGTTGTTGGGCTTCGTAAGGGTTATCTACCAGGCCAACGACGGGGCGCATCACGCGATCTCGCCAGTTGAGCATGGGCCATTGGGAACGGCCGTTCAACCAACCGCGCAGCCAAGGATTTAAGATGGCTCCATTGGTGGAATCAGATTCATCCGCCACGGTAAGCAGGGCAGATTGCGCCAGGTATTCCGTGCTGGGCAGCGGCTCTGTGAGCGTCTGTGGCTGGATGAGCGCATCGGGCCAGGGAGCGTGCTGCGGTGCGACGTCTGCTTCTTTAGCCAGCGCCTGCACCATGCTCACCACCGCCTGGAAAAGTTTAGGCGGTTCTGGTTCCTGGGCGGTGTTATTTAGCAGCTCAGGCTGCCGCTGCGGCCAGATAATGTCTGGTTCATCGACGGCTGTAGGGCTGCGATAGCTGTCGCCTGCGTAGGCCACTTGAATCAGGTCGATATCTTCGTTGCCCACTTGGAGGTAGCCACGACCAGGAATGTTACCGGGTAGGTAGGCGGCGTCGGTGCGGCGCAGCATTTCGCGGCTTTCTCCAGGCGTTTCCACGCGCAGGCAAATGCGAAACTTAATGTTGGCCCGCATCTGGTCGGTGATGCCGGTGGGACGCTGGGCCGCCAGCAGCAAGGAGATGCCTTGAGCCCGTCCCAGCCGGGTGATCATGTCCAGCTCGTTTTTGAACTGGTTGTTGCCCGCAATCATCTCGGCAAATTCGTCGATGATGATGAAGAGGTAGGGATAAGGCGCGTGGGTGAGATGGTATCCTTTGCGATGATATTCGAGGATGTCTTTGGTGTCGGTGGCGGCATTGAGCTGCTGACGACGCTTCATTTCGGCATTTACGGCCGTAAACATGCGCGATACGCCCGCTTTTTGCAAGTTGGTAATCACATCAACGCAGTGGGGCAGTTGGGCAAATTCCTGAAACGCCCCGCCGCCCTTGTAATCAACTAGTACAAAATTGAGCATTGTCGGATCATAATTGACAGCCAGGGCGGCAATCATGGAGATGAGCAGTTCCGATTTGCCAGAGCCGGTGCTGCCTGCCACCATGCCATGCACACCGTCTCGCTTGGCAGAAAAGACCAGGGCACGCGGTTTGTTACCTGCCATGTAGCCCACTCGCACCCGCAGCGGCTGTACGCGGTCTGGCTGGGTGCTGCGCGCCCAGTTTTGGCGGGCGCTTTCGCGCAGCGTGTGCAAATTGCTCTCATCCAGCATTTCCAGAAAGGGCACCACTTTGGTGAGATTGCCGCTGCTGCTTTTGCGCACGTCCCAACGGCTCATGGCGCTGCTGAAGGCGTGCAGTTGGCGCAGGTCGCTGGCCATTTCGGCAATGCCGACATAGCGCAAGGTGTTGACACCCGTCTCGGCATAGCGAAAGAAGGCGTTGCCGTCACTGTTCTCTATTTCGATAACGGCCGTACAATCCGCCGGAATTTGGCTGCGCTGGGGGACTAAAAAAATGAGTGCTGCTCCCAGTTCGGCCCCAGCCTGCTGCAAAATGGCGATGGTGGCCTCAGCTTCAATATTGCTGAGGGGAGCGTTTTCGGCGAGATTGAGCAAATCTACCACGAGGAGGAGGAACGGCCGTGTCGGATCGTCTTGCTCCTCTTTGTTCTCATCTTTCAGGCGCAGGCGGCGGGCGGTGAGCCGTTTGCGCAGTTGTTCCAGGTAGCGGGGCAGGCCAATTTCATCATCATGGGTGGTAACGGCCGTTTCTGGCAACAAGTCCAAAAAGCAAAGCGCGTCCCCCTGGTCATCCGCTTCGGCGTGAGGCAGCGGCAGGAGCCATTCCCACGGTTGGCTGTGGCTGCCCAGAATAAACAGGCGGGCGTCGTGGGGTGAATGGAGCGTGGTGTATTGGGAAATTAGCGTGTTGGCGAAAGGATAGACGGCGGCCGGGTCGCCAGAAATGCCCAAAGAGTGAATGGTGGGGGGAACGGGTAGGTCGTCTGTGTTGGGGGAAACGGCCGTATCCTCTTCTTTTTCTGTCAGGCGGCGCAGCGGCACGGTGATGGGAATCTGGCTGACAAACTGGGAATCGTCGGCCAGCCGTTGGGCCTCCTGGCTCAACTGGGTGGGAAGGCCATCTGCCTGGGGAGCGTTGTAAAGCACGGTTGAGGGACGAGTGCCGATGCCCAGGCGCAGTATGGCAAAATCATCGTCATCGGGGCGACGTTCCCACAGGCGGGTTCCGGCGCGGGTTTCGCTGGTACGGCCGTTGGGCGGCTGCACGGTGTCCAACACAATTTGTAGCGTTTGGGCAGCATCAGGGGCATTGTGCCGGTAGAAATGACGCTGTGCCTCGTGGGCGGTGGTCATGTCGCGCCGCATGTCGTTGAGCTGTTCCTGGTAAACGGCCGTTTCGGCGGCCCGCTTCTGTTTTTCTTCCCGGTAAGAAATCCAGGAGAAGATAGTGGAAGCGACAATGGATAGGGCCATGGGAATGATGAGCAGTGGATTGCTGTTACCGTCGCCCATGAAGGCAACCATGATGTAGCCTACAATCATCAGCAAAGGCAGGGCGATGTGCATCAGTTCACCAATGCCGCCATCTCGCTGGTCGGGCGGGTTGGGGATGTCGATTATTTCCTGGGGCAGCTCCGGCTGAATGCGGGGCGGCCGTTCGATGTAGGTGCGATTCTGGTTCATAATGATCTTCCTGTGATAACTGTTTAGGTAATTCTGGTAAAACCCTAAGGGTTTACCCTCTAATTGGTCAGATACCCCAGAGCAAACCCTTAGGGTCTGTGAAGGGCGGGTTCTGGGATAGTGAAGACAAGCGCAATGGTGGTGCCCAGGCGGATGTGGTCGCCGTGAGCCAAAGGCCAGCGCATGTTGGGAGCCAGGCAATCGGGGTCATCATTGAGGAAGGTGCCATTGGTGCTGCCCATGTCGGTGATAAAGTATTGGTGCCCAATGCGCTGGATGGTGGCGTGGGTGCGGGAAGTGCGGTCATCGCCAAGGGTGAGGTGACAGCCTTCACGTCCAATGCGGAAAGGAAGCGGGGCAACGGCAACGGTTTCGCTCTCGATTTTTGCTGGCGCTTGCAAGATACGTAGGATGGGCGGTGCAGCTGTTTTGGCAGGCGGGTCGCTTGCTGGCGGCGTAGGTTTGGGCTGTGGTGCAGGCGGCGTCCAACCTGTGGTAGGCAGTTGGGTTACTGGTTTAATGGGCGAAGTGGCACGGCCGTTTACCCCTCGGCTAAACAAGAAGCGCGTGCCGGGCAGCTGCCGCTCCAACCAGCCGCGCCCAAAGTAGAGCAGCGGCAGGGCAATAAGTAAAAAGAGGAGGGTGGTGGAAAGGAACGGCCGTTGGTTCAGACCATCCCCTAACCGAGCAAAAAAGCCGGGCGGCTGGCGCAGCGTTATGGCCACCTCTTGGCTGGCCTGCCCTTCGGCATCGTTGGTAGACAGCGTGATTTGAATTTTGTAGTTTGAAATTTGTGCATCGCTGCCAGATTGTGCTTCGGGATAGTAGGGCAGCGTAATGGGCTGGGTGGGATCGTTCAGCACGCCTTCAAACGGGTGGGGCAGCGTGACCCCGTCTTGCAAAATGGTAGCGTGGTATTCCACCCAAGGAAATGCTTGTATATCCAATTCTCGCAGCATTACTTGGATCTGCCCCAGTTCCGGCTGCGGTTGTACTTCGAAGCTGAAGGGGATGGTGTTTAGGCGAACAGTAAACGGCCGTAAACAAGGATTGTTCTCCCCGGCACTCTCTTCTGTAGGACAAATTTTTTGCTGCGCGTCAACTTCCAGGCGATAGGAACGGCCGTCTACTAGCTTTGGCAAATTTTCCAAAATGTGGGCCGATCTGCCTTCCTCTGGATTACACACTTGCCGATTGCCAATGGTTTCCATCGTTTCCATATCGCGCAGCTTCACCATAAAGCAGTCGATGGCATCTGCATTTTTTGCCTCTATGGTGACCGCAATCTGCTGACGTGCAGGCTCATAATCATGCTCAACCAGCGTCAGCGTGGCCGCCAGGGTTGGTGAAGCCACCGTTTCAATGACCAATGAACCTGCTTCAATTGCTTCAGTTTCTTGTGTTTCCCCGCTTACGCGCACATTTAGCGTTAAGGTGTGTTTTCCGGCCGTTTCGGGGAAAAGGGTGGTGTGGGCTACGCGCTGATTGTTCAGGCTGCGCATTACTTCAGAAAATTTTTGCTCCATCGATCCTTCGCCAGTAAAGGCAATGCCACCCGTTTCCTGAGCCAAAGTTTCCAGCAGCACAACATCGGCCTTATTGCCAAAACTGATGGTGTAGATGGCGATTTGTTGTTCTTGGGCATAGGTGATGATGTCAGCCACATCTGCTTCATCGTATTGGCACGGCGAGCTTTGTGATGGTTCGTTCTTGCCATCTGTGAACAAGATGACGGCTCGGCGAATTTCTGGCATTTGCTCAATCTGGGCAGCCAGTGAGAGAACGGCGGCGTTGGCAGCGTCATAAAGGCAGGTATCGCGCCATTCTGGGATGGTGATGCCCCTGAGGGAGTCCTGTAGCAAGTGACGATCGGCCAGGTAGCGATCTGGAGGATGGATTTCATGGTCGAAGGTGAGCAGGCCAAATCGGGCAATGTCTGGGGCGCTGTTGATGGCCTGGGTTACGGCCGCACCCATCTCCTCCTGATACGGTTGCATACTGGTGCTGATGTCCAGCGTCATAGCCACAAAAAGCGGCGTGTTGGGGATGGCAGAGGTGACTGGCCCTTGCGGCACACCGTCCAGCGTCACGCTAACAGAGCTGTCTTCAATGGAGACATCGGTAAGGGGACGGCCGTTTTCATCCACCAAAATGTAATAAATGCTGCTGGGAATACCGCCGACAGCAGGGTCCTGCGGCTGGCTGCCTTGAATGATGGTTTGAATGCGTACGGCCGTAGGCGTTGCCGCCTGAACCGTGAGAATGGTTGTGAAAAGTAATAAAAATAAGGTCATGAACAAAGTTGCTTTTTTCATTTGAGTTCTCCTAAATTTTCCTAGGGCCTGTTTGTTGGTGTAATGGGTATCGCTGTTTCACTGGGAACGGCCGTTTCTGTTTCTTGTACGGTTGGTGTGGCGGTGGCCGTCGGCTGCACCAGCAGCAGCCAACTTGCTGCCTGGCCATCGTGCAGGGTAAGCGGTGTGCGCGACAGCAGGTTGATAGGGTTTTCCTCGCCCGCCGGGGTGATGGTGAGCCACCATTCAACATCGCTCCTGGCAAAGTAATCACGCCAAGCCATAAGCTGTTGTTCGCTGCTGATGGGGATGGTGATGTGGAGAACGGCCGTTTCGTCTACAGGCAACAGATCAAGTAGTTGCCCTGCCTGTTGCCACTGTGCAGTAAGCTGAGGAACGCCATCGCTGTAGCTTTCTAGCAAGGGCGGTGGCAGCGGGCAGCTACCCGTGTTGGTCAGCGTCCAGCGTAACGCCAGCGCAAAATCTGCGGGCAGCTCACTGCCAATAACATGACGATAAATAGGCTCTGGATTGAGCGTTAACTCTTCAATGCGATAGTCGTAATTGCCGGAAAGCGAGCAGGCGAGTTCAGCAGCCGCGCGGGTTTGGAAGGCAACGGCCGTAGCGGCGGCATCGGCTTGTTGGGTCGCAAAAGCAGCAGCGGTGGCCGCGGCATCCGTCTGCAAAGCAACCAGATCGGCTGTGGCAGTGGCAGCCACGGCGTCCACAGCGGCAGCCGCTTCTTGGGCAAGGTCATCCTGTTGGCTGGTAAAGGCTGCCTGGGCCAGGGCAATTTCTTGCTGGTAGTTTTGGTACAACGTTAGAAATCCAACCAGTAGCAAAATGGTGATGAGTAAAAAGGCACGGATATACGGCCGTCTGGCGCGGCGACGGCGTTGGGAGTCTGGAGTTTGCAGCAGGGCCACAGAAACGTTGTCATCGACGTTACGCCCCAGGGCAAAGGAAACCAGGCTGCGAGCGGCTTTGTCTCCTTCTTGAGTTTGCAGCACGCGAATTATTTCTTCTGTGGTTGTGAATGGTTGGCCAGAAACGGCCGTTTTCACCAGGCCGTCAGAGCAAAGCAGCACGGAGTCACCCGGCTTCAGCAGAAGCCCCTGGCGGCCGCGTTTTTCGGCAACTTTGGGATTTTTGGTTTCTACGTAAAAACCGAGATCGGCGGCGAAGCGCGGGCCGCTGCCTACGTAGCGCACCAACACATCGGCGCGGGGATTGGCGGCAGCGGCAGCAGCGCTCATTTTGCCAAGTTGGGGCATCACTTCAGCAAAGGTGTGATCCAGGGTGAGCTGGTTTAGCTTGCCGTTGCGGCAAAGATAGATGCGGCTGTCACCCACGTTGGCAATGTATAAACGGCCGTTATGCACAACGGCCGCAGCCAGAGTGGTATTACCGCCGTCTAGCTGCACAGCCTCGGCGCAAACCGCTTCGTTCGCCGCCATAAAGGCATGCTGAAGCAGTTCGGGCACAGATTGGCTGGAACCTTCTTCCACTAAATAATGCAACACCCTGTCTACGGCCAGCTGGGCAGCCCGTTCGCCCCGGTTGGCCCCGCCAACGCCGTCGGCCACCAGCGCCACGGTCAGCTCCAAACCGCTGCGCGTGGTGAGCTGTGTTACCGCCAGACGGTCTTCATAAATCTCGCGGCTGCCAATATCAAAAAAGAATCCGGTAATTAAAGCAGTCATTTTGCTTGTTCTCCTGCCTGGTGCAGCTCACGTTCGTCGCTGGGAATACGCGGTGGAGCTACAGAGGCGATTTTTTCTTCAATCGCTTCAATCAGTTCAGCGATATCTGGGCGACGATGCGGATTGCGATGAAGCATCATGCTTACCATGATTTCTAATGATTCATGGACATCTGGCTGCTGGCTGCGAATAGAGGCCCATTCCCCTTTTAGAATGGCGGCGGCAACGGCCGTTGGGTCATCGTCATTTACCAGCGGAATGCCCGCCAACAGCTCGTACAAAATAGCGCCTAAGGCCCAGATGTCCCCCTTGCCCGGTGGCAGCAGTTCGGGCGCTTGCAGCGTTTGGTTTTGCGGTTCACTGGCCGCCTGGATGAGTTCTGGCGGGGCATAGTTGGGGGTGTTTGTCAGCCTGTCTCGCTTATTGATGTTGGAAATGCTGCCCAGGTCTATGAGCACCGGCTGCGGCACGCGGTCCAGGCGCGGGCGCTCGCGCAGCAGAATGTTTTCTGGCTTGAGGTCGCAATGGGCATAGCCGTGATCGTGCATAAATTGCACGGCCAGCAGTAGTTGGTAAAACAGTTCAATACGCCAGTTGATGGGCAATCGGGTAATGGGCAGCAAATGGGCATCTAAACCGCCCCCGGCGATATATTCCATAGCAAAATACCAGGGCCGGTTGGGATAATCTTTGGCGCGTGCCTGGTAGACAACGCGCTTACCGTTGGGCAGGCGCAGCGGGTAAATGCGCACGATGCCGGGATGGCGCAGGGCGGCCAAATGGTCTGCTTCACGCCGCAGCAAATCTTGAAAGGTGCTCTTTTCGGTGGCATTGAGCTTGAGTACGACTTTGTAATACGGCCGTTCACAAGGCGAAGCCAGGTAAATGTAGGACATGCCCCCCTGCGAAAGGGGCCGGTCAATAACGTAAGGGCCTATCGTGTCGCCAGGTGCTAAGTGCATGATGATTACTCCAATTTTTTCCACCAGGTATCGTCGTCATCTTCCGGCACGGGCAGCCGGTCGGGGGCGGCGGTAAGATTGTTTTGCGCTGGTTCAAGATCGATTTGGGTGGGCGTTCCAGCCTGGGCGCTGCCAGGGAAGTTGGCATCAGCGATGGTGGCCCGCTGCTGGCGCTTAACGGCTTCAGCCACCGTAAAACGGAGCGTGGCACCACGCCGCGCTTTGTGGCCCAGCTGAATTTCATCACCGTCGTTGAGCGGGTAAGGATCGTCGGCTGGGAGGAGGTTGCCGTTAACGGCCGTTCCGTTAGCCGACCCGTTATCTGTGATGTGAAAACATCCCTGATCAAACTGGATGGTGCAGTGCTGGCCGCTAATTGAGCTACGCTCATCTTCGGCATAAAGCTGAATGTCAGAGAGCTGCGGATCGCGCCCCAACGTGGTGATGTCGGTAATGAGATCAATCGTTTCGTTTACCAGATCTTCCCTGGCAGCGGCGATGTGCAGATGGGCAATGACAGGTTGGCGGACATTGCCAGCCACAATGGTGGTGAGACGGCGGGCGGTGTGCCGCACTTGCCGGCCAACCTGGGGCAGCTTTTGGCGCTGAAAGATGCCGATATAACCCAGCGCGATGAGCAAACCCAGCCACGGCAGCCAGCGCAGCAGTTGGGTGCCGGGTGCGGCGGGCGCTGTCTGGGTAGTCGTCGATTCTTCTGGCTCTGTGGTGGCAACGGCCGTTGCGCTGATGCTCGGCGGATCTGGCAGCGTTAGCTCACTGCTGCTGTTCAGCCCCAGTTCGTCGGTGATGGCCATTTGGGCAAAATGGTCTGTGCTGGCGGTGAAGGTGGCAGTGAGTTGGCTTTCGCTCACGGTGAAGTCGGTCACCGTCTGACTGTTGATTTGCACAGCCGACAGCTCTCGTGGCAGCAAATCCGGCCAGTTGAGGGTGGCAGTGAGTTGGTAACGGCCGTCTTCGGCCCAGGATACTTCTTCATCCAGCAAAACAGGTGACTGAAGCGTAACCGTGTAGGTTTCTTCATCGGCCCGGTCTGGCGCTGCGGCCAGGGCCAGCGAGACGATGCGTGGCTCACTGCTGGCGCTGCGGCTGCGGTAGGTGGCTGTGTAGCTGGTTTCGTACTGCCACAGGGCTTGGTAAACGGTTGTGACTTCTCGCAGGTTATCTACACTGGTTTTTAACTCGATATAAAGATTTTCCCCGGCCAGGTTATTCATGGGCGCACGAATATCATCATCGATGGTGTTGGCTGCGGCCTGGAAAACCACAAGCTGCAAATTGGCTGCCTGGGCATCGGCCGCCAGGCGCTCAGCAGCGTTAAGAGCACGTGTAGGGCCAGGCTCGTTAGGCGCATGAATGAGCGCCGAAAGGTAGAGAATGACGCCATTTGGCTCCCCGTTCATTTGCTCGATGGCGGGTTCGAGCAGCAGCGGTGTTTCGATGGCCTGCACGCTGTCCAGGCTGATGTCGTTGGCGGTCAAGTCGATATCGAGTGTGTCGATGGCCTGGGTGTAAGCCATAAAATCATTGGTAAGTTCCAGGTGTGGCTGAATTTGAAAACGGCCGTTTGTGCCTTCGTCCCAGCGACCGGTGAGGATACCGATCTGATCGCCCTCTTGAAAAAAATCCTCGCCAAGCGTGTAAAAAAGCTGCTTAAGCTCTACCAGATCATAATCCTGGCGGTAGCGGCTAACGGAGTAAAGCCCCTGGTCAACTACGATGAGCAGGGAGATCGGCTGGCGATGCTCAACCGGTTCGATGGACTGAATGTCTACTGGCTGGCCATCTTCAGTGAGGCTGTAGCTGGCTGGAGATTGCGGGTCGGGAACGGCCGTATCCAGAATAAAATCGACGGTGACGGTGGGGAAGTTGGTGGAGTGAACGGCCGTAATCGTCACAGCATCGTTTTGGGCAAAAGCCACTGGCACGCCAAGCAGCAACAGTAGAGCACAAATAAAAATAAAATGAGAGCGTCGCATGGATTAAACCTCCTTCTAATTACATTTCAGGCAATGAGCAGCCAGCACCCAGGCGTGAAGCGCCAAGAGCAATTAAAACGCCCGGGTGTGGCTATTCGGTTGGGTTAAAAACTGGATAAACGGACCGGTGACTATGGCTTACCAAATGGTGCGAACTGCATTTGGCTTAATACCTATCTGAATATTAGCCACAGAGATTCTTGAGATTGGTCTCAACTCTTTTCCCTCTGTGGCTTTTGCGGATAGATTTTTAGTAGAAACGAGTACTCCCTACGGCATCGCCACGTTCGTATGCCTTGGCAGAAACGGCCAAATCTCGACCAATTTCCTCCGACTGTTTGGCCAGGCGGTCAATGACTGGCTTGTACTGTTCAATGTAGGATTGCAGCGCCCAGCCACCAAACATGCCGACAAAGGCTGTGGCCCGCAGGGTATTCAGCAAAATTTGCAGCACTTTACTGATCCCTTTCAATACTTCACCAATATCTTCAAACGTTTTGCCCATTTTCTTGACCTTGGGCACGTCCATTTTAATTTCTTTGTGTGCCATTTGTTTGCTCCTTTAGCCGCACTTTTGGCAAAAGCGCCGCTGACTCTGTTATTTGTAGATGCCGCCAAAAATGCCGCTGAGGTTGTTGACAAAGCTCATCGACTTTTTGTCAGCGGCTTCCATGATGTCCAGCGCTTTGCCGATGCAGGAATGCATGGAGCGCGCTCCGTTGGTGATGAAGTCGGTTTGGGGGATGAACATTCGGGTACACTGTTCTACAAAGGCGTCGGCCCCGTCGCCAACCCACACACCACCGACAACTTCTTTAACCATCATCTGGATGGGGGCTTTAACGGCCGTATCCAGCAAATTAATTTGCCCCATCAAGCTTTGCCGCACGCCGTTGACGACCTTTTTAGCAATCTTTACCAGTGGGTTAATTGAATCGAAAAGTCCCATTTTGAAATCTCCTTTGCTGATGATTGCGATTCATAAAATAGATCGGTAATTGAATATGCTGCTGAATCGCTTAAATGAACCTGAGGCGCATTTTAGAGGTTTACCGATTTATTTTTCTCAGGTTCAAAATCAGCTATATGTTTAGCTGCGGTGGGCACGAGCGGCCGTTTTATCAGCCTGCTTCATATCCTGTTCCGCTTTGCGTAAATCTTTGTTCAATTCGTTAAACTTGTTCTGCAGCCGCTTCAGGCTGGCATTCAGTGGCCCGCGAACCGACTCAGAAAAGGCTGCGCCTGCGTCGCCGCGTAAGCCGCCTTGTTCCAAAGTTGAAATAACTTTGTTCATGTCGCCCAGGCAATTCTCCAGCCGCTTGGCGCTCTGATCCATGGTTCGCGCCATGCGCTCTACCATTGGGTAATTCATCTTTTTGATGTCATTCTTAGACATGTTTCTTTACTCCTTTAGAAAATTTTGAAGGCGCTTTTGGCGTCTTGTTCTGCTTTTTGTACTGTTTTGCCAATGCGCTTGGTGGTAGACGCTGCTTCACGCAGCGCTTTCTTCAGTCGTAGGCAGGCGGGGAGCACTTCGCCGTGCATTTCGCTAAAGAAAGCATCGGCGGCGTCACCCTTCCAGCCTCCATCCTGCAGCGGAGCCATGCGAGCGCGAATATCTTTGATCATTTTGTTCATGGTGTCTGCCTGGCGGCTAAACTGCTTATGAACTTGTTCCAATTTGCCGTAATCGGCTTCGATTAAATCTGCCATTGTGTATTACCTCACTTTTGTTAAATTTTTCCAATATAGGTTTGTGATGCGATTTCCGTTACAACATATGCCCTCCTTATGCAAATGGGACGCAGGTGAACGCTGATCAAAATCTTGTACTACGCGAGACCTGCTGAGTTTTGTTGATTATGAAACTAAAGTTGTTCCGATTTGGGCTGTCAGGTCTGATAAAAACGTGACGTACGCCGAACCTTGCGTGGCGAACCAACTGCCAAAACGGGCCAACAATTCATCTACAGGCACACCAATAACGGCGGCTATGATGGCGGTGATAAACGAGGCTAGAAAGGCGGCGAGCACCTCCACAATCAGGTGCGGAACCCCTCGGTAAATCAGGCGCAAAAGGCATCTGATCAGGCGAATGACTTGCCTAAAAATGAAATGCGCAATCTTCAATAAAATGAACAGCCCGATGACGGCTCCACCCCCAAACAAAATGAGCCGTGCATACTCTAGTGCTGTCACAATACCCTCCTAAATTAGAAAAACGCCAACTGTGGCTAGAAATAACAAGGCTAGCTGCCAAACTGCCAGGAGTGGTGTGTACTCCAAACGTCCAGGAACAGTTTGCCGGACGCCATTTGATGATTGCACCTGGATGGTAAAGTTGATTTTGCGGCGAAAGCCAAGGAACGGCCGTTTGCGTTTTACGCGTATACAGACAGCTCCTTTTTGCCCTTGGGGAATGGTGACTTGGGCCGGCATGGCTTCAAACTGAATCTGTTCATCGTTGGCCTGGCCAGAAAGGGTAAAGGTCGTGGCGGTGGCGCATTGGTTTTTGATGCGAACGCCGCAGATGCCCTGACGCTTGATGTGAAACGGCCGAACTGAGATTTGAAACGGAAACTCATTCATCATTGCCCTCCAGCTAATCTTGTGAACCAATGAGACCAGCTTAATGGAAACGGCCGTACGCTTCTTGAAAGTTCAATCCTGGTTTATTGAAAAATTGTTGAAAAAGGGAAAAGCCAAAAAGATATTCGAAAAAGGAGGTCATAAAATTTGGCTTTTACTTGGCAGACCACCGAGAAATTGCGTCTCGTTTTTCAAGCTAGTTTCTGTGGTTTGCTTAATTTGGAAAGTTTCTAGAAAACTGTTACAGTATGAGCAGCCTCGCTTTGGGTAAACATGATTCAACGGTTCTCACTTCTTGTTCTTGCAAAATATCGAAACGTATTGGTAATAAAACAGCTACAGGTATCACTCTCTATTTAGGCAACCGTTGAGCGGAGGGAAATATGGTGCTCACTGCCCGTCGCTGGTCTCGCTATCATCCTCACTATCGCGCGCCGCAAATGGTGCTTGTGGCCCCATGGTTAGCCAACGGCGCAAGCTGTGCCGTCATTGGCATGGCTGGCTGCGGCAAATCAAACTTTCTTGGCTTTTTAAGCCGCACCCCCCACGCTCTAGCCCCCTATCTTGGCGAATTGGCTAAAAAAATAATTCCCATTCCTGTTGATCTAAACAGCCTGCCCACAAATACGCTGGACACATTCTTCCGTCTTTTACTGCGCTCCTTTTTTGAGATGAAACATCAGTTTGATGAGGAGACCCAGGCGTTGATTAGCCAGCAATATTTGGAAAACCATGCCGCCACTGATCCCTTTTTGCCGCAAAGCGGGCTGCGGACGCTGCTGTTTCATTTTGAGGCTCGTGAGATGCGCATTGTGCTGGTAATGGATCGCTTTGACCGGTTTACGGAACGGGCTGTGCCAGGCATGACAGACACGCTGCGCAGCCTGCGCGACAGCTTCAAAGACAGCCTCTGTTTTGTCGTGGGAATGCGACAAGCACCCAAATATTTGCTCAATCCTGAGACCTTGGGCGAACTGTACGAGATTCTGGATTTGCATATTTGCTGGGTGGGGCCAATGGCTTTGGCTGACAGTCAGCGAGTTATCGCGGAAGAGCTGCTCATTGCCGAAGAAAAGCTAGAGCCAGACTTGGTGAAGCAAATCTATGCACTGACGGGGGGCTATCCTTCTCTGCTAAAAGCGGTTTGCCAGCGATATGTGGATGACGGGTTTGCCCTGGAACAGTGGCAAACCTTGCTGACGAATGAAAATGTCACGTATCGGCTGGCTGAAATTTGGCAGGGATTGACGCAGCAGGAGCAGATGATTTTATTTTCGTTAGCCTCTGGGGAAGCATGTACGTCGGCGGAACTGCGTACATTGCAGATGAAGGGGCTGCTGCTACAGGATGGCGATTCGTGGCGTATTGGCTCAACTTTGCTACAAGGGTATGTTACGGCCGTTGGAAAGCTGAGCCGGGGTATGATTTGGGAAGAGGACGAGACAGGCGTATTGTATCAAGGGAAACGGCCGTTGGACAATCTACCCCCTACCGAGGCTGCCCTGCTTACCTTCTTTGTTCGCAATCCTTACAAACGGCATACCTACACGGAAATTATTACGGCCGTATGGACCGAAGAAGAAAACATCGAAGGCGTAACGGATCAGGCGCTTGCCAAGCAAGTAAGCAACTTGCGCAAACGAAAAATCGCGCCTGACCGCAGCCTTGAGCCTAATCCCGCCAAGCCAATCTACATTATCAACTACCGCGCTAAACCCGAAGGTGGCTACCAATTCTTCCCAGAAGGCAAACCTGTATAGTAAGTTGTATGAGGCTAACAAATGCTAGATGGAATTAAGAAACAGCTTAAATATTTTCGCCTTACGACTATTGTCGTAGGGTTTGTTCTTTTATTGGCAATTGTTGCTGCAATCATTCTTTCAGTGAATTATTTATCAGGCAATAATGATAAAACCCAAACAGCAGCGTTAACGACTGAAAACCCGTCAACTCCAGATATATCCCAAACGACTGCGCTACCAACAACAACCGCGGCTCATACTCCTCAGCCTACGGCAATCGGCACAGCGATCCTTTCAGGAATCTCGGTAACCACTCAGACTTCAACAGCAACGGCCGTTACTCCGCCTACATTATCCCCAATCCCTACCACATCCCCAATCCCTACCACTCCACCTGAGACAACGGCCGTAACGCCAACACCTACTTCTTCTGCAACCGCTACAATAATTTCTTCAAACACAGTAGAAGCTGAAGAGGATTCTATGTGTATTTTTACCGTCATCCATGAAAACGGCGTATCCATAAGGGCTACTCCTAACGGTACAGCAATGGAAGATGCTCGTGTAGAGAAGGGTGAAACCCTACAGGTATTATTATCAATGGGCCCGGTAGAATCCGTAGAGGAAAACGGACAAATATGGACTTGGTATTTTGTTCAAGCTGAAGGCAAAAAGCCAGGATGGTCTCCAATTGGGCTAATTCAGGAAGGAAATAATTACGTTTGCGGCTGTAGTTTAACTTGCCCTCCATAATTTTGTTCATTAGTTCGGTTGCATAGAAATGCCAACACAACCTAATTTACAAATAGAAACAAACACTTTTGAGAAGAAGGAAGTATTAAGATGGAAAAGATTGATAACAAAACCGATTCCCTAGATAAGGCTGACACGAATAATAAGCTTTGGATTACAGAAGATTATTACTGTCGATTTGACGAAAATGGCCGTGTCCTGGCAAAAGATACTTATGAAGGCGCACTTGGATATGTCATCAAACTTTATAATGATAACCATGAGGAACAAGAATACGCCGCCTTAAAAATTCCCAAGCTTATCGGTTCAACACATCGGGAAAACGCCTACATAAACGACCTAATGTTCCAAGAAGAAAAGACCGTTTCAAAAATAAGACGTGCTGAATCTTCTGGTCTTTTAAGCGTTATTCAAGCAGAAGTTTTGCGAAGGCCACTTCACTTTCAAAGCAAAGAAAAATTGTCACACTATAACAACGGCCTTATTTTTGCCAAATTTGAGGCTGGAAAGCCGCCAATTATTTTAGTTCGGCAAAAAGATGGCAACTTGTTCCCAGAACTAAATGACGAACGCTCCGCAACGATCCG
The DNA here is from genome assembly GCA_020634495.1 of Ardenticatenaceae bacterium. The sequence continues at coordinate 89,194 of JACKBR010000007.1, read as the reverse complement.
CACCTTTATCTCCAATCTAAACATCGATGAGATTAGAAATCTTACCGTTGTGGAAAGTAGTAATGGAAAAGAATTTTGGAAAAAAACGGTGTTCCTGGCTAAAAAACCTTCTTTAGGTAAATCTGGAAATTTTGAGTATTTACCATTCAATGAAATTACTGCGGCAGCAATCAATCCGGCCGATGATACCTGGTACACCTGCCTCCCCAGTGTAATTTACACCTGGGCATATGGAACAATGCAAGAAGTCATAAGCTCTGAGGCTGACATTGGCAAAAAAGAATGGACCCCTATGGAGCATCTTCAGCTTGCGTACAATATTTGTACCGGCCTGGAAGAGCTTCACAATCGTGGGTACGTTCATGCCGATGTGCGTCCGGCCAATATACTTTACACCGATCCAGACGTGAATAATCTAAAAAAATACTTACTTGCAGACTATGGAAGTTTAGCTTTTTCGCCCCAAAATGGCGGTAAGGGCGAAGATTCAGGCGAAACAGTGTTAGGCCCTGTATTTGAAGGTGAACGATCCTCTGTGTTTTATGCGCCTGAACGTTACAAGGGGCAAGAAAGGGAGATCGCCAATCGCGCCGTGATTTTGAAAAGTCCTGAAGGATATGTGACGCACGTAGTGCTTGGCTGGCAGAAGAAATTGAATAAACAAAGTGCTGAAACGGCCGTCAATAAAAGTCGAACCATTGATTCTAACAATTTGGAGATGACTATCAAGGATGGCATTTCAGTCGTTGATGATCAACAAGTTGATTCAGAAGCCAGACTTCAGGCAGGCGACCGTGTTCGTATTCAGGATTATATATTCCAACTAACAGGAACTGAACAACAGATTGACGGTTTATTTATCCTGCCCTGCGATGGAGCCGTGTCAAAGATGTCTCAAGGCAGAATTGCTGTGCGCCAGGACGATCATACAGATGTTCCCGAAGATTTACCGGCTGATCGAACGATTGAAATGCAGCAATGGTCTGCGGCGACCGACATCTACAGCCTAGGAATTTTAATTCTCTATTCAATTTATCGGAATAGTTACACTGATCCCGAGGAAAAATATCGGCGCAAGCAGGATAATATCCTGCCAAGAGAAATGGACGAATTGGGGAAAGAAAATTATTCCCAAGAGCAAAATGAAAAAGAATTGGAAGACAGTTTCAGAAGGATGGTTATTTACCTTTCGAATCCTCAATTTTTCGAGTTAATATGGCGAGATATAGATGCTTTGCGCCTTGAACTTGAGGAGCAGCTCGGTAAAGAAGGCATCAATTTTGATATTGCTAAACGCCCCTACCCCTCAAGTAAATATTCTGGAGATATCCAGGCAGATGAAGCTGGATCAGGTAATGGGGAAGAGTCTGAGAAGGATGATTTACGAGAACGGGCTCGAAATGTAACGAATATATTTACTCAACTTGTACCGGGCGCGCGCAGGCTATGTGCCAGTTTGGATTTTAATTTGGCTGCGTTTGTTTTTACAATGCACTTTGTGCTGGCCTGTATGCACAGGCGTAAACATTTAACTACAAGACTGGACTGGATGGATCCGGATTTACCATTTTGTAAGAGTCGGATTGAGGCTCCAAAAGAAAATGGTCCTGCAAAACTAGCTCGCAAAAGGCTGGAGCGATTGAGGGAGATTTTTGCGCAGTTTGAGAACGATTCTTGGAAGGGATTTCAAATTGCTCGCATAGATTTGGAGGCAGATAAGAAGAGCGATCTTGATGAAAAAATCCTGCCGCTGAGCTCTGACACCGATTTTAACATCAGGCAACAAAAAATTACCTTGGAAAAGCAAAATGATCTGCTAGAAAATAAAATCGAATTTTTGGAATTAGTTCTACGTGAAATCAAAGAGAAGTATAAAGATTATCAAGAGAGCTTAATTGGCCGTATAAATATGTCGAAATTAGACAAAGAAATAATGGCTATTCTTTCAGGGTATGAAGAGTAAATAGTGAAATCGAATTCTTGGAAATGCTGTTAAAAGTCATCTTGTTTGAGAGACCAATCACCGTATAAAACAGTCATGATACTTATCCAGCGAACAAACAGTCCAGATATTTTTGCCAGTGGGGTGGCACGCAAAGTGCAAGATGGCATCGATACATGGCTGCACGGTCAAAAATCAAATAATGCTTCAGTAAGTCCGTACCCAACAATCCCCCCCTTAAAGCGATCCCAAAATTTTTATTCAATATTGCAGAGTACAATTTTTGAGACTTTTCATTCAAAATGCGCTTTTTGCGAGACGAAATTAAAGAAACAGAACTATTCATTGTTTCGATATCGCCCATTTACCTTAAGTCCAGAGATAAAACCAAACTATATTTGGCTAAGCTGGCAATGGCCAAACATTTATTTGATTTGTGAAACATGTTATCGTCACTATAACGTCAGTGAAAAAGCCAGGTCTTTTCCTTTGTTGCCGGACAAACGGCACATCAAAATTAATGATCATGACTTAAATCAACTATTTGACGTGTCTTTTCTTAACCAGATTGAAAGCCCTCTTATCTTAGATCCCTGTTGGGATAATCCAGAAAAGTTTTTCGGCTATCGTAAAAATGAAAAAGGATTGATTGTCCCATTTCCAGTAGAAGATAATCTTCGGGCAAATGCTACTATCGCTATCTTTCTGCTAGATCGGGAGGAGTTAGGAAAGGCAAGAAAGCAAGCACTCGATGCTTTTAAATGACATTATTAAAAATGGGGATTCAGCTCAAAATGATTCAGCCTTTGCCCAAAATATGAGCAATCTGATAAATACTTGTGAAAATGATAAGAAATTTGCTGGAGCAAAACGATATTTTCTGCAACAGTGGCTTGACGAGCATGAGCAAGAAACCAAGGGGAGTGAGTGGCAAGTTGTGCGGGATCAGTTGAGGGAATGGCGGGAGGAAACGGCCGTTCTCCCCCAACCTTTTCCGCCACCATCAAATCAAACTGTAGATCCCCCACCTCCTCCTCTGCCTTCACCACAAGAATATCCCATCGTTCGTTGGAAAGTAGCAGGAATTGAAGAGACAGAAAAAAAATATTACATTCGTTTGCTAAAATCTTTGTGCCATTCATTGAAAGAGGTTACGGTTAAACACGAATTTGGGGCTGGTTTTAGCGGGGCAAAAGTGTTTCTGGTTACTAGAAAAAACGCGAATGGCGAGCTTCTTTCTCCGATTGTGGTTAAATTTGATAAGCTCAACAAGCTACAAGAAGAGGTTAATAATTATTTAAATTACATCAACCAGCGTTTCGAGAAATGCGTTTCTTTAGAAAATGATATTCTCGAACTGCCGCAAGTGCCTTACGCATGTTTTGCTTACCAGCTTGCCGGGGGCGGCAAGTTTGATGTTGAAAGCATAAAATCTTATTGGCGTGCCTGCACAAGTGTCCAAGAAGCTTTAAATCCAATTACTACACTTATAACCGATTGGAATGGCGCATGGATTGAAGGAGAAACAAAGCGAGATTTTCCTTTATTAAGCTATGACTGGTTATTACCTCCAAACTTCATTATAGAAGTTGAGCAAGTCTCCGGTGGCTCTGAAATTGCTACCATCAGCCCGGATGATATTTTTGAGCTATTAGCTAGTAGTGACTATCTTGACGCAATTGTATGTATTCAACCAACTTCCTCTGAGTCACAATCATTTATTGTAAGCGAAACCGATGAGGATAAGGGCGAAGTAATGATTGACTTGCCATCTGAATATCGGGATGACAGGTTAAGAATTCGGCTGCGTAACATCGAGAACATTAAGCAGTTCAAAGTAGGAGAAGCGATAGGAAGCCCTATCTACGGCCGTATAATAAACGACCGCATTACTTTTCTGAAACAAATAGTAGTCAGGGCATTTAATAATCAATTAGTTGGTCTAAATGAGGAACAAGTTATTTTACCTGGGTTAAATAATCTTGCTTTAGAAAACCCGTTGCAACAACTGCCAACTATTTTAAAAACCGACATATCTTCTATAAAAGTTACCACTGTACATGGTGACATGAATTTAGAGAATATTTTAATTCGCAAAGGTTCACAAGGGCACGACATTTCAGTTATAGACTTTGGTAAAACTAGAAAAGCCCAAAATATTCATGATTTACTACGTTTAGAAACCAATGTTTGGCTGTACCTAATTCCGTGGAGAATACCCCATATTGAATCAAGCAATGAATCAGCTTTGGTAAAACAGATTAGAAAAATTGTGTCATTCTTCAAATCTATTCATGATTTTGGCAACGTGTCTAATCTCCATAACAACGAAATAGATTTATCCATCCCCTTTAGTATATTAAGACAAATTCGGCAACACGCATTTGACATAATGGCTGGTGCGCAGGAGCAAAAATATAAAAACTATTATCTTGGCTTATGTTTATATATGCTTGGTGCTTTAAAATTTTCAAACTTAGATTCCCCCGAAAATAAAGCACCCGTTCCGAAACAGGTTGCTTTTCTGGTCGCTTGTCTGGCTTATCATACTGTTGAAAACAGAGAGCTTGAAGTAAACTTAATCGATTTTTCACCAACACCTTCCCCAAATGAAACGTTGCCTCCGGCAACCGACCAGGGCGAGAACACATTAAAGCAAAAAACGCCTACCTCATTTGAAGAAGCACACCCCAGAAAATTTTTGCATGATGAAATTGATGAAGCGTTTAATCAAGATGAACTAATTGAACTGTGCCATGAAATTGATGTTGACTATGAAAATCTCTCTGGTGAGAATAAAAAAAGAAAAGCGGTAGAACTGGTTAAATATTGTATTCGGCACGAAATCATTAACACCTTAATCGAGCATTGCGAACGTGAACGGCCGCTTCGCGATTGGAACAACTTACAGTTTTGATGATCCGTATCTGGACGAAATGATTGTTGCGATACAACGACGTTAGCTAACGAATATAAGTCTTGGATAACCTCAAAACGACCCCATCACCTAAAATGTTGGCTTTTGGGGTGGCTTGTTTAGCCAATCACTACGTCGAAACTGGCAACCTTTAGCCTTTTCCTGGCGATGATTTACCTTCTGAACCACACTCTATTTTTCACACTACCGGCCATTTATGCTATACTGAGGGGCGCAATTCAGGTTAGTTATTATTAGTAAGGAGTCAATTCAGATGGCCAAAGTAAGAAAACGGCGTCAGCCAAAAAAGAAACCGCCGCAGATTTCAGAAAGGAATAGAATTTATAACCGTAAGCGAACTTTTGCCGAAAAGTTTTTACTGGTTATGGGCATTCTTATTGTGCTCAGCATGGTTCTATCTTTGATTATCAACCAGGCTAGCTTCTAGTTTTTGCCCAGTGACGCAAACCAAAGAAAGCAGCTCGCTTAGCACAACCGATTGAATCGTTAAAAGGTCAATCACAACGTCTTATCCCCGGCGCTGTTTCTGAGCAAATTTCCCAAACAGATTGCCGGGGGCGGATGGCGTTTCCCCAATTTCAGCTAAAAGCTGTCCCCTCTGCACAAATAGCATCTGCTTCAATTTCTACCAGCATTTCAGGCTCCAACAACGAGGTTACCTCTACCAGCGTTGCCGCTGGGCGAATATTGCCAAACACCTCGCCATGTGCCCGCCCCACTTCATCCCAATCGGTAACATCAGTCACGTAAATGCGCGTGCGCACCACATCTGTTAATTCGGCTCCGGCTTGCTGTAGCGCCGTCTCTATTTTCTTTAAGATGAACACAGTTTGGTTATAAGGGTCATCTGCGCTTACCAGTTCGCCAGCGCCGTTTACGGCCGTTGTGCCAGCCACATGCACATAAGGCCCCACCCGCACAGCGCGTGAGTACCCAACAATCGACTCCCAAGGGGCACCGCTGGAAATGTTCATTCGTTTCATGACCTTCTCCTTTCAAACCTTCATGTGTTTCTGGGTAAAAGTGGCAAGATGTTCTATCAGGATTTAAACATTCTACGGCCAGACAAATTGTATGATTGAACAGACTGTGCCTGGCTTTGTTGTTGTGGGCGGGTGAAAAGATTGTAACAAAGTTATGCAGGTGAACCAAACGGCCGTTGGGACTATCTTGGCTATTCGCATACCCGGTTTTTCTGCCAGGCAAGCTTGCGAAAGGCCCATCCAACGATTTGGGAATTGCGCGTACTCCAGGAGGCTACCAAAAAGCAAAACGCCCTCTGACCCAGGATAGGCCAGAGGGCGCTCGCCCAAAACAAGGGATGAATAAGCGCTTACCTAATCGTCGTCGTCATCGTCGTCGTGGTCATCTCCCTGGCCGCACGCGCCAAGCGTGTCGCCATGCCCAAGATGGCCATTGAGTCCAGACTCTGAGATGGTCAATGTATTCCGGTCTTTGTGGCAAATTGTTACCCGATTGCCGCCGCCATTGTCGTTACCGTCATCGTCATGCCCATCCCCATCTGAACCCGGCGTTGGGTTAATGACGACCTGAATCACAATGATATTGACCACCACAATTGTGCCATCATGCCCCAGGCAAATGGTGAGGGCAACGGTGCTGTTGGGTACCAGGTTGCCTTCTACCTGCACCGCGTCATCCAGGGCGACGGTGGGCCAGTTGGCCAGGGTAATTTGGGAGCCATTGATGGTAGCAATGCGGGTGTGAACTGTGAAGCAGCCAAGAGTGGGGGGCAGCAACGGCCGTATCCACAAAATCTCCCAGTCGCCATCCACAGACAGACGCGCCGCGACCCGCACCAGGCTGCCTTCCATCAGGCCAGCGGCAATGTGCGATTCGTCTGTGGCCAGCAGCGTGATGCCGTTCACCATCCACGGATCGGTGCTTTCTACAACGCCCGTGAAGATGAGGATGGTTTTGTCATCCGCCTGGTCATCAAGCAGCTTGATTTCTTCGGCCAGCCAGGTGCCATCTGGCAAAATGATGCCTGCTACTTTTACCAGGCTGCCCGGCTCCACGGCCGTATCAATCTCGGTCCAGTCGTCTATGCTAAGCGAAACACCAGCTACCAGCCAGGGATCGATGGTTTCTACTAGGCCAGTGAACTCAAACTTTGCGCCGTGCTCCTCATCATCGTCGGCCGCTTTGATCTCGTCAGCCAGCCAGAGGCCGTCTGAGGTGATGTGCCCTTCCACTTTGACCACATCACCCACTTCTGGGGACTCTTTGATTTCGGTACGGCCGTTCACCGCCACCTCAATCCCAGAAATGAACCAGCGCTCATCGCCAATGGCTTGCACCACGCCGGTAAACTCAAATGGCGACTCGTCGTCTGAGTGGGCCAGAATGCGCCGGGCCAGCAGGCTGCCATCTGCCTGCACCAGCCCGCTCACCCGCACCCGGTCACCCAATTCAATGTCGGGGGCAACGGCCGTTTCCCCATCGAGCAAAATAACCACATCGCCCAACAACCACTGTTCTTCACCCATTTCGGTGACAACGGCCGTAAGGGTAAACAAATCTTGCGGCACCTGGCGCACCAGCACAATCTGATCCGCCACCTTCGTTCCGTCATCCAGCAAATGCCCCAGCACCTTGACCCAGTCGCCCAGCTGCGGATTGCCCACAATCACCGTTTGTTCGTCCGTGGCAAACGTCTGGCCGCCAATCGTCCAGCTTTCGCCCATTTCCGTCACTTCCCCTTCACCACTGACCTGGAAAACAGGGGGCGCAGGTGGCTGATCGGCCAGGATGGTGCTGAGCTGCCCGGCCATCACCGAAACCGTTACGCTGATGCTGGTCACATCCACACGGCCGTGCAAAACGGTGTAGCGGCTGGTGAGATCGGGCAATACGGACACCTGGAAAACAGTGCCGCGGGCCACACCCGTGCCGCTGGGGGATTGCACTTCGTAGCGTGAACCGCCGTCGTTGCGGAAGGCAACCTCATGGCTGCTGTCGCCGCGCCATTGGGTTAGGACAACGGTGCGAAAGCCTTGTTCGGCAGGCAAGGCATTTAGGGTATCAATTGAAAGTTCGCTGTCTGGGCCAAGTTTGGCCACGCTGCCATCAAAAAAGGTAAGGCTGGCTTTGGAGAGCGTGCCTATGCGCACTCGGCTGCCCGCAGCCACGCTGCTGAGCGAGCTAACTTGCTGCCAACTGCCATCCGCCGTTTGGACAGAAACAACCCCTTGGAGATCGCCTAAAACGGCCGTTTGCGGGCCAATTTGCAGCGGGGCGCTCAAAAAAGGCACAAACATGCTCGAGGCCGCTTCTGCCGTCGCTGCGGCATTCGCTTCGTTCTCATCTTCACTGGCCGCTGGCAAATCGGCAACCTCAGCTGGATTTTCAGCCCCGGCCGATTCAGCAACTTCGTCATCGTTGCCAAACAACTGGTCGAAGAACGTGCTGCCAGAATCACCCTCATCAGCCTGGGCAGGATTGGCTTCATCCGCTTCCAGCACGGTTGGGCCAGGGCGCGAACCCCGATCCAGCCAGCCGCTGGCAAAGGCAAACAGAACCAGCAAAACGGCGGCAAAGGCCACCGCTCCGGCCGCAAAGCCACGATGGCCGCGCAGCCAGGCGGTGAAAGCGGCATACCATCCGGGTGAAGCGGGAGCAGGCACCGGCTTTGCTGCGGCAAACTGCTGCTGCGCTGCCCGAATGGCCGCTGCGCGATGATGCTGAACGGCCGTTTCCTCCGGTTCCGGCAAAGTGAGGTTTTGTAATTCGGCGGCGAGGTTTAGAGCAACGGCCGTTTCTTCCGGCAAATCCGCCCCAGCGGTGGTCAATGGCTCCCCCGCTTCCAGCCGGGCTACTCGCGCCTGTAGAATTTCATCATAATCGTTCATCGTAAATGTCCTGTGTTCATTACAATTCAACCTGGGCCAGCGCAGCCCGCATTGTTTTTAAGCCCCGGTGCTGCATTGCCTTCACGGCCGAAAGCGATCGTTCCATGACATCGGCCGTTTCCTGCAAAGACAGCCCCACCAAAAAGCGCAAAATAATGACCTGCCGCTGCTCTGGCACCAACGTTTCTAGCATCGTGTGCAACATCTCATGGGTCATTTGCTGTTCCACCTGGCGCACCGGATTTTGTTCCGGCTGGGCAATGGGCGCTGCCTGATCCAACGATGTCAGCTCCTGGCCATTGCTCACGCGAAAATGATCCATCGTCAGGTTATAGGCAATGCGAAACAGCCAGGCCCGAAACGGCACGCCAGACGGTTTGAAAGAAGGCAAATGATGCACCATCCGGGTAAACAGCTCACCAGCCAGGTCTTCGGCCTGCTGCCGCTGCCCCACACGGGCAAAAAAGTAGCGAAACATTGAGCGGTAATGTTTGTCGAACAAATGCCCAACTGCTTCTATGTTGCCTGACTGCGCCTGGGTTACCAGTCTTAAATCATCTTCCACTGCGTGTTTTTCCATATTTTTTAGGGTTGCTGATCAACATCCTTACCAAGAGTAACGGGATTTGCGGAAAAAGGATGCAAATTCGCGTGAAAAAGCAAAATGAGTGGGCAGATTGCTCCTTTTCCGGCAAAATATATTAAGAATTTCTACATTCTTTACATTTTAGGCTACAAAGGGGCAGAGCCGATTTATCTCCTTTTCTCCCTCTGTAGCTTTTTCAGTAACAGTAAAAACAGAATCCAATAAAACGATGATCGACGCACCCCAGCCTGAACCAAGACAAAACGCCGAGTTACGCCGGTTAATGGATTTAGCTTTTAACCTGGATGGCTTGCGTACGCTTTGTTTTGATCTTGAGTATGATTTTGACAAGTTTGGTGGGGAGGCTCAGGGAAAAACGGCCGTTATCCGCAAGATCATCGAACACGCCGACAGCCAAAACGACCTGGATAATCTTATCGCGGCCTGTGCCGAAGCAGCCCCCAGCTATGATTGGCCAACCGGCCCCCTGCCTGACCAACCCTGCCCCTATCGCGGCCTTTTTGCCTTCCGCGAAGAAGATGAACATCTCTTTTTTGGCCGTGAAGCATTTTCCAAAGAGCTGGCTGAGTTTGTCCTGGCCCGCCCGTTAACCACCGTTATCGGCCCCTCTGGCAGCGGCAAATCTTCCGTTGTGTTTGCCGGGTTGGTGCCCACCCTGCGCCAACTGGGTAACTGGCTGGTGATCAATTTTCGACCGGGGGAACGGCCGTTTCGCTCCCTGGTTGCTGTCCTCCTGCCCCATTTTGACCCAACCCTGAGCAAAGTTGACCAGCTTGCCGAAACAAATAAGCTAGAAAAACAGCTTAAAAATGGCGAAGTTGCCCTCAACCAAATGATACTCGGCATCTTGGGGCAACAACCGCCAGGCAGCCGCCTCCTGCTCATTGCCGACCAGTTTGAAGAACTGTTCACTCTTTGTACTGAGCCGGAAACACGTCACAGCTTTTTGCGTTTGCTTCTCAACCAAACCATAGATGAGGCCGAGTCTGAGTCTCAGCCCGACAACATGCACATGGTTTTCACCTTGCGCGCCGATTTCATGGGGCAGGCGCTAAATTACCCCGCGCTGGTCACCGCCCTGCAAACCGACGACATTAAGCTAGGGCCCATGACGCCCGATGAGCTGCGCCGGGTCATTGTGGAACCAGCGAAGCGGGCCAACGTGCATTTTGAAGAAGGGTTGGTTGAGCGCATTTTAGATGATGTTGGGACAGACGGCCGTAATCTCCCCCTGCTAGAATTTGCTCTGACTGAACTGTGGCAGCAGCAAAGCAATCGCCGCCTCATTCACAGCGCCTACGAGCGCATTGGCCAGGTACACGGCGCACTGGCCCGCCACGCCGACAACGTTTACAACAATCTGACCGTTGAAGAAAAAACTCTGGTTGAGCGCATTTTTGTTCAGCTCGTGCATCCTGGGGCAGGGGCCGAAGACACCCGTCGCCTGGCCACCAAAGAGGAATTAGGCCAGGCTAACTGGCCACTCGTGCAAAAATTGGCCGGTTCAGATAATCGCTTACTGGTCACCGACCGGGACGAGAGCAGCCACGACACCGCTGAAGTCATCCATGAAGCGCTCATTCAACGCTGGGAACTGCTGCAAATCTGGATGAACACCCATCGCGAGTTCCGCGCCTGGCAAGATCGTCTCCGTACAGATCTGAAACAATGGCAGACGAATAACGAAGACCCAAGCTATTTATTGAGCGGTGCCTATCTGGCCATTGCCCTGGAATATTTAAAAAATAATCGCCAAATGATCCGGTCTGGCGAAATAGCGTTTATTGTCAAAAGTAGGGAGGAGGCAGAGCGCAAAGAGCGAGAAGAGAAAGTTAAAGCCAGAAAAGTCACTTTGCGGCTAATTGCACTGTCTGCCGTCCTGGCAGCGGCCGTTTTCATTGCCATCATTTTAGGGTTAAGCTCCAGATCATTGGCTTCAGAAAATGAATCATTGGCGGCGACAGCCATTGCCGATAGAGACCTGGCAGACAGTCGCTTGCGCCTAATTGAACTTAACCTGCAAATAAGCGGTAATCCGGTAGAAGATTTAATAACAGCCTACCAGGCAGCAAACACAACTTCTTCACTGGATGAAAGTTTGTCGGAACAGGCGTACAGCGCCCTTTACAACACGCTCAAACTTTGGAGTCAAGGCGTGCTTGCCGGTCATGTCGGTAGTGCAAACAGTGGCCAATTCTCCCCCGACGGCAGCCTGCTTTTAACCGCTGGGGCAGACGGTACGGCTCGGCTGTGGAACGCAGCGGGGCTACCTGTGATGACCCTCATTGGCGAGCCTAAAAAGACCCTGTTTGGTGGATCTGCCTCAGATGAGGTTAGCCAGATGAGTTCTGCCGAGTTTAGCCCAAGTGGAGAGTTAATCTTGACCGCCAGCGATGATGGGATTGCCCGCCTGTGGTCTTCTACCACAGGCGAAATGCTTATGGAGCTGTCCCATGATGACAGCGTGAACTCGGCCCACTTTAGCCGGGACGGCCGTTACATTCTTACAGCCAGCGATGATCGCTTTGCCTACCTCTGGTCCAGTGACGGGAGTAAACTTGAATCATTCCGGCATGACGACGCGGTGAAAACGGCCGTTTTCGACTCTCAAACCGCGCTTATTTTAACAACCAGTCAGGACAACTTTGCCCGCCTCTGGAATTTAGACGGGACGTTAATCGCCGAGCTTGGCCATGATGATCTGGTGAATTCGGCCGTTTTTTCTGCAGATGGAAACCATATCTTGACGGCCAGCGACGATAACTCCGCCCGCCTCTGGTCTCGCACAGGAGAATTCAGGCAAACATTTCTCCATACCGAAGATATCAAATCAGCCATTTTCAGCCCCGATGGCAACTTTATATTGACGCTAAACAACGACTACTCGGCCACCTTGTGGACAGTAGCCGGTGAAACCGTAAACGTATTGGATCACGCCAATCAAATAAATTCCATCATTTTTAGCATAGACGGTGAGCGCATCCTTACCGCCGGGGATGACGGGACAGCCCGACTGTGGGACAAAGAAGGAACCCTGATTAGCATCATGGAACATTCAAGTGGGGTGAATACGGCCGTATTTGACAACAACAATGGCCACATCCTCACCACAACCATCAGCGGCATTTCCTACCTGTGGGATCACGATGGAAAATCGATCAACGTGTACGAAGGACATTCATCCCCCATCTCCCAGGTCATCTTCAGCCCAGTTGGCAACCAATTTATTACTTATAATGGGGAAGAAGCTCGTATCTGGAATATGAATGGTGATTTTGTCGCCAGCTTATCATCCGAAAACTTTTTAGCGGGTGCCTACTTCAGTGATGATGGCGAATATATCATTACATTTGAAACCAACGCCAGAGATGAGTCTAACCGCAGCGATGCAATCACTGGTTTTACCCTCTGGAACAACCGTGGCTTGCCCGCAGATGACGTTACCGTCGGCCCCCTAAACGAAAGTGACAGCTCATTTTCGTCAGATAAAGACATCAATTTTATATATGGCCCCCTCGATAATTATCGTTCAGATCTCTTTGCCCAATTAGCTATCAATGATGGCACCGTTTTCATTAGAGACGTTGGTGGCACAGTCGCCGATATGCTTGAACACGACAGCATTGTTCGTTATGTCGAGTTTTCGCCGATAGCCAACCAGATTTTAACCGTTACCTGGGAAGGGCAAGCTTACATCTGGCAAGAAAGCAGTACACCCAATAATTGGGATGAAAGAGATAGAATCACCCTGGTAGAAGGCTCCTTTGACAACGATGTCATTTTTGCATCCTACTCACCGCAAGGTGACTACATTGCCACAGCCCACGACAATGGCAAGGTAAGGATTTGGGACACCGAGGGCGAATGGCTGTTTGATCTTGATGGTCATTTGCTCCAGGTCAATGCCATTGCCTTTGATACCAACGGTGACCAAATTATTACCGCCAGCAACGATGACACAATTCGCATTTGGGATACAACCGGCAGAAATCTCGTTATCATTAACGAGCACAAAGGGGATGTTTTGAGCTTAAGCATTTCTCCAGATGGCAAACACTTGCTATCTGGCAGCGCTGACAACACTGCCAGGCTGTGGCCAAACTATGGCGATCTCAACGCGATGATAGCCACAGCCGAAGAATACCTCCACATTTTGTTACTGCCTGACCAATGTGCCCTCAATTTTGATGAAGCATTTTGCGCCATTGCCCAAAACCAACCCCAGCAGTAAGCAGATTCATCATTCTATAAACCGCTAAATTTGGGCTTCGTCACGACGCCACGCCTTGGGGAAATGGCTCTCGATTTGGCTGGATTTGCTGTGGAAAACCCCTAATCCCAATGGGAAGCTGCGGTAGCTCAAGATCACATACCCTGTGTCGGTACAGGTGGCGGTTTGGGCATCGCTGGGCGTGATGGTTTGGCGCCGGAGATATGCTTTGGCCTGGTCTGCGGTTAGCTCGATGCGGTTTTGGGTCGCGTGCTGGCCCAGCAGCATTGCCGCAGCCGTTGTCATTTTGGGGTAACGGTTGCCCGCCCGCATAAAGAAAAGTCCAGGAGAATCTAATCGGGGTTTGGTGGGCAGCTGCTGCGCCTGGCTTACCAAATACACGCCGCGTTTGCTCCAGCGCACAATATCAAAACCAGCAAAAACGGCTGGGTCAATCCCAAACCGCTCTGTCACAATTCCCAGCCACGGTTCAGCCTCTTTACGAATCGTTAGAAACTGGTTACCGCTTGCCGAATGTTGATTGGTGTCTGCTTTCTGCAAAACCGCCACGAAAAAGCCGCCCGTATCATTTTGCTGCGGCCAGATGCGGCTGGCCTGGCGCAAATCTGGGTGCAGCTGCTGGCCCTGCCAGGCGGTAAGTCCAGGGGATACTCTCAATCTGGGAACGTTGCTGGGGCACAAACGGATGCTGTCGCTCGATTCGCGTAGGATCGTATCAATGACCAGCTCGTTTTCTTCGGGGGCAAAGGTGCAGGTGGCGTACACGATGCGCCCACCGGGGCGACAAAGCTGCACCGCTTTGCGCAGCAGCGCTGTTTGAATGCGGGCAATCTTTTTGGATGCGCCGACCGAGGAACGCTCAAGCACGCTGGCATCTTTGCGGCAGGTACCTTCGCAGGAGCAGGGCACATCCACCATAATTTTGTCAAACAGTCCCAGTTCGGCAGGCAAATTGGCCCCGTCCCGCGTCATGGTGGTGACGTTAGCCAGGCCAATTCGGGTAAGGGCGTGACGGGCGGCCCGCATACGGCCGTTACTCCGGTCATTGGCGATGAGCGTGCCCTGGTTCTGCATCATGGCCCCCATCTGCGCGGTTTTGTTTCCTGGTGCGGCGCACATGTCTAACACCCGCTCGCCTGGCTGCGGATCAAGCAGCAGGGCGGGCAGCAAAGCGGCTTCTTCCTGCACCTGGTACAGCCCGGCCAGATATTCCCAGCGCAAGCCAGGCATAACGCCTTCTGGCAGGCGAAATGCGCCGGGATACCAGGGAATTGGTGTGAGCTTTACCCCACCTTCGGCCATGAGGGTTTGCAGTTTGCCGGGCGTAATTTTGAGGGGATTTGCCCAGATGGTGGTGGGTAACGGCCGTTTCACTGCCGCCAAAAACGCATCCCAATCCTCCATTAAATCCCGATACCGCTCAAAGTATTCTGTCATAAAGTTGCCCTGTGGGTGTGTTGTGTCAAAATAAGGCAGCGGCTGGGCAATCAGGCAATTGAGAAATTGCCCGATCACCCAATTACTCAACCACCTTCTCCAGGAGATTCAAAATGGACCTTGCTACCGTCGATAAATTATTAACCACCACCCGCTCTGTGCGCAAACGGCTAGACTTAGATCGGCCAGTGCCGCCAGAAGTCATTCAAGAATGCCTGGAGATTGCCATTCAGGCACCCACCGGCAGCAATTCGCAGGGCTGGCACTTTATGGTTGTCACCGACGCCGAGAAAAGGGCGCAGATTGGCGAGCTGTACAAGCAATCTTTTTTCATTTATGCCCGCTCTAGCCAGGAACAAATAGAAAGCCGGGGCAGCCGGGAACATGATCCAGAACAGCAGACCCGCGTGGTAAAATCGGCCGTTTATCTGGCGCAAAATATGTATAAAGTGCCGGTAATGGTTATTCCCTGCATTGAAGGACGGGTCGAATCATTGGGGCCAATGGCCCAGGCCGGACTGTACGGCTCTATCTTGCCTGCGGCCTGGTCATTTATGCTGGCGCTGCGGGCACGCGGGTTAGGCTCGTCCTGGACCACGCTTCATTTGCGCTACGAAAATGAAGTGGCAGACATTTTAGACATTCCCAACCACATTACCCAGGCGGCGCTGCTCCCTGTGGCTTACTTTACGGGTGAAGATTTTAAACCAGCCAATCGGGTTCCCTCGGTGGAAGTTACTTCTTGGGAAAGCTGGAAGAATAAACGGTAGGCAAAAATTCCCCGGAAACTTTCGGCCAGGTACAAAATCTAACCGACCGTTTCCGGGGATCTGTTCTAATGTTTCTGAATTTACTCCAGCGAATCGAGGAAACGACTGATGCCGCCCTCGTCCCAGTTATCTAAACTGCCAAAAATCATGATCATACCGGAACGGCCGTTTTTAGTCTCAAACACACCCAGCATCTGGCGTACACTGTTTCCTTGATCATCTGTCCCCTCATAGGTTCCCAACGCAACTTCTTGACCATTGATAGTGACATCTTCACTGCCAACAAACTCCAGACTGACGTTTTGCGACCCGGACTGGTTGGCAAAGGCATCGCGCATCTGCTGCTGCATATCCTCTTCATTGCCCGTAAACATATCAGAGAATTCAGCCAGCATAATCACAGTCTGGTCATCCCTGCCACTTATAAAAGCCATCTCCATCACAAAAAGGTTCACGGCCCCTTGTTCTTCGTACCCTTCGGGGAGCTCGTAGTCAACAATGCCTTCCGCCACTTCCGCCCCGGCTTCCGGGTTGTCGAACCCTTCGGTCACCCCGCGCAAGACGGGCCGCAGGGCAAAATATCCTATGATGACAATTATGCAGCATAGAACCAAGATACCGGCAATAATGCCGACGACAATTTTTGTATTCCGACTCATTGAAAATCCTCCGTATTGAGAAATATGATAAACGGCCGTACCCCATCATTATGTAAACTTACCCGCAATGCCTCACATGCTTACCCGGTATTAAAGACTGATCGCCCCATTCTTGTCAACATAAACATTGTCGCCTCAACATTCGCCCCGGAAAATGAGGGCCGATACGTGCCGCCTAAGGCCGCAAGCGGTAATCGATCCGCCAGCCGCGCTCCTCTGCCAGCAAACTAACGGCGCGTTCCGTCATGGCCGAGATGGTGAGCAGCACGTTGACGCCAATGGAGTGGGGAATGGTTGAGCCGTCCCAAACGTAAAGCCCATCGTGAACGGCCGTACCCGCCTCGCCTGAAAATACCTGCCCCTTGTGGTTCACCACCCCACCGCTGGCAGCCTGGCCCATGGGGCAGCCGCCCAGCGGATGCGCCGTGACCATTGGCCGCGCCGCCAGCAAGCTCCACAAAGGATTCGAGACAAACGTGCCGCCGAGAACGGCCGTTCCCCGCCGCAAAAACTCGTTCACCCGCCTGGCAAACGGCTGCTCCCCAATGTCTGGCCACTCAATCCGCAGGCGATCATCCTGCAAAACAAGCTGCCCCCGGCTGTCATCGTGCGTCATCACCAGCCAGATCAGTGAATGATGAACCGCGCCGCGATAAGGCCCCAGCAGCAGGCTCACCCATTCACGCAGCTTCTCCTTGAGAAAATCGAGCAGCCCCTTATCTGTATCCTTGCCCGCTGCGGCCGCCATCACCTTGAGCCCTTTGGCCAAGGGCAAAGCGGCTGCACTGGGAAACGTACCCTCTTGAATCACCAGCCCTTCTTCCCACTTTTCCACCTGGGGCCGGGTATCGATGACGCCATTGATGAGCGGCCCCACCGGCGGTTTTTCATCCGCCTTGGCACCCGTGCCCACGGCGTTGATGGGCTGGTCATTGTTGTAGGCCAACGCGCCAACATCCCCATTGCCAGAAAAATGCTGCCCCAACATAGCCGACACGGGCAGCCCTGCCTGGCTGGAGCGAAACAAAATTTTGGTGGAGCCAAAGGTGCCCGCAGCCAAAATCACTAGCTCTGCCTGGATGATGCGTTCTGGCTGGGCCTTGGCCTCATCTGAATCCCCCAACAAGCGGCAGTGTACCAGCCACTGCCCAGCGCCACGCTCCAGATGGTGTACCTCCACTTCTGTAAAGATGTGCGCCCCATGATTTTTAGCGTCTGGCAAATAATTCATGAGCGTTGTGTTTTTGGCGTGGTAGTTGCAGCCGGTCATGCAGTCGCCGCACAGTTTGCACGCTTTTTGGGGCACGCCCACCACATTTAGCCCGTCGTGGAAGGTGACGTTGACGGGGGCAGGGTAATAGTTGGCGTTGAGGGAAACGGCCGTTTTTTGCAGCGCCTCAAATTTGGGCAAGACAGGAAAACTGTCTGGATAAGTGGTCGTGCCCAGCATCTGCTCCGCCAGATCGTACCCTCTGGCCAACCGCGTGGGCACATCATCCCGAAACGCCTGCGGCCAATCCGGGTGCTCAAAAATGCGCGGATCTGTCCGCAGGGCCACATTGCCATTGATCAACGATGTGCCACCCAGCCCACACCCCACCAAAACCGTCATTTCGTCATTGACATGATATTCATTCAGCGCTGTTTTTTCCCCAATGTGGCCCAAAGGAGTGTGGAGCTGCGTCTCCTTGGCCAGCGCCAGTTCACCATCTGGATAATCCCCAGGCCACAGCTCGCGACCCCGCTCCAGCAGGCACACCTCCTGGCCCGCCCGCGCCAGCCGTGAAGCAGCAATGCTGCCGCCATAGCCAGACCCAATGACCACAATTTGATACTGTTCCTTAATGGCGCTAATTGGCGCTGATAGTCGCATGATCAAAAGCCTCCTTTGGGATAACTGCCAGTGTTGTAGGCTGCGCAAGGGGTACAGTGGTTACAAACAAGCTAAATTATTGAATAACTTCAATCAAATTTTTTGGAGCTTTACGGTATTATATGCTATTCAAACCCAAATTTTTGCATGGGGCAAAAACTGATTTTACTGGTTCGGCAGCCAGATTTTTTATGCTAGAATGGCGCACCAGATTGTTATCTGGTCGCCTAAATCACCAAAAGCGAGGTTCGCTATGAGTACATCCTCCACACCGTCAAATTGGGTCGCTGAGCTGCGAAAATTAGTGAACGATGCCTTTGATATGAACGATTTGCACAGCCTGTGCCTTGACCTCGAACAGGACGCCCTTTTTACCTTTGTACAGCCAGAAGCCTGGGCCAAGGACATCTGGCGCTTCACCATCAACACAGGCAAAACCGAAGAATTGATCCTGCTGGGCGGCTGGGAATTTGCCTTCGATTCAGTCAGTCAATAGCTGGCCCAATGCTATTTAGGTTTCAGCTTCACCTATGCTAAAATCAGCCAGATTTTACAACTTTTTTAGCGTGGACGTCCTGGCAAACCGCGTCCAAAATCAACCAAGCGCCAAACGAGGTTCCCCATGAATTCAGACCCCAAATCAACATCGTCTAATTGGGCCGCAGAGCTGCGCGGTTTGATCAACCAGGCCTTCGACACCAATGAAATGCACGAACTCGCCTTCGACTTTAACCTGGATTATGATGATATTCCGGGTCGGGGAAAGTCTGCCAAAACGGTTGAATTTATTCAGATTTTGGCCCGCCAGCAGCGCATTCCAGAGCTGATAGAGCGCTGCCAGGAGCTGCGCCCCAAAGAAAATTGGCGGCCGCTGCTGGAGGTGGCCAGGGCACAGCCTCTGAGTTTTGCCGTGGAGAACACCCCTGGGCAGGCGGCTGCGCCAGCGTCTCCGTTGCAAAATAAAACGTTGCTCATCGGAGCGGCCGTTCTGGTTCTGATTGTGGTGGCCGTGTTGGTGGTGATGAACTTGCGTGACTCTGGCGGCGACTTTGCCGGGGATGAAGGGCTGGCAACCAAGCTGGCCACGCTGGTGGAAAATCCTCAACCGCAAACCCAACTCTTTTTTGGCGAAGGGCTGCCTGGCTGGCGGGTTAATTCTTCCAATGCGGTTGTTTCTTCTGACGAAACGGTTCAGCTCGGCGGGCAATCGGCGCTGGTGCGGGACAAAACATTTGCCCCTGGTCAGGCCATTCTCATCGATTTTGAGATGTCTGAAGTGAGCAGCAGCAGCCCGGTGGTTACCTTTTCCTTGCAAAATGCGGCCAATGCCGCAGACGCCACCCGCGTCATTTCATTGCAAGCGCTGACGCAGCCAGAAAGCACCGCCAGCGAAAATGGGGAAACGATGGCGGCTGACCAGTTTGCCCGAAACACGACGTTGGTGCCGAATGAATCTTACACGGTGGTGATGGGTTTGGATGGAAACGGCCGTTTCCTAGCTTCCCTCTTTGGCTTTAGCACCACCACCAACGAAGACGCCAACTTTATCCACATCCAGCCAGAAGAATGGGCCAGCGATACCTGGTGGTTCCACATCGAAACCGGCGATCAGAGCAGCGTCATCCTCCTGGGCGGCTGGGACTTTGCCTTCGATTCTGTGAAATGATATTTGGAGATTGGAGACTAGAGACTGGAGATTGGTTCACTCCTTAATCTCCAGTCTCCAATCTCTTTTTTTACGGCCGTTTACAAAACGTTTACCTCACAAATCTCACCCCCTGCTATAATCAGCCTCGAATTTAGCAAAAGAGGACAATCTCATGACCCAATCTACAACCGTCCCTGACGAGCGGGGCAAGTTTGGCCCCTACGGCGGCCAATTTGTGCCCGAAACCCTTATGCCTGCCCTGGATGAACTCATTCGCGTCTATGACGAAGTGCAACAGGACGCGGCGTTTATGGCCGAGTTTAACCATTTGTTGAAGAGCTACGTGGGACGGCCGTCTCCCATCACCCACGCCAAACGCCTGTCGGCAAACCTGGGTGGGGCGCAAATCTACTTCAAGCGGGAAGATTTGAACCACACCGGGGCGCACAAAATCAACAACGCCCTGGGCCAGGCGCTGCTGGCCAAACGCATGGGCAAAACCCGCATCGTGGCCGAGACGGGCGCGGGGCAGCATGGCGTGGGCACAGCCACCGCCTGTGCGCTGCTGGGGCTGGAGTGCATTGTTTACATGGGCAGCGTAGACATCGCCCGGCAGCAGCCCAACGTTTACCGCATGAAGCTGCTGGGGGCCGAAGTGCGCCCCGTGGAAAGCGGTAGCAAAACGCTCAAGGACGCCATCAACGAGGCCATTCGGGACTGGGTGACCAATGTAGAAACCACCCACTACCTGCTTGGCTCCGTCCTGGGGCCGCACCCCTACCCCATGATGGTGCGTGACTTCCAAAGCGTGATTGGCCACGAAGCTCGGCAGCAAATGCTGGATGAAGTGGGCCAATTGCCCGACACGATCATCGCCTGCGTAGGCGGCGGCAGCAATGCGATGGGCATCTTCCACGCCTTCCGCGATGATGAGGATGTAGCCCTGATTGGCGTGGAGGCGGGCGGAGAGAGCATTGCCAGCGGCAAACACGCTGCCCGTTTTGCCGACATGAACATTGCTCGGATTGGTGTGCTGCACGGCACCAAAAGCTACGTGATGCAAACGGCCGATGGCCAGATCATGGAAACGCACAGCATCAGCGCCGGGCTGGATTACCCCAGCGTGGGGCCAGAACATGCCCTGCTGCGTGACCAGGAACGGGCAGGCTACACCTACGCCACCGATGAAGAGGCCCTGGCCGCCTTTGAAATATTATGTAAAACTGAGGGCATCATCCCCGCGCTGGAATCAAGCCACGCCGTGGCTGAAGCGATCAAGCAAGCGCCCCAAATGCGGCCGGACCAAATTATTTTGGTCAATCTGAGTGGGCGCGGCGACAAAGATTTAAACACGGTGATGGCTGCTCTGGATTTGTAGGTCAAGTTTGCAAACTTGACCTACGCTTTGGAAAAATTCAATGAAAAATGTGCTTGTGCTTTGTACGGGAAACTCCTGCCGCAGCCAGATGGCTGAAGGATTGATCAACGCGAAGTTGGGTGACCAGTTTGTGGCTTACTCGGCGGGTACGCAGCCCAGCGGCACCGTGCATCCCAAAGCAATTGCCGTCATGGCAGAACTGGGCATTGACCTGAGCCAGAACGAATCCAAATCAACCGAATTGTTTCGGGGGCAATATTTTGACCACGTGATCACGGTGTGTGATTCAGCCAAGGAAACCTGCCCGGTCTGGTTGGGCAATGCCGGGCAGAAAACCCACATTGGCTTTTACGATCCGGCAGAGGCCACGGGGAAGGATGAGGAAGTTACGGCCGTTTTCCGCCAAATCCGCGACCAAATAGCCGACCAAATTTTAAGCTTCTTGCAGTCGTAGCGGCTGCTTCACCCCCGCTTTCATCATTTGCCAGACGACGATGTGGTGAAACGGCCGTATCACATTAAAGTACACTGGCCCCGTCCAGCGATTGTAATGCACAATCGTGAGCACATGAAAGCGGTTCGGTTGACCCGGCTCCTTCACCACCCCCAAATGCGCCGTCAGGTGCGCTTCACTGATTCCGGCAAACCAGTAGCGATCTTCTTCCGCCATTTTCACAGTAAAAAACGTGGCCGGAGCACCTTCCACAAAAGAAACCGCCTCTGGCTTCATGTTTAGACCACCCGGCACACTTTCCTGCTTCATCCCCAGCAGGCGCACAAAAAACCAGCGCACGCCATACAAAAATTTGAGCCACGCAGGCGAGTAAGAAAGCATCCCAGCAATAAATTGGCGCAGGGAAACCACTCCCTCAATTGTTTTTATGTCAATATGATTGGCTGTTTCCATGAGGGAGGGGAGGTGGGGAACGGCCGTAAACAACTTCGAAGAGTTCATATCAATTTCCCAAACCGTAGGTCAAGTTTCAAAACTTGACCCACCAAACCGATCATTGCCACAGAGAACAAAGAGATTTGAGAAAATTCCTCTTTTTCCTCTGCGCCCTCTGTGGCTAAAAACTAATAAACCGAACCGCGACCGCCCAACCGCTCCACATGAACCGGATCGTAGCAGTCGCCAAATTTGGTTTTGGGCATGGCAGCTTTCTTTGCCATCAGCGTTTCGTATTCATCATCATCCACCATGGCCACGATGCGGGCGATGCTGGCTTCCCCGTCCACAAAGCGCCAGGGGAAACAGCCCACCTGCACCCGCCGGTTCACCAGCAGATCGATGTCGCCTCCCACGCATTCGGCGTGAATGATCCCCTTGTCAAACATCCAAAGGTGCATCATCTGGTACATATCTTTAGTGAAGTAATCTGCCAGCGGTTTGCCGTATTTTTGCTGGAAATGAGCGTCAGCATCGGCTGCCTGGGCAGGCATCCAGTCGCGGATTTTGGTGTTCATGGGATGATCCGCGCTGCCGCAGTCCACGCCAATCCACTTGATCTTTTTGTCGATGCACCACTGGGCAAAGCGGGCGTCTGGGCCAGGGTGCATCACCATGTAGCGCACCTCATTGCCGTACGGCTGGTCCCAGCCAAAGTGGTGGTAGCCGGTGTGGATGATGAGAATGTCCCCTTCGCGCACCTCCACGCGCTCTTCAATCATGGCCGGGGTGTACACATCGTAATCCCCACACACGTCGCTCAAATCGACGATGGCCGCCTCGCCAGCCAGAAAATTAAAATCAAGCTGGGCAATATCTTTGCCGGGGGTATAAAAATGAATTTCGCCATCCAGGTGAGTGCCCACATGATTGCTGTGGGTCACAACCTGGCCATTCGCGCCGTTGGGCGCCAGGCGTTTGAAATATTTTACTTGCAGGGGTTCGTAAGTGGGCCAGGGCGGCGTGCCAATGCCAAGGGGAATGGTGAGATCAATAAATTTCACGAGTTTGCTCCTTTAGGAATAAGCGGGACACAAAGATACGCTGAGGAGCCACAGAGAACCACAGAGAAAATTTTGGAAAAATCCATAATTTCTGCGAAATCTGCTGATTCCATTTTTACTGTTTAGCATAGCCAGTGTTGTCCCATTTGAATTTATGCAGTTACAGATACTGACTGTCGGAATTATAGTTCAGGCAGTTGGTGCAATTCTAACAGTTTTCTGTCAATGACCATTGGCTAAAATATATTTAGGAATCGGGAAGCAATGCCCAGGAGAACCAGGTAGCGCAATGTTTTGCCGAACAGTACCCAAAAGCTGAAAATGCCCAGGTTCATATGGAGTGCGCCAGCAACGGCCGTTAACGGATCGCCAATAAACGGTACCCAGGAAAAAAAAAGGGCCACCGGTCCCCATCGCTCATAAAATCGCTCGGCCCTGGCCCAAGTTTTGGGATCAATCTTAAGGTAACGACCCAAAACAAAATCTGTTCCTTTTTTACCGATAGCGTAATTTACCAATGACCCTGAATAGCTCCCGACCGTTGCCACGAGGATCACGCCCCAAACGTTGTAGCCTAGCGGGGGCATTCCCACCACAAACACTTCGGAGGCAAGGGGCAGCAATGAAGCTGACAAAAAACTGATGAGAAACAGCCCTGCATAGCCCAGGCTGAAAATAAAGTCGGTCATGAATCCTTAGGTTGTTGGTCGGGAAAACAGTTTTGTCACAAAGGGCACAGAGAATTTTTTCTTTTTCCTCAGTGTGCTCTGTGGCTAAAAAATCAGGTGAAGGTGCGATTGAAAACGGCCGTAATCTTACCAACCTCATCCACAAAATGGGGAAGCAGCGTCAGCGGCAACGACTGCTGGCCGTCAGACAACGCCTGGGCAGGATCAGGATGAAATTCCACCAGCAGCCCATCAGCCCCGGCAGCAACGGCCGCACGAGCCGCAGGCAGCACCAGGTCGGCCCGCCCGGTAGCGTGGCTGGGATCGGCAATAACGGGATAGGGGCTTAGCTGCTTGGCCAAAGTAATGGCATTGGTATCCAGCGTGTTGCGCGTGGCCGTTTCAAAAGTGCGAATGCCCCGTTCGCACAAAATGATGCGCCGATTGCCCCGGCTGCTGATGTGTTCAGCCGCCTTCAACCATTCATCAATAGTTGACATAAAGCCACGCTTGAGCAGCACAGGCTTGTCTATTTCTCCAACTGCCCAGAGCAGCGGATAATGTTGCATGTTGCGGCTGCCCAGCTGGATAATGTCGGCATACCGCGCCACCAGCGGCACGTGCTCCACGGCCAACGCCTCAGTGATGACCAGCAGACCAAACTCATCGGCCACATCGCGCAAGATTTCTAGCCCTTGCTGACCCAGACCCTGAAAACTGTCTGGCGAGGTGCGCGGCTTAAACGCGCCACCGCGTAAAATGCGCCCCCCCACGCGAGCAACCGCTTCAGCCGCTGCCCGTGTTTGCGCATAGCTTTCTACCGAGCAGGGGCCAGCCATTAAAACGACATTGTTTCCACCAACGGCAACTTCTGAGGTGATGGGCACGACGGTGTGCTCCGCAATGGGGGTAGGTGTTTGAATATTTGGCAGGCGATTCACAATTTTCCTTGATATTCGGGGGCAAATGCCCTGAGGTTTGAAGCTGCGCTGAACGATATTCTGGCGTTCTGGCTTCAAAACACATAACTTTCAAAATATTTTGAACGAATTATACCCAACTTTATCTACCTGCGTCAATTTTCACAACAAGAGATTAATGAAAGCAAACCACCGCCGCCAAAATCGCGTGAAAATTTGCAACAAGGCAGGTAATTCATGTCATTTTGGCGGCGCAACGGCCGTTTCTATGCCACAATGCGGTTTTTTACGAAATAAGAAATTTCACCACAAAATCGGATACAGGCTATGAAACGAGTATTAATTTTGCTGCTGGCTTTTTTGGGGCTGGTACTAAGCTTACAACAGGATCAGGACGTGGCGGCTGGGGGGGAAACGGCCGTTTTCCTGCCAACCCTGCTAGCCAACAACACCACCGCCCCAAACCCAATGGTTGAGTTTCGCGGCGTGTGGGTCACCCGGTTCGATTGGACCAGCTACGGCCAGCCCGCCGACCCCGCCAAGATTGATGAAATTGTGCAAAACGTCGCCAGTGCAGGCTTCAACGCCATCTTCTTCCAGGTGCGCGGCATCGCCGACGCCTACTACACGCCAGGCCTGGAACCCTGGGCCGACCGCGTCAGCGGCGTGTATGGCCAGCCGCCAGACCCGCTCTGGGACCCGCTGGCCACGATGATTGAAAAAGCCCACGCCGCGGGCATTCAGGTACATGCCTACATGAATGTGTACCCCGTGTGGAACGGCGGCAGCTTTTGCGACACCCCGCCCGAGGCCAGCGTCATCCCCACACCGCTTTACCATTTGCTGCTGGCCGAACATGGCAGCACCGATGGCAAGCCCAACGGCCTCATCTGGAACACCAGCGATGAGGTAAATTGTGACGCTTATCTACGCGGCACACCTGCTTCAATGTTTTTAGACGACCATCTCATTGCCGTGGGCCAGGATTTAGTGACCCGCTACGATATTGACGGGCTGCACCTGGACCACATTCGCTACGGCGGCGTCACCACCTCCTGCGACCCGGTGAGCGAAGGGCGCTATGGCGGCGACTGCTTCAGCGGCAGTGACTATGCGCAGTGGCAGCGCGATCAAATCAACGGCACCGTGCGCCGCTTTTATGATGAAGTGGTGCCGCTAAAACCGGGCCTCTGGCTTTCTGCGGCCGTTTGGCCGATTCACGAGCTGGATGCTGCCTGGAATTTCCCCGGCAGCCCGCAGCAAGGCAATCTGACGTATTACCAGGACTCCAAAGCGTGGCTGGCCAGCGGCAAAATCGACAGCATCTCGCCGATGATTTACCCTGGCAGCGCCTACAACGACTGCGACGAGGCAGGGAATTATGTCGAAGACCCCGCGCCTACATCCTCAGATTATTGGATTCGGGAGCGGTGGCAAATTTTGGTGGAAGATTTTCAGGCGGCGGCAAACGGCCGTTACATCATCCCCGGCATTGGCACAGGCTACTGCTCTTTTGCCGAAATTGAAGCCCGCATTGCCCTGGCACGGGCCGCAGGCACAGCCGGTCATTCGCTCTTTTCCTACAGCGACTTGCTGGCCTTTGACTATTTTGATGATCTGGCCAATGGCCCGTATGCCCAAACGGCCGTTGTGCCCAACATCGCGTGGCATCCCTGATCAATTGTGAATGGTGAATGGTGAATTGTGAATTGTGAAGGGTGAATGGTAAACTCGTGCGCTGAGTTGATTCAGGTTCGGCGAGTGAGTTTATGCTGCAAGCGTCTGCAATTGTGATTGTTGGTTTTGTAACGGCCGTATTGCTATTTACGGCCGTTTTGCTGCTTATTTGGGCCAAAGTTTCCCCCACCTCGGATTGGCCAGAAGCTTTGTTTGCTGCCTTCATGGGCATGGTTATTTTTACCGGCTGGGTCAGCACCGTGCTGATGACGTTTGGCTGGTTTTCCCTGGCGGCGGTGGCGGCGGCCCTGCTTTTGGCTGGCGCGGGGCTGTTTGGCTGGCAACGGCCGTTTCACCGACCCCAATTTGCTCCCCCAAAATGGCCAGAGTGGCTGCTTATCGTTTTGCTGCTCGGCTCTGCCGTGGTCTACTTTCGGCCCCATGAGTATGTTTTGGGCGGCATCGACCCAGGCGGATACATGAACATTGCGGCAACGGCCGTACGCACCGGCGACTTCATCATCACCGATGAATGGAGCGGCCTGCTGCGAGAATTCCCCGAGGCAACCTTGCGCGAACAGCCCGCGCAGTGGCGCACGCGCTACCTGCAATTTGTCGGCTGGTACATCGACGACAACGATCCCACGCGGGTCATTCCCCAATTTTTCCCCTTTCATCCGGCCCTGCTTGCCGTAGGCATTAGCCTGGCCGGACTGTACGGCGGGCTGCTGGTGACGCCGCTGTGGGGCACGTTGGGTCTGGCCGCAATTTTCTTCCTGGCCCGCCAGCTTTTTAATCGCAACATTGGCTTGCTGACCGCAGCGCTTTATGCCATCACGCCCATCCACATCTACTTTGCCCGCTATCCCGCCACCGAACCACTAACGCTGCTGCTTATTTTTACCGGCCTGATTGGCTTTCAGGCGGTTTGGGATAAGAAACCGGGGAAAACCGCCTGGGGTGTTTTAGGTGGGGCAGCCTTTGGCGTTGCCTTTCTCACCCGCATCGACCTGCCCCTGGTGGCCATCCTGATTGGGGGCTGGCTCATTTTGGTGTGGTGGCAGCAGCGATGGGAACCGGGCTGGCGCTGGTTTGCCCTGACCGGCGGGGCAATATCCGCCCACGCTTTTATTTCTGCCATTTTGCTAAACGCCCCGTACCTGTGGAACACCTATGGCAATCTGCTGAACGTTATCCGCAGGCAGTGGGTGGTGCAGATTTTGTTAGGTGTGGCCGTTGGTTTGGGGCTTGTGGGGATATGGTTGATGTGGCGCTACCCCTGGGGCCAGTTTCGGCAATCGCGGCTGGCAAATTTTGTGAACGGCCGTTCCTTCCGTTGGGTGCTGGCTGGGGGCATTGTGCTGCTGAGCCTGTTTGCTTATTTTGTACGGCCGTTGTTGCAGCCCGCCACCAGCTTCATTTCCTGGCCCTCAGGCAACACCGCCTGGATTTTGGATGGGGAAAACTGGGTGCGCCTGGGCTGGTATCTCACCCCATTGGGGCTGGCCCTGGCCACGTTGGGGCTGGCCTGGCTGCTGCGCACCGCCAATTATAATCGTTTGGGCCTTTTCTTAAGCGTGGGGCTGGTCACCACCTTGCAATACGTCTACAAAATGTTCAACACGCCGTACCATATTTACACGATGCGCCGCTATGTGCCCATTGTGCTGCCGATGCTGATGATTTATACGGCCGTTGGCCTCATCGCCCTCTTCCAAACCAGGTCACGCCTAGCCAAGGTCGCAGCCAGCACGCTTGCCATTGCACTGATGGCTGGGATGCTGTACCAATCACGCTTTGTGCTGCCTTTGCGGGAATACCAGGGGGCCGTTGCCCAGCTTGAAGCGGTTGCCCAAAGCCTGGACCCAGAGGCAATTCTGGTGTTTAACGAACCCGCCACCGCCACGTTCAGCGACACTTTTGGCCCACCGCTGAAGTTTATGTATGGCCACGATGTGATCACCATTCGTGAAGATGACCCGGCTTTTTTGAGTTGGCTGCAAATGAAGGCGCAAGAGGAGAAACGGCCGTTGCAGCTCATTACCGTAGAGCCTGTTAGTCCTATGCTAGAAGATTATTTTGTTCTGGAGCCAACCGCTTTTGTGCCCAGCCGCTTTACCCATTTGCAAAGCAGCTTTACCCAATTTCCCAGCGTCATCGCCACCGCCTACTATGGCCTTGAAATTTATACCCTGACCCAGTCCACAGTAGAAGGGGCGCAAGAGCCGCTGTTTGTGGACGTGGGCAGCCTCGACAGCGCCTACATCGAGGCAGGATTTTACGGCAAGGAGCCACTGCCCGGCCCCATCACCATGCGCTGGACCACTGGCGATGCCACCTTGGAGATGCCCGACACTCCGGCCAGCGGCTACCAAATTGAGGTGCAGGCCAAAACCTCCCGGCCTGATGGGGTGCCAGAGCGGGTGGTCACGGTTTGGCTAGACGCGCAAGAAGTGGCACAATTTACGCCAACGGAATCGTGGGAGACGTATTCATTTTTTGTAGACCTTGGGGAGGAAACGGCCGTGTCTGAACTCTCCTTCCACATTGAAACCTTTAATCCAGCCCAGCTAAAGATCAACAGCGATACCCGCGATTTGGGCTTTTTGCTGGATTGGGTACAGATTACGCCCATTTCCGACTGAGCTGGACAAGAACACATCTAAAATATTAAGCGCTGGGATAGACAGCGTTAACTCAAAATCCTAAAGAAGAAAAAGATTATGTCAATTTTTAACACGTTCCTGGCAAAAATATTCCCCGTCATGGGGGCCGTCAACGAAGACGACGTAAAGGTGCATGATGTAACCCCCTTTGCCAAAGAATTTGATCTGGAAGCCATGGAGGTAATCCGCAACGCACCCGTTTGGATGTCTCGCGCTGAAAGATTGCTGCTGTACACGCTGATTTTTACATTACGGCCGTCTCGCTACCTGGAAATTGGCACTTTTCAAGGCGGCTCAGCCCTGGTTGTGAATGCCGCCCTGGATGCTCTAAACAGCCAAACGCCGCTGATTTGTGTCGATCCAGAATGGAATGTAGCTCCTGAAGATTGGCAAAAAATAGAACATCGGGCCACCTTCATTGAAGGATATTCGCCTGCTATCCTGCCCAAAGCCGAGGAAGCTGCTGGCGGCAAATTTGATTTTGTCCTCATCGATGGCGACCACAGCTACGAAGGCGTCCTCCGCGATGCACGCGGCGTGCTGCCCCACCTTGCCCCCAACGCTTACCTGCTCTTCCACGACAGCTTCTTCACCAATGTAGCCCGAGGGCTCAACCAGTTCGCCAATGAAAATGCGAACCAACTGGTAGATTTTGGCTCGCTCACCCGCGAGGTCACCGTAGAGGCGCATGAAGAAAAAGGAGCCATTCAGTGGGGTGGTTTACGCCTCATGCAGCGCCGATCTTAGTTTCCCCTCAGAAAAACCATTCACCTATTGATCTACCTGCCTGAGCACTTTACTATTGGTTCGCATTTGACAGTAAAGTAAGCAAAAGCTACGTAGAGGTATAGATAAAATGAAAAAAACAACGAGCATATTGCTCTTATCTGCTGTAATTTTTTCCTTCCTAATTGGCTCAACCGCTCAATCCACATCAATTTTCGCAGCGACGCAGGCAGGTACCACCTTGCGCGTGGACGGGGCCACTGGCTCCGACACAGGCTCATGTGGTACCGTAGCCCAGCCCTGCAAAACCATTCAGGGGGCCATTAACATCGCTGCGGATGGCGACGTTATTTTGGTTGCTGCTGGCACGTATCAGGATGCCGAAAGCTGTTTAGATGGGGTTCCGGCTGTGGTCTGCCTGATCAACCGGCATCTCACCATTTTAGGGGGCTACACCAATACAAATTGGAGCGCCGCTAATCCCACAGCCAACCCCACGATTATTGATGGACAAAACGTACGGCGCGTTATGCAATTTTGGGGCATCGATTCCAGCAGCGCCAGCCTGACCATTCAAGGATTCACAATCCGAAACGGGTATTTCCAGGGGGCGAGCAGTGGTGGCAATGGCCAGACATTTGCTTTTGGCGGCGGCATACTGGCAGACCGGGGCTTGTTGGTTGCCCGCGATATGGTTTTTGAAAACAATACGGCCGTAGGCGGCAACACATCCTCGGCGTACGGCGGAGCGGGCAGCGGCGGCGGCTTAGCCCTACGCGCCAACCCGGCCGGCACAACCCTGGAAAACATTCTCTTTGAAAACAATGAAGCGCGTGGCGGCACTGGCCCCACCAGAGGTGGGCTGGCCGTTGGCGGAGGACTTTATACTTTTGATGCCCAGCTATCTGGCAGCAACCTGACTTTAATCAACAACCAGGCCATTGCCGGTAATGGCAACGGCAGCGGCTCCGTTGATGGCCTGAAAGCAGATGCCCAGGGTGGTGGGGCAGCATTCCAGGTTGATTCCGTGATTAATTTACAAAATATCACCGCGACGGGTAACCAGGCAATCGGTGGCGATGCGCCTAATGGCGATGCAGGCGGCGCGTTTGGCGGCGGCATCTTTACAGAAATTGCCACCGTAACCCTGGAAAATATCGACATTCGTGGCAACAGCGCCACTGGTGGCGATGGGCAAAATCCGAACAAAGACGGCTCCCTGGGTGAAGGTGGCGGCCTTTCCTTAAGTCACAGCAACACCACCATCAATCGGGCCACCATTGTGAACAACAGCGCCAGGGGTGGCGATGGAACCATTTATGAAGGTGCCAGCGGGGGCGGGGGCGTCTACAGCGAACGGTTCTTTGGCAGCACCACCACTACGTTTATAAACACCATTATTGGCAGCAATACAGCCAACACAGGCAGCGGCAGCGGTGTGGGCGGCGGTGGCGGCGGCTACTTTGTCAATGGCGATGCGGTGACGCTGCTGCACACGACATTGGCCAATAACCAAATTGACGCTACGGGTATGCAAGGGTCTGGTATGGTTGTCATCAACGGTGGTTCAGCAAGCCTTTCTGAGAGTATCGTGGCAAATCACGCCATAGACAATGCCGTTTATGCACAAGGCAACAATTCAGTTTCTTTGACCAACAATTTGTTCAATAACAACAACCAGAACACGGGGGGTAGCGGCACGTTTACCGGTATTAGTTCAATTTTTAGCGGTAATCCTAACTTTGTTTCACCAGGAAGCCCCAACTACAATTTTCATATTGGGGCAGGTTCTGCGGCTATCAACCAGGCAAACGGGACGGGAACGGCCGTTGACATCGACAATCACAGCCGCACAGCCTACGGCTTACCAGACGTGGGGGCCGATGAGTATGCTCCCATCAGCCTGACTGTCTCGCCAGGCGATGGGACGTTATTACTTTTCTGGAATGCAGACCTGACCTTGCTGGCCGGATTAGACCATTACGATATTGTTGTTACTCAAGGCGGCGGAGCCTCGCCGCCCAATGAAGGGCCTTCACCTATCAATGCAGGCGCAAACACCTCTTTTACCCTCACTGGCCTTACGAACAACGCCAACTACACCATCACCATCCAGGCCAGAAACAGCAGCAATGGCCTTATCGCCAGCTCAAACACGGTGGTCGCTTTTCCAACAGATGATTTAATTTTTATACCTTCGATTCTGCGGTAAATTTAGCCGCGAGACAGGGCGATTAGTTCGTCTAGTTGGAAGAAACTCAGGCAAAAATGCAGGAGGCAATCGAGAAATCGACAATGCCTTCTGCATTTTTCATATTTTCTGCCGCCCAAAATTTCAGGCTCGTGCATATTTGAGTCTGGGCTGTTTCAAGGGTAACATTAGCCACTATGAACGTAGCTGTTGTTATCCCGGTCTGGAATGGAGCAAGTGTTATTGAGGCGTGTTTAACGGCCGTTTTCAGCCAAACCCACGCCCATTTACACGAAGTTATCTGTGTAGACAACGGCTCCCAGGATCAGTCCAAACAGCTTATTGAAGCCCAATTCCCCCAGGTGACCTTGCTGCCCCAGCCCGTCAATCTAGGTTTTGCCGGTGGCGTGAATGTGGGTCTGCGCCAGGCCACGGCCGATTTGCTGGTGCTGCTCAACCAGGATTGCCTGGTGCAGCCCGGCTGGCTGGAGGCCCTGTGCCAGGCTGTGGAAGATAACAAAAATCTGGGGATCGTGGGCGGCCGTATTTTGAATGCAGATCAAACGGTGAACCATGCGGGCGCTTTTTTGGAACGGCCGTTAGCCTACGGCCGTCACATCACCACAGAAGATCATCCAGTTGAGTATGTTACTGGCGCACTGTTTGGCATTACCCGGCGCGCCTG
Organism: Ardenticatenaceae bacterium; assembly: GCA_020634495.1. The sequence goes on along the minus strand of JACKBR010000007.1, from coordinate 56,353 downwards.
GGAAACCATTGGCGAATTCGACGAAGGGTTTTTCCCAGCCTACTATGAAGAAACAGATTATTGCTTTCGGGCAAAACAGTCAGGCTTTGAAATTGGGTATGTGCCGGAGGCAACGGCCGTTCACCTGTTCAACAACCAATCCTGGCAAAGCGACCCCATTGAGCACTGCGCCAACCAGCACGCCATGCGCTACCGCTTTGTGGCCAAACAGTTTAGCCAGGCCGAGCTGGCACAATTTTTCCCCGCAGAAACAAAAGCCATTTCTGAAGAAATTTATTATGAGCAGGCAATCGGCCGTTTTTTGGGAGCGCGGCAGCTGCTGCACACTCTAAACGCCACCCTGGCTGCCCGCACCGCCCACCTGAACCGCCCGCGTTCTCCAGGAGAGGTGCAACAGCTAACCGCCAGCTTCAGCCAACTGCGCCAGCACGCCCTGCAAACTGCCACCCAAAAGGAGTGGCAAGAAACCCTGCAAATGCTGCAAAGCTACCAACAGCAAGAGCATGATCTCCTGGCTCGCATCTACTTTATTGAGCCGGGCACTGGACACAACGAGCCGCGCTGGAAACGATTGTGGCGGCTGTTGGTGTTACGGCCGTTTAGCTTTCTCATTGGCCGCGATTATTATCTCCTGGCCCAACTCAACACCATTCACGTGGCCCGCTTTGACCAAATGAGTAAACTCCAGCGGCTCATCGAAAGGCGCTTGCTGCTTCTGGAAGCCGTTACCCGCTATGAACACCGTTAGCCCCACCTTTTCCATCGTCGTCAACACCACCGACCGGGCCAAACCCCTGCAAACCCTGCTGCGCGCCCTGGAGCACCAATCCTACCCCCATTTTGAGGTGGTGGTGGTGGTGGGGCCAACCAAGGATGAAACCTTGGACATTCTGGCCAGGTACAAAGATCGGGTGCAAATTTTGCGCTGCCCCAAAGCCAACCTGAGCCAATCGCGCAATATCGGCCTGCTGGCCGCCCGTGGCGACATGGTGGCCTACATTGATGATGATGCCGTGCCCAGCTACCATTGGCTGGCCCAACTGGCTCGCCTGTTTGCCGATCCCCTGCTGGAGGCCACAGGCGGCATGGTTTACATGGTCCATCCCCGCCAACCTATGGTGCAGCACCGCATTGGCATCGCTTCTTCCCTGGCCGAGCAGCTCGACGTGCGCAATTCCTGGCTGGAGGGCATTGTGCCTCCGGGCAGCGGCGTAAGCTGGGTGGGCCGCATGATGGGCACCAACATGGCCTTCCGCCGCCAGGCCCTGCTAGACGTGGGCGGATTTGACGCCTTTTTTGAATGGCTCTACGACGATTCCGACGTTTCTTTACGATTGGCCCATGCGGGCAAAATTGTCCATCCCGTCAAAGAAGCGGTTGTGTATCATGCGCCCGCCTCCAGCCGGAACCGGGAAGCGGGCAGCTTTAACGCCCGCTGGTGGGTGCAAACCAAATCGGTGTTGTATTTCATCATGAAATATGGGCCGGGCGCGGGCGAATCGAAGCGCGACATTTTACTGCGTGGCTTGCACTATGTGCATGGCCATTGGCTTTGGAGCCAGGAAATGTACGCCAACAAGCGCCTGACCAGGGGCCAATTTTGGAAAATGCGCCTGGCCGAGATGAAGAGCGCCGTCACGGGCAGCTACGCTGGCCTCATGCGCCCCCGGCAGCTCATTGACTCAAGCGAAATAACTATGGCACAAAACAACAGCGAGCCCATACGGCCGTTTCAAACCCCAACCTCTTCCCAGCAGCCAACCGTCGATCCCGTCAGCGGACGGCAGGCAAGCATCACCTTGCCAGACCCGCCCTTGCGCCTTTGCCTGCTCAGCAAGGCGTACCCGCCGCACCAGCATGAAGGCGTGGGCCGCCATACCAATTTAATGGCTCAGGGTCTGTTTGAATGCGGCCACACCGTGCATGTGATCACCCAGGGTGCCAAAGACACGGTCTCGTTTTACGAGGGCGCTTACGTGCATCGCGTGCCGTCTGCGGAGCGATACGGCCGTTACCGCATGTTCCCCAAACTGTATTACGCCCTCAACCACAGCCACGCCGTCCACGACAAAATCAAGCGCCTCATCCTCAACGACGGCATCCAACTGGTGGATTCCCCCCTGTGGCAGTTTGATGGATTGGTAACGGCCGTTAGCGGGGACATTCCCGTGGTGGTGCGGCTGCAAACCGCCTTGCGCCAGATTGCCGCGCTGCAAAACACCGTCGATCCAGATGCCCGTCTGGCGGGCGACATGGAACAAACCCTGGTGGAACGCGCCGCCTTTTTGGTGCCAAACTCAACGGCCACCGTGGAAAAAATGCGCTCTGTTTATCAATTCCAGGCCGCCGCCGACCAGTTCCGCATTATCCCGCACGGCATCATTCCCGTGGAGGAAGATTTGGTACGGCCGTTTAACCCCAACACCCCGCCCGCCACCTTGACCGTGCTCTATTTGGGACGGCTGGAAAAGCGCAAGGGCATCCAGGATTTATTTGCCGCCATTCCCCAAGTGCTGGCCCAGGTGCCCAACGTGCAGTTCATCATCGCCGGGGCAGACAACAGCCACCGGGATGGCTTTCAGCAGCAAACCGGGCTGACCTACGCCGCCCATTTCCAGCGGCAGTATGCCCAATTTGCCAGCCAGGTTTCCTTTTTAGGCCAGGTGAGCGAAGAAAAGCTGAACCAGCTTTACCAAAGCTGCGACCTGTTTGTGGCCCCGTCGCTGTACGAATCATTTGGCCTGATTTATCTGGAAGCGATGAACTACGGCAAGCCGGTCATTGGCTGCCGCGCCGGGGGCATTCCCGAAGTGGTTGACGACGGGGTCACCGGGTTGTTGGCAGAGCCAGAGGCGCCCGCCGATTTGGCCGAAGCCATTCTAAAAATGCTGCAAAATCCCAGCCTTTTGCGCGAGATGGGGCTGGCTGGACGGCAGCGCCTGCTGGAAAAATTTACCCATGTGCAGATGGCCCAGCAGTTTGCCGAGGTGTACCGGCAGGTGATAGCCCAGCGCGAGAGGAGCAAGGAAGCCGTATGAAAAGTACCTTAACCGCCAGCGACGTGCTGGCCGATATTGAATTTGAATTGATGCAAGGCGCAATTTCTCGTGATGCCTTTGGCCGCGGCCTGCAAGAGGTGCGCCAACGGCAAAACAAAATCCGGCAGGAGCTGTTCGACAGCGGCCAGCAGGAGATTGATTTGCGGGCAGCGCTGGCCAAACAGTTCCAGATCAACGACATGCTGCTGACGCTGCTGCAAGAGATGTCCGGCGGATTTGAAGAAATGCAGCAGCAGATCAACTGGGTTGGCCAGGCACGGCGTGGGGATGACCAGAGCACGGCGGCCCGGTTGGCCCGCGCCCAAAGCGGCACTCCCGGTGGCGAAATGCGCCCCACAAAAGAACTCAGCGAGACGGCCCAGCCAGACTTTCTGCAGCAGCAGATGGACATTCAGCCAAACGGCCGTCCCATTCCCATTCTCAATGGCCTCATCCGGCGACTGCGCAGCGGGCTGCACAGCCTGGCTATTTTTTATGTCAACAAGTTGGGCGAGAGGCAAACGGCCGTTAATCAAATTCAGGCCGATTGGATTCAATATCTCAACGCCCAGGTGCGCCACCAACAAGAAGAGCTAGAGCAGCTCATGCAGCAGGTGACGGCGCTACAAAACAAATCAACCCCCGATGAGTGAAAAACCTGCCAGGCCCGTCGTCTTCCTGCACATTCCCAAAACGGCCGGAAGCACCCTCTACCGCATCATCGAAAGTCATTACCGCTGGGAAACGATCTACACCATGTGGCAAACAGGCACCCTGGAAGAATTCCAGCAGCTCTCCCCCGCAGCGCTGGCCAAAATCGAGCTGCTTCGCGGCCATTTTGCTTTTGGCTTGCAGCAGCAGCTCCCGGAAACGGCCGTTTATTTCACCATTTTGCGCGAACCCGTTGACCGGGTCATTTCCTACTACCACTTTATCCGCCGCTCGCCCAAACATTACTGCTACGAGCAAGTGACCCAAGAAAAAATGAGCCTGGAGCAGTTTGTCACCAGCCAGATCGACACGCTGGCCGACAATGGGCAAACCCGGCTGCTGGCCAATCTCACCACCGGCCACGAGGTTCCCTATGGCCAATGCACGCCCGACCTGCTGGCCCAGGCCAAACAAAATCTGCAAAACCGGATGCGGGTCGTGGGGCTAACCGAGCGCTTTGATGAAACCTTGTTTTTGCTGCGGGCGGCTTTTGGCTGGCAAAAGATTCGCTATTCGCGCCAAAACGTCTCCGCAGACCGCAAGCCAACGGCCGTACTGCCACCCGCCACGCTAGAAGCGATTCAGGCAAGCAACCAGCTTGACAGCGAACTTTACCGCTTTGCCGAGACCCTTTTTGAAGCGCAGCTGGCTGGATTCGGCGAGGATTTTCCCCAACAATTGGCGGCGTTTCGGGCAGCAAACGGCCGTTTCCAACCCCTCACCCATTTTCTGTGGGAATTACGCAAATACCCCGTCCGCACCTATCTGCGGAACCTGTTTAGGGGCAAACGGTCCTAGAATCTATGGGTTCAATCGTATATAACTTTGGACTTTTAGGAGACTGGAGATTAGAGATTGGAGACGGGTAGTCTCTAATCTCCAGTCTCCAGTCTCTCCGTCAAACGAGGAAGTTCATAACGGGCAAACCCTAAGCAATGTAGATTTAATTGAAGGTGAACGGCCGTTCACCCCCTCACCTTGTCACCCTGTCACCTTGTCACAGAAACAGCACCCTACTCCAACCTCTGCGCCAGCGTTTCAACATACAGCGCCCGCACCCGATCTGCCACAATGTCCCAGGTGTAATTGGCCAACACTTTTTCCCGCCCGGCAGCGCCCATCGATTGCCGCAGCGCTGGCTGCGCCAGCAAATGGCACACCTGCTGCGCCATGCTGGCCGGGTCACCGTAGTGGAACAGCAGCCCATCCGTACCCGCCGCGATGAGCGAGGCCAACGCGCCTACATCCGCCCCAACCACCGGCTTGCCCGCCGCCCACGCTTCCACAAACACAATGCCAAACGATTCATTGCCTGAGGGATGCAGCAGCAAATCGGCCGCCGCCAGCAGGTTTGGCTTGTCGCTTTCAGGAAAGTCATTGATGATGGTGATTTTGCCCTGCTGCTCGGGTGGCAGAGCGCCAATCAGCTTGTCTAATTGGGCGGAAAAGTTGGTTCTGGCCCCGGCCATGAGCAGGCGGGCGTCTGGCTGCTGCGCCCAAATGCGGGGCATCGCCTGGATGACTGTATCCAGCCGCTTCAGCTCCGACTGGCGGCCCAGCGTCAGCAGCACCGGATCATCCCCCAGGCCGTAACGCTCGCGGATGAGACGGCCGTTTCCCCCCGCAATCATCTCTGCATCAACCCCCGCCCCAATCACTCGAATCTTGTCTGCCGCAATGCCCCGCGCCAGCAAATGATCCCGTTCAAAGGGCGTGTGGGCAATGTAGGCATCCGCCTGCTGGATAGCGTTGTACATCATCTGGCGGTCATAGCCCCAAGAATCGGCCGTGTGGATGGCCCCCAGCAGCACCACCGGCACGCCAGCCCGTCGCGCCCCGGCGACGGCGTAATACATGTGCATAAAAGGAAACGCCGTGGCAAAAACAATCTCGGCCCCGCTGTGGGCAATCGCTTTGGGCAGGCCAAACATCAAGGGGCCAACCTGGATGGTCCGCGCCCAGTCGTGGTACGGCAGGCGAAAACGGTGGAAGCCATGCGCCAGCAGCATTCGGGCCAGGCGCAGGCCGCGAAACAGCGGCAGGCGGTGTACCGTGACCCCATTAATTTGCTCGATGCCCACCGGCAGCGGCGCGCCTTCGTTGCGCCAAAAATAAGCCGGTTTGCTGGCAGCGGGGGTAAAAACCGTCACCTCATCCTGGTAACGGGCCACCATTTGCTCAGACAAATTTTTCACCAGCCATTCTGAGCCGCCCACCACGGGATGGTACCCTTGCACAACGTGCAAAATTTTCATGCGGCCCCCAACACAGCTTGATACACGGCCCGGTAAGAGTCGATCATGGCTGCCTGGGTAAAATCACGCTGGCCAACCTGTACGGCCGTTGCCACAAATCCATCATAATTCCCCACCAATTCAGCCACTGCTTGCTCAATCGCCTGCGGGGTGACTGATTTTACCACCACGCCGCAGCCAGTTTGGGCCACGTAATCGGCCATGGGGATGGCCTGGCTCACCAGCACCGGCTTGCCCGCTGCCAAAGAATCCAACAGCGAATGCGGATACCCTTTGATGATGGCCGCGTCTGCCGCCAGATTAATGGTGGCGTGGACGGTGCCTAAAATTTCATTCACATCCACCAGCTTGTCCATCACCTTGACCCGGTCAGCCACGTTGTAGGCAGCCAGGCGCTGCTGCATTTCGGCCAGCAGCACGCCGCGCCACAGGCAAATCAGCTCAATGTCTGGCCGCTGCTGCACCAGCGCCAGCAGGGCATCAATGCCCTTACTCTGGAACTGGGCTTTGGTCCACGGGGCCGAGGCAACCAGCAGCCGAATTTTGCCAGCCAGTGGTTGGGGCGTGTGGCTGAAACGGCCGTTTTCAACCCCAGCCCGCACCAGATGCACATTGTTCAAGCCCCAGCCGCGCAGCCGCGCCAGGCTGCGCTCGTCCGGCACGGTGACCGCCGCCATCTTTGACAAATAGCGCAGATTCGGCCGTTTTTGGCCAAGCCCGCTGCTGAGCGAATACACCACGGGCCGCCGCAAAAAACGCAAAATAGGAAAAGGAAACGGGTCTGGGTTGTACACGTGGTGCAGGTCAAACTCGGCTTCACGGCGACGAATCTCTGCCAATTTGTGCCAGCCAAACAGCAACCGGGGCAGATAAACTGGCGAAGCAACGTTGGGATTCAGATACAGCAATTCCCCGCCAAACTGCTGGCGCAAAACGGCAATTTCCTGCGACAGGGCTTCGGCGGCGGGCAGTTTGGGCGGCAAAATGGTGAGGTGGTAGAGAATGTTCATTGGGGAGTACTCACCTCGGCGCAGGCCGCCAGCACGCGCTCATTTTGGCCCCCAAAACGGCCGTTCAACCCATCCAGCAACGCCAGCCACACCGCCCGCGCCGTGACGCGCTGCCCGCCCAGGCGCAGCTTGCCCCACAGGGCCACCGTGTAGGCCAGCCAAAAAGCGCGCAAATCCAGCCGCCAGCGGTAATGCTTGCCCAAAATCAGAAAGCGATTGCGCACGATGTAGTAGACATAAAGTGAATCGCGCAGGGAGGCCGAGCGGCTAATGGTGTGGCTGGCCTCAGCACGCCGCTCCACGGCGCAAAAATAGCCCTGCTGCCGCGCCCGAAGTGACAAATCGGCCATCTCCGTGCTGAAGAAAAAGCGTTCATCCAGCAGCCCCACCTGCCGCAGCATGGCCGCCCGTAGGAGTACGGCCGTTCCCGAAATTGTCGCCACCTGCTGCACCGGATTGTCATTGGCAAAGTGCTGCACCCGCGTTTGCAGGTGAAAGGCCGGATTTTTCCCACCAACCGCCACCAGGTCGCCATGTTCATCCAGCAGTTGGGGGACGATCAGGCCAATTTCGGGCTGTTCGGCTAACGTTTGCGCCAGGCGAAAGACGGCCGTTTCGCCAATCGTGGCATCGTTGTTCAGCAGTAAAATGGGGTCGTCTCCCTGCGCCAGCGCATAGGCCATGCCCCGGTTTGTGCCGCCGGAAAAGCCTTCATTCTGGCTGTTTTCGATGAGGTGTGCCGTAGGGAGCGCTGCCCGAAGCCGGGCCACGTCGGCTGGTTCGGAGGCGTTGTCTACCACGATAAGCAACGGCCGTACCTGCTGCCAGCTCAGCATCGGCTGCAAACAGGCAATCGTATCGTCAGCGGCATTCCAGTTGAGGAGGACAATTGAGACATTCATAGCATTTTTGACAGGAAAGACCCTAAGGGTTTGCTCTGGGGCAATCAGACCTTTTAGAAGTTAAACCCTTAGGGCTTGCCCGTTTTTTATTTTTGACTTTGGTAAACGGGCAAACCTTGGGGTTCGTTTCCTTATCAAAAGTTATTTGTGAACGAACCCTTTGGGTCTGGTGTGCTGCATTTTTGACAGGCGCAGCATCTTAACATACCATCCCCAGCCGGACAAAGTAAGCGGCTAAAAATGGCTTTTCCTTTGAGCGGACGGTCACAAAAATATGCGTATTCTTCATCTGATTCATCAATATCCGCCAGACCATGTGGGCGGTACCGAATTGTATACCGTTTGGCTCACCCGTGCCTTGCAGCAGCAGGGGCATACCGTGGCGGTGTTCCATCGCCGCAGCGCCGAAGGCACGGGGCTTGGCCAGCGTGAGGAAGATGGCCTTGTGATCTGGTCGGCCTGGAACGGCCGTTTCCAGCCCACCAACCGCCTCCTTTCCACCTTTGGCAATGCCAGTTTGCTCCACGCCTTCCAGGAAGTCATCGCCGCCTTCAAGCCAGACGTGGTGCATGTGGAACATTTGATGGGCCTGCCCGGCCAAATCCTGGATTTTTTGCACCAGCAGCAGATTCCCTACGTGGTTACGCTGTGGGATTTTTGGTGGGTTTGCGCCAATGCCCAACTGCTCACCAACGATACGCAAGAAATTTGTGAGGGGCCGGGCCGCCTGTACCTGAACTGTGCCAAATGTGCCCTGGCACGAGCCAACCAGCCGCTGTTTCCGCCTGCCATGCCCCCGCTTGCCCTGCCGCTGGCTTTACGCAACGGCCGTCTCCGCCGCGTTCTGCAACAAGCCAGCAAGCTAATCGCTCCGGCACAGTTTGTGAAGCAGTGGTACGTGGAACACGGCCTGCCCGCCGAAAAGATCGCCGTTGCCCCGCCTGGGTTGGATTATCCAGACATTCCGCAAGTGCCGCCGCATGAGTCGTTTCGCGTGGGGTATTTGGGCGGGCTGTCCTGGCAAAAGGGGGTTCACGTGCTGGTGGAAGCGTTTAACACCTTGCCCAAAACGGCCGAATTATGGATTGCCGGAGACACAGAATTCGATCCTGATTATGTCAATCAGCTGAAGCGCAGCAAACGAGCCGCATTTTTGGGCAAGCTCAACCGGCAGGAAGTGTGGGAAATGCTGGCCCAACTGGATGTGGTCGTGGTGCCCTCGCTGTGGTACGAAACGTTTTGCTTTGTCGTGTCTGAGGCGTTTGCCATGGGCGTGCCCGTCATCACCAACGATTTGGGCGTGCTGGGCGAACGGGTGCGGCATGGCGTCGATGGGCTGTTGGTGTCTCCGGGCAATGTGGCGCAACTGGCCCAGGCTCTGCAAACATTGCACAACGATCTTGCCCTGCGGCAGCGGCTGCGGCAAAACATTTTGCCCGTTGGTACTATTGCTGAACATACGGCCGTTATCGCCCAGCTCTACCACGAGGCATTCCAGCAAAATAAGAAGATGAGAAAATAGCACAGGCATCGTAACGGCCGTTAAGCAATGGTATACTTTCTGCTGGAAAATTAGAATTTTTGGATTTTTATGTCAACCTCTACAGAAACCGTTTCAAAAAACCTACCAATTCCCAAATTTGATTCTGATGAACTACAAACATTGTCAGGCAAAATTCGGGAACTGTATGCTTACAGATACCTGCTGAAAAATCTTGTCATTCGCGATCTGAAAGTGCGCTACAAAAATTCCCTCTTGGGCGTGGTATGGAGCTTGCTGCATCCCCTGCTCATGATGACGGTTTACACCGTTTTGTTTACCATTCTCATTCCCAACGACGATATAGAAAAATATCCGGTATTTATCCTGGTTGCTTTGATCCCCTGGCAGTTTCATACGGGCACGCTCAACAGCAGCGCCCAATCCATTACAGGCAATGCCGCAATCATCAAGAAAGTGTATTTCCCCCGCATTTTACTGCCGCTGGCCACCATGCTTTCTAATTTGGTGAACTTTTTGTTGGCCTCCGTGGTGCTGCTTGTGCTTCTCTTTGCCTTTGGCGTGGGCTTATCCATCCATGCCCTCTGGGTGCCGCTCATTTTACTGACGCAGATGGTTTTTTTGCTGGGGCTAGGTCTTATCGTTGCTACCTTGCACACCTTTTACCGGGACACGGCCATGATTTTAGAGGTTGGTCTTTTGGCCTGGTTTTTCCTGACGCCTATTTTTTATCCTTTCGAGCGGCTGGGCACGCGCACAGAACTTTTTGGGATTGTTTTTAATCAGGCGCGGCTCATGCGCTGGCTTAATCCGATGGCTTCAATTGTGGACAGTTACCGCACGGTTTTGTGGGGCAACGTTGGCGGCAACGGGCCGTCTGCCATGGACCCTTTGGCCCTGCTGCGCACGTTTATAACGGCCGTTCTCATTTTCATCATTGGGTATATCGTTTTTAGTCGCTCAGAGTTTCTGTTTGGCGAAAAATTATAGATGGATTGCTCCGAAACAAACGAGATCGCTATCAAACCTCTACGACCACACGGCGTGGTTCCAAAGGGTTGATCGTCCATGTTATAATGCCCCCCGGCATTCATCGAATCATCGTTAATAATTGTGAATAATGAATTGTGAACCCTCAATTGTGAGTAAAAGCTGGTAGCATGGTTCATTCCTACCTCACGATTCATTACTCACAACGCACAATTCTTTTATGGCTATGTTGATTAGGTTAAAATCGTTTGCGAGTCACCCACAGCTTGTGGGCATTTTATTATTTTTGGTAATCGTGGGGCTGGTTAGCTGCACGGCCGTTCAGGCCGAACCATTGCCCACTTTGGTTCCCACCGTTGGCATTAAAGTAGCCGCCTCTGGCCCAACGGCAACCTTGCCAGCAACCAGCACCCAACCGCCAACAGCCACCCCCACACCAGATGAATCTGTAACGCCGGGGCCAAGCCCCACCCAGGGCGATACCGCCACCGCCACAATCAGGCCAACCAATACGGCCGTTCCCACCGCCACACCCACCAGCCTGCCACAGCAAGAACCCGTCCTCACCATCACCGCCCCAGAAGATTTACGCGAAGGCGTGCCCACACCTTCAACGGCCGTTCCCACGGCCGTACCCACCTTTGAAGTGCCTGACAACACCACCAACATTTTGCTGCTGGGCAGCGACACCGCGCTGGGGTCCAACGACACGCGCACCGACACGATGATCATCGTCTCCATCAACGAAGATGGCCCCACTGCTTCAATGATCTCGCTGCCGCGTGATTTATTCGTGTACATTCCCGGCAAAATTATGAACCGGCTCAATACCGCCTTATCGCTGGGCGGTGTGGATTTGCTCAAGCAAACCATTTTGTACAACTTTGGCATTCCCATCCATTATTATGCCCGCGTTGATTTTCAGGGATTTGAAACGGCCGTAGACGCCATTGGCGGTGTCGATTTGGCCGTTAGCTGCCGCCTGCAAGATTGGCGGCTCATCTCGCCAGAGCTAGACCCCAACGACGAGGACAACTGGGCCCAATTTGCCCTGGAGCCGGGCGTACACCACATGGATGGTGACACGGCGCTCTGGTTTGCCCGCTCCCGGCTCTCTACCAATGACTTTGATCGCGGCCGTCGCCAGCAGCAGCTGCTGCGCGCCCTGCTCAATCAGGGAGTTGATTTTGGTCTGCTCTCTGAATTTCCCTCGTTGTGGAACGCCTACAAAGACAATGTGGAAACCGATATGGACATTGGCCGGATGCTGCAATTGGCAACGATGGCTCCCGCCATTCGCCAAAATGGGGTGCAGCATTTGTATTTAGTGCGAGGCATTGTTCCCTGGGAGACGCCCAGCGGCGCTCAGGTTCAAATTCCCATTTGGGAAGGTGAAGACAATCTGCAAGAGACGTTTAGCCGTTTATTCCGCGTGCCAGCCCTAAACCGAGCCAACCGCCGCCCCATCACAGTGGAAATTGTCAACGCCAGCGGCAATCCAGAAATGGCCGCTTTAGCCGCCGATAATTTGGCCTGGTACGGCTTTGTGCCCATTATCAGCGAGGAAACGCCCCCGACGGAAACATTTACACAAATGTTTTATTATCGGCCCAACTTCAAAGATTCGTTTGACTGGATGATTAGCTGGATTTTTGACATGTATCGCAGTGAGATTCAGCTTACAGAAGACGACACGTTTGATTATGAATACAAGGTGATCCTGGGTGAAGATTATGACCCTTGCCTGAACCAGCTTTATCAGCCACAAGAGTTTATAAATTAACCTGGCTGATCCTTTGCGAAAACGGCCGTTCCCAGGCATAATCTGCACATGAATGTGGCAACCCAAACGGCCGTCTTTTATCACAATTCTCCAGGCGACAAGCCCATTCCGGCGCTTGTCGCTTTTTTGTTACGGGCATAGCAGAGAAACGGCCGTTGCCTCACTAAACAACAACGCAAAATTGAGAACACTCCTTCTTTTTATCGCTGCGTCAACAAAGCAAGAGAGGAATCCTTGAACGACAAACGAGAAATCTTCGGTTGGACCATGTACGATTGGGCCAACTCCGCCTTTAGCACCACCGTTGTCACCGCACTCTTGGGGCCATATATCCAGGCTTTGGCAGAGTCCAGCAGCACCCCCCTCATGATCTTTGGTTTCCCCGTTCAGCCAGCAGCCATCTTCCCCGCCTCGGCCTCGCTTTCTGTGCTGCTGCAAGTCTTCTTCCTCCCCCTGCTGGGCACCATCGCCGACTACACCAACCTCAAAAAACGAATGATGATGACCTTTGCCTACATCGGCGCGGTTACGACCATTCTGTTGTTTACCGTTCAGGCAGATATGCCCGTTTTGGGCACCAACGGCGCAGTCATTCTCGCCAGCGTTTTGGCCATTGTAGCCAACCTTTGCTTTGGGGCCGCCATTGTTTTTTACAACGCCTTCTTGCCAGAAATTGCCTCGCCAGACCAGCGAGACGCCGTTAGCTCGCGTGGCTTTGCCTTTGGCTATTTGGGCGGTGGCCTCCTGCTGCTTGTCAATCTTGGCCTCTTAAACTTCATGGAAGACACGGGGCTGGCCGTGCGCATCAGCCTGGCCAGCGCGGGTGTTTGGTGGCTGGTGTTCACCTACATTTTCCCCAGCAAGCGGCTAAAAAGCCGCGACGCAGCCCGCCAACTGCCTGAGGGCAGCACGCTATTTTCGCACGGCATTCGCCAAATTGTGCATACGCTGCGCGAACTGCGCCAAAAATACCCGGCGACCTTGCACTACCTCATCGCCTACCTCATTTACAACGACGGCATCCAAACCGTCATCATTGTGGCCACAGCCTTTGCCGCCGACGAGTTGGGTGTGGAAACGAGCAGCCTTCTGCTGCTGGTGCTCATAATTCAATTTGTCGCCTTTGTGGGAGCCTTTGCTTTTGGCTTTTTGGCCAGACGCATCGGAGCCAAGCGCTCTATCATGCTAAGTCTGGTCATTTGGTCTGGGCTGGTGATTTACGCCTACGCTTTCTTAAACAATGAAACGCAGCTTTTCATTATTGGCGTTTTGGTGGCCATCGTTTTAGGTGGCTCGCAGGCGCTCAGCCGCTCGCTGTTCTCGCAAATGATTCCGGCGGACCATGAGGCGGAATATTTTGGCTTTTACGAGATTAGCGAACGCGGGACTTCCTGGCTGGGGCCGCTGGCATTTGCTGCGGCCGTTCAGCTCACCGGATCGCAGCGCATTGCCATCGTCTCTTTGATTATTTTCTTTGTGGTGGGGCTTATTTTGCTCAGTACAGTCAACGTGCGTAAAGCAATGCTGGATTCTGGCAACGATCCTGAAGGTGTTGTGCTGTAAATTTCTGGCCTCTTGGCCCTCATGGGTTATTAAGTGAAGCGTGATGCATGAAACGTGATTCAGCTCTGGTTACGCAACCCTGATTTGCCAGCCCTAAAATCCCCAGGGGCTAAAAATTATTAGCCCCAATCTTGACCCCGTTCTTTTTTGCGCTCGCTGCGCTTTTTCTTCTCGGCCAGCCGCTTTTCTTTGGCGGCGGCAGAAGGTTTAGTGCGGCGGCGCTTTTTTTGTTTTTTCAGGGCATCGGCCAGAAGTTGTTGGAAGAGGGATACGGCCGTATCCCGGTTCCGGTACTGGCTTCGCGACGATTGCACCTGAAGCTGCAACACCCCCTCCTTATCAATCCGGTTGGCCAACCGCTTTAGCAGCCGCTCCCGCACCTCTTCCGTCAGGCTGGGCGAATTGGCCACATCAAACAGCAGCGTCACCTTCGTAGCGCTCTTGTTCACATGCTGCCCACCCGGCCCGCTGCTCGTCGAAAAGCGAAAGCTCAACTCCGCCAGCGGAATTTGCACAGCCTCATTAATCGGGACTAATCGTTCAGTATCCATCCCCCCAATTATAGCATGGGCAGAACCAACTGCTGCGGTATAATTTTTTATTTAAGGAGCAGGACCTATGGTCAAACAGCCCAATTCTGACTACTGTTTTGTTTGCGGCCGTAAGAACCCACGCGGCCTGTACGTGACCTTTTACGACAACGGCCGTAATGAAGTCCATGCCACCCACACCATCCCCGATGTTTACCAGGGCTATCCCGGCGTGGTGCATGGCGGCATCGTCGCCGCGCTGTTAGACGAAGTGGTCGCCCGTGTGGCCATGATTGGCGACCCGCACCATTTTATGATGTCGGTAAAGCTAGAAGTGAAGTACCGCCATCCCGTACCGACCGAGACAGAGCTAACGGCCGTTGGCCGCATTGTAAAATTGCGTGGCCGGTTGGGCAAAGCCGTTGGTGAAATTCGCCTGCCGGATGGCACGCTTGCCGCCGAAGCCGAGATGACCCTGGCCGATGTCCCAGCAGACCTGCTGGCCAACACCAACCTGGCGGCGCTTGGCTGGCGTGTGGATGATTAGCAAACCGCAGAATTTATTTTGAAGAGCAAAAACAGACGATAACTTAACACCTTTTATATGGCATCACCACCTGCTTAACCTTAAAATGAGCTGTCATGAACCAGACCTACTCTAATGAGCTGCGGGCCGATACAGCCACCATTTTAATGCCCCTCATTGCGGGCATTTCCGCATTGGTGACGCTGATGATAGCCCTTGCCTTTGACACTTTTGCGGAAAGCTGGCATCTGTGGCTTAGCACCCTGTTGGCAGTTGCGGCGGGTGTTGGTGGACGGTATTTGCTGCGGCAAAATCAGGCAATCCGGGGCACTATACTTTTTACGGCCGTTCATCTCTTCATCCTCTTCCTGCTCATCGCAAAAAACTGGGCTCCTGGCAGCATGATCCCCTACATTTTTGCCGTCTTCATCATCGCCAGCAGCATGTTTACCCAGCCAGATTATGGCTTCATCACCTGGGGGGTCTCCACCGTTTTAACCGCGCTTGGCGTTAGTTTCCACATCAACGAATCTATGAGCCTGGCCCAGCACATTGCTGGCCCCATCATTGTGAACCTGTTTGTGGCTGCCGCCGCTTACTTTTCTGCCTTGGAATGGCAATTTGCGGTGGAATCAGTCAGTTCGCTGCACATCAAAGCCCAGCACCGCCGGGATGAGCTATTTGCCATTCAAGAAGCGCTGCGCCTGGCCAATGCCCGGCTGCTCAATGTAAACGAAGCATTGGAAAAAGCCCGGGCAACGGCCGTAAACGAACGAGATTTGCGCACTCGATTTATGAACCAGGTAAGCCACGAACTGCGCACCCCGATCAACACCATCGTCAACTTTGCCCACATCCTGGGCCAGGGAGAGCTAGGCGACGTAACGCCCCGGCAAATTGATTATCTGGGACGCATCGAAAAATCTGGCTGGCACTCCATGAGCGTACTCAATGATCTGCTCGATTTAGCCCAAATGAACGCAGGCGAATTCCGGCTAAAACGGGTGCGTACCGATCTGCACAAAGTCTGCGAAGAGGCCATGACCAGCGTGCGCAGCCTGCTAGAAAACCCAGACATAGCCCTGGTGCGCGACTATCCAGACCTATGGCCAAACGTGCTGGTTGATCCCAAGCGATTCCAACAGGCGCTGCTCAATTTGCTCAGTAATGCCGCCAAATATACAGATAATGGCCAGATTACCCTGCGCGTTCGCACCCACCAACACACCGCCACCTTTGCCGTAGAAGACACAGGCATTGGCATCCCTGAAGAACATTATGAAACGGTCTTTCAGGAATTTCGCCAGCTCGATGAAACCATCGCCCGCAGGCGAATTGGCACTGGGCTGGGACTGCCCATTAGCCGCCATCTCATCGAGCGGCATGGCGGCACCCTCACCTTGCAAAGCGTTGTGGGGCAGGGCAGCACCTTCACCATCACCCTGCCGCTGGCCGATAAAGGCGACATCGGTGACGAAACACCCGCTGGGCAAGCTGTAGCAAACCCTCTTACTTCCTCAAGGCCCGTTGCCCCAGAGGAACCGATTTGATACACTTTCAATAATTAACAGAGTAAGGTAACCATGTCTATACCATTAGCCAACGCCACCATCATACTTGTAGAAGATGACCAAAATGCCCAGCTTGTGACGTTAGATTTGTTGCGAATGGGTGGGGCAAACCGGTGTTACTCTCGCCGCAGTGTCGATTCCGCCATTGCTTTTGCAGAAAAGCTGCCCCAGGTCGATCTTTTTTTGGTAGACATCAACATGCCGCAAAAAAGCGGTTTTGATCTATTAGAGGAAGTGCGCCGACACGAACGGCTAAAAGATGCGCTGGTAGTGGCCGTTACCGCCGGTACGCTTGATCATGATACCTCCCGAATGCGGGGTTTTGGTTTTGACGGTTTTTTAAGCAAACCTTTGCGGGCCACAGAGTTCGCCAACCAGGTGCAGCGCATTTTAGCTGGCGAACGCATTTGGGAAGTACGTTGATTTATCTGCTGCCAGACTGGAGTTTTCGTGAACCAAGTAGTATCAAAATTTCGCTTACGACTCATGCAACATGCCCCACTAACCGGACTGCTTCTTCTCTTTTTGCTGCTTACAGCCTGTTTGGGCGGTGGTGAGGAAGCTGTACAAGACACGGCCGTTTCCCTGGAAAACGCTATACCCCAATCTGGCCAGTTGGAATGTGCAGAAGGCTGTCTGAGCATAGGCCAATGCGGCACGACGGCAGACGGCCGTACCGTCATTCTGGCCCACAGCACCAAGGCCAGCACCCTTGACCATGACACGCTGCTGCCCAATGACATCGCCGTGAGCATTTTGCAGGTAGAGCCACACACCGTTCAGGTAGGAACCAACAATCCGCTAACCCTCAATTTTTATGTCGTTCGGCCTTTAGAAGGCGGCCCCGCCAGCTTTGTGGCTGGCAGTTGTGTCAACACGCAACAATAGCACACCATGAGCGATAATTTGCGTATTTTGTCTGAACTTTTGGCCGCCCAACAAGCGGGCGAGCCAGTTGTCTTAGCCACCGTCATCAAAGCGCGTGGCTCCGTGCCGCGCCACAGCGGCAGCAAAATGCTGGTATTTGGCAACGGCCGTATCTCCGGCAGCATTGGCGGCGGTGAAATGGAGTCGCGAGTCATTGAAGAAGCGCTGTTGGCCTTGGCAGACGGCCGTACCCGCGTGCTGCCCTACTCGTTGGTGGAACCCAAACGGGGCGACCCCGGCGTGTGCGGCGGCGAGGTAGAAATTTATTTGGAACCGTACGCCCCCCCGGCAACATTGTTTGTGGTTGGCTGCGGCCACGTGGGGCAGGCGGTGGCCGAGCTGGGCCACTTCCTGGGCTACCGCGTCGTCGTCACCGACGACCGTGAGGCGCTAGCCTCGCCAGAAATCATTCCCAACGCCGACCTGCACCTGCCCGGCAGCTTTACCGACGCCCTGGCCCAAAATCCCATCACGGCCAACACCTACATCGTCATGGTCACGCGCAATGTGCTGGTAGACCGCGACATTGTGCCGCTCCTCATCCACTCCCCCGCCCGCTACATTGGCATGTTGGGCAGCGACCGCCGCTGGGCCGAAACCAAACGGCTGCTCCTGGAAGATGGCCTGAAAGCCGAAGATTTTACCCACATCCACGCCCCCATCGGCCTGGAAATTGAAGCAGAAACCCCAGAGGAAATCGCCGTCAGCATCATGGCCCAGATCATCAAGCTGCGCCGCACGCCCTAAGCAGCTTTGTCACGCTGAACCCATTCGACTTCGCTGAGGGCAGGCTGTGCGGCATCCCTTAGACGCAACATCAGCGCAAACCTGATCCACCGAAGGTTCCGGTTTGCAAGTTTAGAAAGATTCCGTATTTCGCTGCACTCTGTTCAGAAAGACAAACTCTGGGGTTTTTGAACTATTTTACTGACGTTGTTCACTTGTCAATCATCCAGTCCCAACTTTATACTTGTACCATGAATACACATTTCCACGAAATTACCCACTATGAAACGCCCTCATCGGTTACGGCCGTACTCGAACTCCTGGCCAAATACGGCCGTCGCGCCCGCATCGTTGCTGGCGGCACAGATTTGCTGCTAGAGCTGGAGCGCGGCGTACGCCCCGATGTAGAAATTTTAATCGACGTCACCCGCATTCCCGGCCTGGCCGAGATTACTCAGGATGAGGCTGGGCAGATCCATTTAGGGCCGCTGGTGACCCACAACCAGGTGGTGGCCTCCCCACTTCTGGTGCAAAAAGCGCTGCCGCTGGCCCAGGCCTGTTTGGAAGTGGCTTCGCCGCAGCTGCGCAACCGGGCCACCGTGGCCGGGAACCTCATCACCGGCAGTCCAGCCAACGACACCATCACCCCGCTGCGGGCGCTAAACGCCAGCCTCACCCTCGCTTCCACTCGCGGCGAGCGCGTCGTGTCTCTGGCCGATTTTTACACTGGCGTACGCAAAACCGTCATGCAGCCAGATGAAATGCTGACCGACATCGCCTTTGCCCCCATGCCGGAAACGGCGCGGGGTATTTTTGTCAAGCTGGGGCTGCGCCGCGCTCAGGCCATTTCCGTGGTGCATCTCGCTTTTGTCCTCAATTTTGCCGCCGACGAATCCATTGCCAGCGCTGCCATCACCCAGGGCAGTGTAGCGCCCACCATCATTCGCACGCCAGGAGCCGAGGCGTATCTGGTGGGCAAAACGCTCACTGACGAGGTGATTGCCCACGCCGCCAATCTGACCACCGCTGCGGCCACGCCCATTGACGACGTGCGCGGCCCGGCCGAGTACCGCCAGGAGATGGTGCGCGTGCTCACCCGACGGGCGCTTACCGCGCTGCGCGACGGCACAGAACGCAGCCAATGGCCGCAGGAACCGGTGATGCTGTGGGGTAAGACAAACGGCCGTTTCCCCACCAGCACCAATTTCCAGCAAACCCACACCCCAGACACCCCCATTACCGCCACCGTGAACGGCCAAACAATCACCGCCACGGGCGGCAACCACAAAACGCTGCTGCGCTGGCTGCGCGAAGAAGGCCTGCTCATTGGCAGCAAAGAGGGCTGCGGCGAAGGAGAATGTGGCGCTTGCACCGTCATTTTAGATGGCATGGCTGTCATGTCTTGCCTGGTGCCTGCTCCGCGTGCCCACGGGGCCAACATTGTGACCATTGAGGGATTGGCAAATGGTGACAGCAGCGATACCTTGCATCCACTGCAACAGGCGTTTGTGGAGACGGGTGCGGTACAGTGCGGCTTTTGCATTCCAGGCTTTCTAGTGGCCGGAGCTAAACTATTGGAGGAACGGCCGTCTCCCAGCCATGAGCAGATTTTACAAGCGTTCAGTGGCAACCTTTGCCGCTGCACCGGCTACTACAAAATCATCGAAGCCGTCGATGTAATTGGCAAATCTTCTTTGGGTAAAAAACCAGAAAATTAGCCAGTTACAACAACCAAAGCAGGAGAATCCTTTATCCTTAGCTTTAACAGGTTTCCCGCTTTTGCAAGAAGCTGCACATTAATTTTGGAGGTCACCTCATGCGTCTAGAAAAAAAACGCGAAGAAGAGATAGCTAAACGAAAAGGCCTTACTGGGAAGACAATTATCCAAGTCATTTGGCTGTTATTTACGGGCACGTTGGCTTACTTCTTCACCAATTATCTGTTTAGCCAGGGAATTATTAACGCCAATACCTTTTATAACCAGCTCTTTATTCCCCGCTCTGTACCGGAGCTGGGTGTGAAGCTGATCATGGTTTTGGGGCTGGTGATTGTGATGCAAATTGTCTTTTCCATCGGCTACATCGTTGCCAGCCCGGAAGGACGTCGTCGCACGGGTGACGCTTCTATGCACTCCCGCAATAAAGACCCCTTTGATGACCATTTTGGCTAGAAAACCAATCCATCCATTTGTCCAGTGATTAAGTAATTGAGTAATTGGGTCATCGACCGCATGAATTACTCAATTACCCAATTGCCAAACCAACCAATCGAGAAAAAGTATGCTTAAGTCCCAATCTATTTACCGCGTAGACGCCCCCGACAAAGTAGTGGGGGAAACCTTGTACCCTGGCGACATCACGCCAGAAAACTTACTTCACGGCAAGGTGCTGTTCAGCAATCAACCTCACGCCCGCCTGGTCGCCATGGATACGTCGGCAGCCGAAGCCGTGCCGGGCGTTATTGCCATCTTCACCGCCCAAGATGTGCCTGTAAACGAGTATGGTCTCATTTTCCCCGACCAGCCCGTGCTGGTGGGGCTGGGCAGCAGCAATCCCCATGCCGACGTCAGCCGCTGGGAAGGAGATCAGGTAGCCATCATCATTGCCGAAAGCGAAACGGCCGCAGCCAAAGCCCGCAGCCTCATCCAGATTGAGTGGGAGCCGCTGCCCATTATTGGCAGCATGGCAGAAGCGCTCAAGGATGACGTGATCATCCAGCCCTGGCACGGCAGCAATATTTTGCACAAGTACCAGATTCGCAAAGGCGACATGGCAAACGGCTGGGCCGAAGCGGATGTCATCCTTGAAGGCACTTACCACCTGCCCTACCAGGAACACGCCTTTTTACAGCCAGAAGCAGGCGTGGGCTATATCGACGATAAGGGGCGGGTGACGGTTGAAATTGGCGGGCAGTGGGCCCATGAAGATCGGGAGCAAGTGGCTCATTCGCTGGGCCTGCCGGAAGAAGAGGTGCGCATTATTTACCCGGCCATTGGCGGGGCGTTTGGCGGCAAAGAAGATATGTCTTTGCAAATTGTGCTGGGTCTGGCGGCCAAACGGCTGCACGAACGGGGTATCAACCGCCCGGTACGCATCATCTGGACGCGTGAAGAGAGTATTTTTGGCCACCACAAGCGGCACCAGGCCACTGTGTACACCAAGTGGGGGGCGACAAAAGAGGGAAAGATTACGGCCGTTTCGGCCACAGTTCACATGGATAGCGGCGCATATGCTTATACCAGCACCAAAGTGCTGGGCAACTTCCACCTGATGGTCACCGGCCCCTACGAAATTCCCAACGCCCATATCGACAGCTACGCCATCACCACCAACAACGTACCTGGTGGTGCCTTCCGCGGCTTTGGCGGGCCGCAAGGAGCCTTCGCCGCCGAAACGCAAATGAACAAGTTGGCCGAGGCCCTGGGCATCAGCCCGGTAGAAATTCGGCTGAAAAACGTGCTGCGCGAGGGCAGCTTGCTCACCGTGCAAACCCCATCCCCACCTGGCATCAGCATGGCCGAGGTGGTGGAGCGGTGTGCTTTTGAAGCAGGCTGGGATAGTGAGCAGCATTCAGTAAACAGTAATCAGTATTCAGTGGCCAGTGGCCAATCTCCAATCTCCAATCTCCAATCTCCCTTCAACAGCATCCAGTCCTTGCCTGCCAACCCCAAGGCGCTGCGCAGGGGGCGGGGCATTGCCTGCTCGTTTAAGAATGTTGGCTTTTCTTTTGGCGCGCCAGAAAGCTGTGAAGCGACCATTGAGCTGCACGGTACGGCCGAAATTGAACGTGTTGTGCTGCACCATGCCGGGGCCGACGTGGGGCAGGGGGCGCACACCGCCTTCCGCCAGATGGTGGCTGCGGCCGTTGGCGTGGATGTGAGCCTGGTAGAGCTAGACATGTCTGACACAGCCAGCAGCGGCAATTCTGGCTCCACTTCCGCTTCGCGCATGACGTGGATGGCGGGCAACTCAATTCGCGGCGCGGCCGAAGCAGCGCTCACCGCCTGGACCAACGAGGATCGTCCAGCCATTGGCCACCACAAGTACGTGCCGCCCGGCACAGAACCATACGATGCCGAAACCGGGGTCTGTATGCCCAACTTTAGCTACGGCTATGTGGCTGAAGCGGTGGAGCTGACGGTAGATATTGAAACGGGACACATTCACATCGACAAAGTGGTATGCGCCAACGATGTGGGTAAAGCGATCAACCCCACCCTGATTGAAGGGCAAATTGAGGGCGCGGTGGTGCAGGCGCATGGGTATGCGCTGATGGAACATTTGCAGGTGAAAGACGGCCGTATCCAAAATCCCTTCCTTAGCCAATACCTCATCCCCGGCATCAAAGACGTGCCAGAAATTGTGCAGTCGGTGATTATGGAAGTGCCTGATCCGATTGGCCCCTGGGGCGCACGCGGCATGGCCGAGATGCCCTTCTTGCCGTTGGCACCCGCCATTGTTGCGGCCGTTCACGAGGCCACCGGCATTTGGTTCGATGAAATCCCCCTCACCCCTGCCCGCGTTGTAGCTAAATTGCAGGAAGTTGGCATTCACAGCTAAACAAAATCTGTTACGCTTTTGCCGGTGCGGCCCACTTATCGCTCAGGAAGACGCGCCGCACTGCTTAAACACCGACAATTTGTGACTTATCATCTTTGTCGGTGTTTTTGTTTTTGCTTTTATCAACCCCACACAAGGAGTAAAACTGAACATGCAGAAGCGACGATTGGCAATTCTGATGGCTTTGCTGGCTGCCTTATTCCTGGCAGCAGGCGGGCTGGCAGCTCCCTCAGCAGCAGATGAACCGGAGGCACTCTTTAGCAAGCAGGTAGCAGGCCCAGGTAGCGAAGTGCTAGACGGCCGTTCCCAACTACCAAATCCCGCAGAAATGGGCGTTCGTTCCCGCACCGCCATGATTCCGGTGACCTTTAGCCAGGCCGCCAACGGCAGCTGGCAATGGCAAGATTCACTGCTGGTAGACAGCCGCAGCGAAATGTCATTTATGGTGCTCAGCCCAGATGCGGCAAACTGGGAACTGGCTTTGCAAACCCCGGCGGGCCAAACCATGCGGCTGGGCCAGGGCACCGAGCAAGCGGGGGTGGTGCAGCGCACCGGGCAAATTGGGCTGGAGCAGCAAGCATTTTCTGGCGATATTTACACGTTTGCCCAACCTGAGCGTGGAGCCTGGCAGATGACCGTGCGTACGGCCGTTACCCCCAGCGCGGCCAACGCCCCCAGCGGCTACCTGCTGCTCTCCAATGAAAGTCCCTACCAAATTTACGCCCATCTGAGCAGCTACAACTTGTGGACGGGTAACCAGATTGGTTTGCTTGCTTATGCTTACGATGCTACGCAAGACAGCGGGGCCAGTGCGCCCGCAGCAACAGCCAACATCATTCGTCGTGCCCAGATGCGGCTCATTGCGCCAGACGGCCGTACCCTGCGCCTCCCCATGTTTGATGACGGCCGTCACGGTGATGGGGCAGCCAAAGATGGCGTCTTTGGCGCATTGATGACGCCCCGGCAGGCAGGCCAATACACTGCCCAGGTGACTATGGAGGGCCAAACGCCAGACGGCTCGCCTGTCCTGCGCACAACTGAGCATATCTTTCCGGTGGTAGACCAAACCATTACGCTGAATGAAAGCCCGGCCACCGCCTCGCCCGATGGCCTCAATCGGCTAAACGTCAATCTCAACGCCACCACAACAGCAAATGTGGCGCAGGTGCAGCTTTATGCCGAGCTGTGGGGCACGGATGCCAACGGCCAGATGATCCCCGTTACCTGGGTGGGGGGCATTGTGGCTCCCACGGCTGATGGTGTGCCTGTGAGTATAGACGGCCGTTGGCTGTCCCTGGCCAATGCCTCTGCCCCCTTTGAGCTGCGCAACGTGCGCTTGCAGGATGTGGCCACGCACATTCCGCTGTCACAGGTAGACAATGTTGCCCTAACGATTCCTGAATCAGTGAGCCGGGGTGCGGCAGAAACGGCCGTTACCGAAATAACCGAGGACATGTTGATGGGTGAACGGCCAACGGCCGTTGCCGCCAACCAGCCCGCGCCCAACGCCCCTGGCGGCGTGTTGATGTTGGTGCATGGCTATTGCTCCGGCGGCGTCTGGCCCACAGGCGACTTCACTGGGGACGTGATCTTCCAGGATTACAACCAGAATCGCACCCACGACCAGTTTGCCAATCTCATTCGCAGCTACGGCAGCCAATTCCCCTCGTTTGGCATTGTAGCCCACAGCCAGGGCGGGGCCGCATCGCTGCACCTGTACACCTATTACTGGAGCGGCCTGGATTACTCCTCCGGTAGCCGCCTGATCCAATCTGTGGGTACGCCGTACCAGGGCACCGCGCTGGCGGGCAATTTGGCGCTGCTGGGGCAGCTTTTTGGCGCGGGCTGTGGCACCAATTGGGACCTCACCTACGACGGAGCCGCCCTGTGGCTGTCTGGCATTCCCAGCTGGGCACGCAGCCGGGTTTATTATCACACCACCTCTTTCAAAGATGTCTGGTGGCGCTACGATTACTGCAACTTTGCCACCGATCTTTTCCTGAGCGATCCAGATGATGGCGTGGTAGAAAAATGGTCTGGCCAGCTCAACGGGGGCAATAACCTGGGGCACAAGACGGGCTGGTGCCACACCAGCGGCATGCGTGACCCAGCGCAAACGCAGGATCACAGCCGCAACGCGAACATGAACACCTACGCTAACCGTTAGGCACCATGCTGGTAAAAAATAAAGAGGGTGCGCTGGCACCCTCTTTATTTATGTAAACTATGTCAATTTAGACGTTTCGCTTTCGCTGCCGGTAAACCAGGCTAAATGCCACCCCCATAAACCCAACAAAGAAAACGGCCGTTTGCCAGCCAGTGTGGCGAATGTCATGATTTGTAACCGCTGACCCCAGCAAACGGAGATTCGACGGCTCTTTGAGGATAGCTGAAGGTAATACGGCCGTGCTAACCATAGCCAAAGGATAATATTCCAGGTTTATGGTATATGTATAACCAAAAGATTCCAGCGACTTTACTAACAACAATTTTTCTCCAGCAACTAAATAAACAGCTTCTGTTTTGACATCTTGAGATCGTGTTGGGCAACACCAATCAGCATATGCTGTTCCATCTGTGGTCATAAGCGCCATTTGAGTTAAGGCTGGAAAATTAATGCTTGAAGGCACCCAAGAAACCTGGGTTGGTCTTACGACTGCCACAATGCGGCCCGGATTTGTCAAAGTAAAAGTGAAATAATATTTTGCGTCTTTTTGGGCCATTGTCTGGCCACAATACGTTTCGCCAATTAGAAGTGGGCCGTACGCATTACCCAGTCCTGGTGAATTATTAAGGCACATATCGATAGCTGTCGGTGTCACCTGCAAATTATTAAAAAAGATCAGATCAGGTTCAAGAGTAGATACTTTTATATTTGCCTGAATTGTTTGAGGGCTAGAGATGTTGGGGCGCACTTGCACACTGAAGGTGAGAGTGCCACCAGCAGCCAATCCATCTTCACAATAAACCAATAAATCGTATGGCGGCTGGACAGCGCCGTTGCAGCCAGCAGGCGGGGTAATTGCCTCTACTAACAGCTTTTTACTAAACTCATCTTGGATAATTAACCTGGGAACGTTTCTATTCCCTTTGTTTGTCACTGTAATAAAATACTTATAGGGAATGTTGTTGATGGCAGGGTTTTGCGAATGTTTAACTATTACGTCCACAATATGTGGCTTTAGCACCATCGGCACATAAAAAGCATTGGTAAAATCTGTCACGACCAAGGTCGTGGTGGCAATGTTCGGGGTGGGATCGGGCTGGTCGCTGGTGGCAACGGCCGTAACCGTAACTACACCAGGGGAGGTCGGCGTTAACCAGATGGTAAATCCTTCCGTTTCACCTGGCTCAAGATCGCCAAGCTGGCACACATTAGCGTCATCAGGTGCGGTACAGTTGACCTGAGGCGAGTCTGCCGAAAGGCTGCCGCTGGTTTGGACGCTATTTATCACCACAACATTGCTCGCCGTTAACTGGCTGGTATTGGTGACACGGACAGAAGCGGAAACGGCCGTATTCATCTGTGCCACCGGAGGAAAGCCAACCTGATCAATGATTAAATCAACAGAGTTGGACGTATCGACACTGCTGCAAGGATAGTTCAAATTAAGCCCAATGAGCGTAGCCGAATCCCCTACCGGGGACGGTGGCGATTTGATGGTCAGGCTTAACTGGCTGGTTCCCGTGGGAACGGCCGTTAACGTGAGCGTTGTTATATTTAAAATGTCGCCATTTGTTGGGCCTGTTTCCGTAACAGCGGCAACCACACCGCCAGCAGCAGCCTCAATGAGGATGGCCCGATCATCTGCGTCATTGTCGATGGAAACGGCCGTTACCACCAGCTCAGTTTCGGCGGCCAGGGGCGGAAACGCCAACACTTCTTCATGACTTTCCTCAGCGTCCCGCTGTGCAGAAACAGAAGCCAGCGTCAAACGCCCTACAGAACGCCATAAGTCAGGCTGCATTACCTGGCCGTACAGAACTAAACCGCGCGGGCCAGACCCTTTTGGCGATAGATTGTTGATGGGAACGGGTTGTGGGGAAACGGCCGTTTGATGCGGCTCAAGGGGAAAAAAAAGAGTCGAAGTAACCGCCAGGGCTGGCTGCATTGCAGCGGCCAAATAATAGGCGACCTCATCTGTAATCGTTTCCGTAGCGGTAACTTGTTCAGCGGAACTGGTGGAAAAGGCAACCGCCTCTGGCAGTGGTTCATTGGTGATAATGCCCGCTACCTGAGCCTGCATCGTCACTAGCTCACCAGCATATGGCCAAACGAGAGTTTGCGGATTAATGAGTTGCTCGGCCGTTCCCAAACCAATACCGGCCACAAGCGTCTTTTGCGGCACACAGTCATTAAACCATTCTGGCGATGTGGAAACCTGGATTTGCGCGGGCAAAACAGAGAAAGATGGCTGTTCGGCGGCGGCCTGCACCTGCAAAACGTCTAGCAGCAGGTGCATCAAGGTCGCCGCCAAGAAAACAGCCATCCCAATACGAATCACGGCCCTCCCTACGTACTCATCTCCTTTTATAAACATCTCCATCAAGTTCCATTACAATACAAGCGAATGTCAAAAATAATTACGGTGGGGGAAGTGTTGTTGGGATTGGTGGAACATAAACCAAAACATCCTGCGAGCGCACAACTTCAAAATGTTCGCCAACGCTTGGGCCAATCATCACTGCCACATTCATATAATATTCGCCTGCCGGATAACCAGCGACGCTAAATTGATACATACGTTCCTTGGTCCAGGTAATGCTGTAGCGGGCTTCTGGCCGAGGGTCGGCTTTTGACCAAAAACGCACGGCAAAATTCTGGTCCGGCCCCAGTTCATCTTCCCAGTCCCAGGCCAATGTCAAAGCGCTTCCTGGCAAAATTTCATGATGGATAATAACCGGATTAACCAATACGGGCTGCGGCGTTGAGGTAGGCAGCGGCGGCTTTGTGGCAGAGGGTGCCTCCGTTGGCGTTTCGGTGGGGGCTGGCAAGGGTGATGGTTCAGGCGTGGCGGAGGGCTCTACCGTTGGTGCGGGGGTGTCAGTGTGCATAGGTGTTGCTTCCACGGTAATGGTTGCGGTGGGAGCTTCGGCTACGGCCGTTTCTTGTTCATCCGTTTCATCAACACCTTCGGCCTCAGCCTTCATCACTTCGATCTCTATCTTGTCTGTATATGCACAGCCCTGCTCATCTTCTACTTCAACCGTCACGGTAACGGTTTTTTCATCATCCGGGGCCGTAAACGCCGTTGAACTAGCATGTGGATCATCAAAATTGCCCGCCGTTGTAGACCAGCTGTAGTCCCAGCCAAACCCCGTTTTGGTCAAGGTCAAAAAGACAGTTTCTCCAGGGGCAGCGCTGTCCAGATCATAAATCTGCACAGATGAGCTACACGAAGCAGCTGGCGGGCTGCTGCAAGAAGTTGCCAATAAAATCAATATTGCCCAAACGATTATGTTTCTTTGTTTTGTCATGATATTCCCAAAGTGGCTTATTCTGCTATGGTGCAAAGTTTAACAAGAACGTATTAGACAACTCCTGATCTTGATATGACAAAGTCACAACAATTCTATCTTTGTCATAGGACAAAGATGATCGCCGGTAGGTATATTTCCCT
This sequence comes from Ardenticatenaceae bacterium, assembly GCA_020634495.1. The sequence continues at coordinate 28,140 of JACKBR010000007.1, read as the reverse complement.
GGCTCCACTGCCTCAAGCTCGCCATTTGTGGCCTGCCATTCGCTTGCTAAGCCTGCAATGAATTCATGGCAAGATTCAGACAAGTCTGCTGGCCCCCATTGCAGCAAAAGGTTAATAAGTTGCCCATCCCCCCGAATGTTGCCCGTTTCTCCCTGCATCAGTTCAATGTCTGGTTCTCCGGCGTAGGTGAGCAGCAATGACGATTCAGCTTTTTGCAGGCAGGCAATCTTTTCGTCTGGCGTTAAATCGACGGCCGTTTCCCCGCCACCAGTAAACAGGCCAGGGAAAAAGGTAATCAGTGTAATTATGATGCCCAAAAGGGTTACGGCCGTTGCCACAATCGTTATCTTCTCGTTGCGCGTAAGCGACCACCACCAGCCAGTGCGGCCAGCCTGCCGCTGTTGGGTTACAAATTCTTCACGCAGGGCAACGGCCGTTTCCTCACCATCCACCGAATCCAGCAAAGAAAACGCCTCGGCCCATTTTGCCTGGTCGGCCGCGTTTTGCGCCTGTTGCAGTATCTCGCTGATCTTTTCTGCCAACTGGCCCAACAGCTTGTTCACATCCCTGTAATTTGGCTCCAGCCGGTCTGTCTCCTCCAGCAGGTGCTTGGCCACGATCCACTCCTGGCGCAGCATGGCCGCTTTCCCTTCATCGTACTGCCGCTCGATTAAGATATTTTGCTGCACATGCTCCAGCAAATCATCCGTTTCTGGAGTGGAAGGGATTTGCTGCAAGAAGAAGGCGGCATCTTCCCAGCGGTTCTCATCAATCGCCAGCTGACCGCGATGGAAAATGCCGGACTCCGTTTTACGCCTCTCGGCGCGATCCAGGGACGCCTGCACGGCCGAATCATACGGCCGTATCTCCAATGCCTTGTTGTACGCAGCAATCGCCTCATCCCAATGCTTCTCTTTGTAACAATCATCCCCCTGCTGTTTCAGCGTCTCAAACGTATGATTTTCACGCGCCTGGTTCAACCGGCTTACCACCTCACTGGCGCTAGCAAAACGATCTTGCGGCTTTTTGGCCATTGCTTTAGCAAAAATTGTGTCAAATTTAGGCGGCAGTTCTGGTTTCAGGCTGGTGACTTTGGGCAGCGAATCATTTTCAACAGCCTGCCGCAGCTTAGGGGCGGGCATGTCGGGGAACGGCCGTTGCCCCGTCAACAGCTCAAACAACATCATGGCAAACTGGTACACATCCGTTTTGGGTGTTGGGGATTCACCCCGCCATTGCTCTGGTGTCAGGTACGGCAGATAGCCCAACGGCGCTTCCTGTTCCAGAACCACTTCCGTCAATTCCGCCACGTCGAGCATATGAAAATCGGCCAGGTACCAATTGCCTGTCGCATCCAGCAGCACATTGCCCAAATTAATTTCGCCATGTGCCTTGCCTGTTTGATGAACGGCCTCTAAGCCCTGCGCCAAATGTTCCGCCAGGCGGCAGATGGTATCTACCGAAAAGTCTGAATCCTTGTCTTTTGAAGAGGCCAGCTCCTTGCGAAAACGCTCCCGCAAAGACGCCCCTTCCATAAAGCGCATGGCCAAATACGGCCGTCCCTCATGCTGATCAATATCGTAAACAGGCACAAACGCCTGGTGCTGAACATTGGTTACAATCTGCTTTTCCTGCTCAAACCGCTGCTGGTAAGCCAAATTGCGAATCAGCTTATGCTTCATCACCTTTAAGGCAACATCTTGATCCTTAAACAAATCCCTGGCCAGATACACCACGGCCAGCCGCCCGTGTTGCAGCTCCTCCTTAATTTCATACCGGTTCTTGATTCTTTCCGGGCGCAGCAAGGCAGCAATTGCGTCAGCCAAATCCAGCGGCGTTTGGTAACGATCCAGCGGATTTTTGGCCATCGCTTTTTCCAGAATGGGCTCAATGTTGCGCGGGAGCTTCGGGTTAATATCTCTGGCAGTGGGAATGGGGGTGTTGATGTGCCGGTCTTGCAGCACAATCATATCGGTTTCAGGAAACGGCCGTTTCCCCGTCAGCATCTCAAACAGCGTCACCCCCAGCTGATACACATCCGTGTGCGTGCCTACTTTTTCATCCAGCCACTGCTCTGGGGCCATGTAAAATGGCGAGCCACCGTAAGAAGAAGGCACCTGGCTGGTTTCGATCTTGGCCGCAAACGCCGCCAGGCCAAAATCAGACAAAAACGTCGTGCCGTCACTGTCCAACAAAATATTGGCTGGCTTAATATCCCGGTGTACAATGCCGCGCCCATGCGCCTTGGCCAGGGCTGCGGCCAAACGGTTCAAAATTCGACTGGTTTCTTCTAATGAAATGGGGCCATCGCGCTCAATGCGATAGTTCAACACATCTGGCATCAGGCGCATGACCAAAAAAAGCTGCCCGGTCTTTTCATCTTCACCAAAATCGTACACCGGCAAAATTGCCCGGTGTTCCAGATTGGCAATAATGTTTGCCTCACGCCGAAAACGCTGCTTAAAGCGCACGTCATCTGAATAATTTTTGCGGATAATCTTTAAGGCAACTGGTCGCTCAATAACTGGATCATGCGCCTCGTAAACCTCAGCCATCCCCCCTTGACCCAATACTTTATTAATTTCGTATCGGCCAAATTTTGTTAATGTCATGCAAAAGCCCCTGGAATTGAATTTATGTAAAGTAAGCGGCTTGGCTAACAGAGTGCATAATCCGATGGGCTTTGTTCAATAGGCGTCTAAAATAACGGCCGTACCCATGTGGCATCCCTGTTAAGCGCGGCACCGCACGTGTTTTCAAGAATATTCAATTAGGCCATTACAAACAGGTATTTTCCGATACGAGCGCAACTAGGGGGCATTATACAGAACACCCACCTCTAAAGTAAAGCCGAACTGTACCTATTTTCACATTCTCATCTAATTTGGCCAACTGCTTGCCCCAACAGTTCGCTCTCAGGTAAGATCAGCACATGCTATTTCCACAACATCTTGTTATTTTGCGCGGTGGCGGTGATTTGGCCACAGGCGTTGCTTACCGCCTCCATCAGGCAGGCTTTCCTGTAATTGTGCTAGAACTGGCACAGCCTCTTGTTGTCCGGCGCAAGGTTGCTTTGGCAACGGCCGTTCTGCAAAACCACATCACCATCGAAACCCTCCACGCCCAACTGGCCCATTCCGCCGACGAAGCGCTCAAGCTGGCCCATTCTGGCCAAATCCCCGTCCTCGTTGCTCCCCAACTGCCGGTTATCAGTAATCAGTTAGCAGTAATCAGCAGCCAATCACCGACCACCGATCACCGATCACCGATTACCGACCACCGACCACCGATCCTCATCGATGCCCGCATGGCCAAACGCAACATCGACACCCACACCGACCAGGCCAACCTGGTTATCGCCCTGGGGCCAGGCTTTACCGCTGGCGTCGATTGCCACGCTGTCATTGAAACCATGCGCGGCCACAGCCTGGGGCGCGTCATTTGGCAAGGGAGCGCGCTGCCGAACACCGGCACGCCAGGCATTGTGGCTGGCAAGGGTGCCGAGCGGGTGCTGCGGGCACCAGCAGCAGGGAAAGTGGATTGGCGATTAGAAATTGGCGATTTGGTGCAGGAAGGTCAAATCATTGGCAATGTGGCGGGCAAACCCGTTATTGCGCCGTTTGCTGGTGTACTGCGCGGACTCATTGCTCCCGGCAGCGAAGTACCCGCTGGCCTCAAAATTGGCGATCTTGATGCCCGTGCTGATGTGGCCGCCTGCTTCACCATCTCCGACAAAGCCTTGTCTGTTGGCGGTGGCGTGTTGGAAGCCGTGCTCACCCATTTGAACCGGCAGCAATGAGCCAAACGATCACCCTACCCGCTGCCTTCAACCTGCGTCAGGCCAATGAGCTCATTGCTTTTGTGGGCGGCGGCGGCAAAACCAGCCTGCTTTTTGCCTTGGGCGCGGCCCTGCCCGGACGCCGCATCCTCACCACCACCACGCGCATCTTTGCTGCCCAAATGAAATTGGCCCAAAAAGTGATTTTTGCCACAGAAGGCATAGAGAATGGAGAGGCAGAAATAAGAAGTGCCCTGGAGCAGCGCGGAATTTGCCTGGTTGTGGGAAATGTTGAGGGGGAAAAAGCGCGGGGAGTCCCGCCGGAGCTGCCGGGCCAATGGCTGACACGGCCGTTTGCCGATTTTGTCCTGGTAGAGGCAGACGGTTCGCGGATGCGCCCCATTAAAGCGCCAGCGGCTCATGAACCGGTGATCCCGCCAGCGGCCACGGTGGTCGTGCCGGTTGTGGGAATTGATGCCCTGGACGGCCGTTTCCCAGAAGTCACCCACCGGCCAGAAATAGCCGCAGCGTTGCTTCAATGGCCAGAAACCCGTAGCCATTTATCAGCAAATGATGTGGCCAACTTAATTGTTCATCCACAAGGGGGCTTGAAGAACGTGCCTGACACGGCGCGGGTGGTGCCATTTCTCAACAAGGTAGAAACGGCCGTCCAGCTAAACGCCGCCCGCCAGATTGCCCAGCAGCTGCTGCACACAGCCCGCATCGACCGGGTGATTATTGGCGCAGTCAAAACAGCGCAGCCCGTGCGTGAAGTACACCAGCGGGTAACGGCCGTTATCCTGGCGGCAGGCGTGGGCAAACGCATGGGCCAAACCAAGCAGCTTCTTCCCTGGGGCCACACAACTGTCCTGGGCCAAACAATACAAAATTTGCAGCAAACGGCCGTACACAACCTGCTGGTGATCACCGGCCACAAGGCAAATGCTGTGCGAAAAATTGCCCAAAAAGCAGGTGTTCAAACTTTACATAACCCCGATTATGCCTCAGGCGAAATGCTCTCTTCATTGCAAACGGCCGTGCGACAGCTAGATGAAAATGTAACGGCCGTGCTCGTCATGCTGGCCGACCAGCCAATGGTGGCACCGGAAACAATTGCTTTGCTGTTGGAGGCGTATTGGCAGGGAAAAAGCGATCTCATTGCGCCGGTGTTTGCCGGGCGGCGGGGGAATCCGGTGCTGATTGGCCGAGACTATTTTGCCGAGCTGCTGGCGCTGCCCCCTGGCGATGCCCCTCGCAGCCTGCTGCGCCGCCATGCTGGCAAATTACACCTGGTAGAAGTGCCAACAGACGCCGTTTTGCGCGATCTGGACAGCCCGGAACAGTACAAACGGGAACGGCCACAACCCTAAACGTGCTCCTCCGGCGTCTGGGCACAAATCAGTTTGCGACTGCGCCAATGGTGGCTGTCCGCAGGTAGCTGACGCTCCCGGCTGCTCTGTGGAAGCCTTTTCAGGGCTGAAGATGAGCCTCGCAGAGGCTTTCATAACTAGCCCAGGCCGTTCACGGCTGGGCGGATCAACAGTGATATGCAGCTAGAGATTCTGCATAAAGCAGCTCATCGCTGCAATGCCTCGACCGTTTCTACCAAATGGGTGGCCCGTTCCGCCAGCAAATAGGCAATAAGCCGGTGCAGCCCGGCGGCTGCTTCCGGTGCTTCGGCCTCCATCTGAGCCAATTTTTGGCGAGACAGTTCGTAAACCACACCGCGCTTATCGGCAACTACCGATGCGGTGCGCGCCTGCCCCAAATAAAAGCCCATCTCGCCCACAACCCGGCCCTGGCCCATCGTTTCCAGGCGAACCGGTTCGTGAGACGGCCGTTCCAACTGCGCTGTCACCTGACCCGATTCCACAAAAAAGAGCGAATCCGGGGCGCTGCCCTGGGTCATCAACACATCGCCAGCCTGAACCTCGTGCCGCGTCAGGTACGGCAGCAGCCCATCCACCACACGGCCGTCTGGCAACAACAATTGCAGCTGCTCCTTAAGCGTTGCCAACGATGGCTCCGCAGCGGCCGTTGGCTGCAACAGAGCGTCTTCGCACCATTCCAATCCTTCGTCCAACGTTGTAAACCATTGCCCGCGACCATTTTCCCCCATGGCGTTTTGCAGTTGGCGCTGAAACTGGGTCAGCAACCCAGTTAGCACAACGGTAAGCTGATGTTTATCGGCCACCTGCTGCAATTTTTGAAAGCTGAAAACGGCCGTTGAATCCAAACCCGTGACCCGTTGAAAATCCAGCACCACAAACGTCACCCCGGCTTTGTCCTCAGCAATCACCCGGCTGCGAATCAGGCTCAACAGCGTGTCGGCCGTGCCAAAAAAAATATAACCTTGCAGCTGCCAGACGTGAATCTGGTCAGACAAACTTTGCAGCGTCTGGCGTTCGGCGGCGGAGCGGGTGACCCGGCTGCGCATGTGCCGCCCAGACAGTTCATGATGCACCACGTTGGTACGGCCGTAATTCACCCCAAACAAAATAACGGCCGCCACCAAGCCCAACAACACCCCTTGCAAAAAACCAACCGCAGCAATCACCACCACAATCAGCACAATAATCAGCGCATCCGCCTTGGGCAGCTTAAACCACGATTCAACCACCCATTCATACAGGAAAGAAATGCCTAAATATAGCAGCAAACCACCCAAAACCACCTTGGGCACAATCGCCAACACCGCTGCCCCCTGAAACAAAACAACGGCACACAGACCGGCCGCAACCAGACCCGCCAGCCGGTTAGACACCCCCATCTTCATGTTCAAGACAGAAAGACTAAGCTGCTGAAAACCAACCAGACCACCGCCAAAACTGGCCAACAAATTGCCCAGTCCCGCGGCCCTCAGCTCCCGGTTCAGGTCCACATCTTCGGCCGTGCTAAGCTCTAAACCGCCCGCAATCAACAACAGCGACACGGTGCTGATAATGAGGATGGTTAGAATACTCCCCGTCTGGCTGCCGATTGCACCCCAATCCACCTTGCCAAAATCCAGGCTGGTGAGGGGCAGCCACAGGCTTTGGTCTGGGAACGGGCCTAAGAGCCAGCCTGCATCGGCCACTGCCTCTGGGGAAACGCCAGTGAGCCAGACGACCAGGTAAAACAAGACAATGCCGCCCAGGATCATGCCTGGCATCAGTAAAAAATGGTCAAAGCGGCGTGTGGCAAAAAAGAGCGCCAGGGCCACAAACAGCCCAGGCAGCCAGCGCACCAAAACATCTGGTTGCAGCAAGATTGCCATTCCCGGTACGGCTACCGGCAGATCAGTCATCAAACTCAGTGAACCGGCAAGCAGCAGCCAGCCCGTGCCGCCTAAAAAGCCGCCAGTAACCGGAAACGGTAAAAAACGAACCCAGCGCCCCGCCTTAAATGTTCCCAATCCCAGAAAGATCAGGCCGGTACACAGCGTGGTGAGGGCAACGGCCGTTACCACCGTCACAAATACCGACTCTGCATCCGCCGTGACCCGGCCAGCGATGGCAGCGGCAATCACCGCCAGAACGGCCGCAGGCGCATCCTGGTTGCCAGAAATCGTACCCGGCAGCGAGACCAACAGCGTCGTCACAACGGCCATCACGACCGTGCCAAACAATGCCAGGCCAATGCCACTGGCCACAAAAGGGGCCAGCGGCCCGGCAAATATGAGGGCGGCAAACGAAACAGCCAGAACAATCTCAAACAAGGCCACAATGCTGCCAGCCATAAGCGTTGGCAACAAAAACTTGGGTGATAATTCGCCTTTTATTTTCTCAAACAGATTTTGCCCAGATGCCACGTCCATAAAAGCCCCTCGACTACTGATCTAGTTTGGCCAGGCGCGCTTCCACATTGGCAGCGGTTGTCTGATCCCCAATCTGACGGAAGATTGCCAGCCCTCGTTGATAATGGCTCATCGCTTCCGTGGCCTCATCCAGGGCAACGGCCGTATCCCCCAAATATAAATGGCACAAACCCTGCCCCCGCGCATCCTGCATCCCCTCCCGAATGGCCAGACTTTCTTCATAATTGGCCTTGGCCGTAGCAAAATCCCCCAGGGCATACGCCACGCGGCCCAAATTCACCAGCGAAAAGCCCATGCTCCAGCGATTTCCCAAAGCCCGTTCTAGCTGAAGGCTCGTTTGTGAATGGGCTAAAGCAACCTCATACCGTTCTTGCAGATAGGCAATCTGGCTTAAAATATTGTTGCTAATCGCCTGGCTGTAAGAAAGTTGATGCTGTTGGCCAATGGCCAGGGCCTTCTGGCAGGTGGCCCAGCCCGCCTCGTAATTTCCCTGCACATACTGAACCACAGACAAATAGTTAAGCGCATAAGCCCTTGCTTCTGGCCTGCCCTCTGGATGCAGCTCGTTGATGCTTTCGTTCAACAACAGCTCTGCCTGGCTGCGGTCGCCAAGCAAAAAGGCAAACCAGCCCTGCCGCGCCTTGAACTTGGCCAGCACAGCCGCTGGCGCGTTGCCCACCAGCTGCGTTGCCGCCTGGCCAAAGAGCGTCACGCCCTCGCGGAACCAACTGCGCATGTACAAAAAGAGAGACAGCGCTTCGGTTGCCTGATCCAGCGCGGTGACGTCTGGCAGGGTGACGGCCAACCGCCACGCCTGGCGAATATTTTCAATTTCCTGGTTGATGGTGGCCAGGGCTTGCCGCTGGTTTTCGCCTTGCAGATCGGCCGTTTGGGCAGCCACCAATTCGAGGTAGTAACGGCCGTATCGCTGCCGCAGATCAGCCCCCACCTGCCCATTTTCTAAATGCTCGGCGGCAAATTGGCGCACCACCGCCAACATTTCGTAGCGGGAACGAACGGCCGTTTCCCCCACCTGCCGCCGCAAAAACGACTTGTCTAACAAGGCAGAAAGCTGCGGCAAACGCGCCTCGGTAATGGTGGCCGCCGCCTGCCGCTCAAAACCACCCTGAAAGATGGCCAACTGGGACAGCGTTTGCCGCTCCATCGGCGTTAGCAGCTGCCAGGAGTAATCAAAAACGGCGCGTAGGCTGCGGTGGCGCTGCGGCAGATCGACCACACTGGCGCTAAGGCTGTCGAAATTGTGGCGCAGCTCCACCAAAATTTCCGGGCAAGACAGCAGACGAACCCAGGCCGCCGCCAGCTCAATGGCCAACGGCAGGCCATCCAAAAGCTGGCAAATTTCGGCAACGGCCGTTACCGACCAATCCCCCGATTCCGCCAGGGCAAAACGAGATTCCACCTGCTGCGCCCGCTGCACAAACAAAGCCATCGCCGGGCTTAAGTTGGCATGATTGCCGTTGGCAGCGGTGGGCAATCCACCCAAAGCCAGGGTGTGTTCCTCGGCCAAATTGAGCCGCTCGCGGGAGGTCACCAGCAGGTTGAGCAGCGGCGCTCGTTGCAGCAGCGCCAGAATGAGCACCCGCCCCGGCTGCATCAAATGCTCCAGGTTGTCCAGCACCAGCAGCATCTTTTTGTCTTGCAGGTAGCCCAGCAGCTGGGCCTGCGGCTCGTCTGACCCGGCAAAGGTGTAGCCGATGGCTTCGGCAACGGCCGTAACCAGCGGATTAAATCGATCCGACTCCACCGCCGCCACGCCCGCCAGCGGCACAAAATAGACGCCGTGCCAGAATGGGCCCAGATGGGCAGTTGCCGCCAGCCAGGCGGCCTCCAGCGCCAGCCGCGTTTTGCCCATGCCCCCCGGCCCCACGATGGTGTGCAGCCGCTGCGCCGGATCAGCCAGCCGGGCAGAAAGCCGGGCCAGCTCCTCGGTGCGCCCCACCATATTTTGCTCACGCGGCGGCAGGTTAAACGGCCGTTCTGCCGCCGTCTCTTGAATTTGTTCCGCCAAAGCGGCCGTTTCTGGCAGCGGCGATACGCCCAACTCTTCCTCCAGCATTTGGCAAAAAGAGTGGTAGGACGACAGGGCCGCATTCCGTTCACCCAGGTGAGCCAGGGCCTGCATGAGCTGCTGCTGGGCCGGTTCACGCCACGGCTCGATGGCCAACTGCTGCCGGGCAAAGTCTGCTGCTTGCTCGTACTCGCCGCGCCGCTCGTGAAACTGGGCCAGCTCATCCAACGCTTCCAGCGCCGCCGTCTGGAACTGCTGCCGGTAGCCCAACAGCCATTCCTCAAAAAGCGTGCTGTCTTCCAGAAAAAAACCATCGAGAAACGTGCCTTTGTAGTGGGATACGGCCGTTGCCGCCAAAGCCATGCAGTCGGCGCAAGACCCGCTGCGCCCGCTTCGGTGCTGGGCACAGCCTGCTAAACCCTGTTCAAACTGAACAACATCTAGCGTGTGGCTGCTTTCCAAATTGAACTGTGTTGATTCGCGGGTGCTTAACAAAAAGGGGGGATTGGCCTGGGCATCTTGAATGGCCCGGCGCAGGCGGCTGAGCGTCTGGCGCAGGTTGGTGCGGGCCGCCGCCTCTGGCATGTCGGGGAAAAGCAAGCCAATAAGCGTTTCGCGCCGGTGAGGCCGGTTGGCTTCTATGGCCAGGAAGATGAGCAGCGCTTCAATCCGCTTGGCGCGTGATTCGGGAATCGGTTCCTGGTCAACTGCCGCTTGAAAGCCGCCGAAAAAGTTGAGGGTCAGGTGCATGGCGTAAATCGTCCTTTGCACAAATCTTGAGCTTGTTATCGGGGAGTTAGCGAATTTTAGCCGATGCGGGGAATTGTGTCACGTTGCTGTCACGGAACGGCCGTATCCTACCAATCAGATAACGTTTGGCAGCAAAAATTGGCGAGTAAAGGACAAAATCATGTTTGCAACAACTTCAACAACTAACGGACATAAATTGCAAAACTGGGCCAGCAAAACCATCTCTCGCCTGACCCAAAAAACAGCCCCGCTGCCCACTTTAAACGAAGCCACCGCTGGCCGCGCCATCGCCGACAGCCACTACCGGGGCATCTGCCAGGTGCCGCTGAGCCAGATCAAAGGCACCGCCAGCCAGGCCCGCAGCCATGATTTTGACGCCAACTTCCGGCTGACCAGCAGCCACAGCCGCAGCCGCCTGGAAGGCGTGCGCCAGGCTCGCCAGCAGTTGGCCTCCTTGCCGCCCATCTCCGTTGTGGCTGTGGGGAATGCCTACTACGTGCAGGATGGCCACCATCGCGTAAGTGTTTTTCGCGATTGCCAACAAGACACGATTGCCGCGCATGTGACCCAGTTAGTTTTGCAGTAAAAACCAAAAACAAACTATCGGGGGAAACGGCCGTTCCCCATCATCCAGCAGCATCTTCTTCCAGACCAATGGCCATCAGGTAACCACGAGCCCGTTCGGTGAGCGGATATTGGTTGACCAGCGCCCAAAAGTTGGGGCCATGATTGGCCTCTTCCAAATGAGCCAGCTCATGCACCACCACATAGTTCAATACCCAGTCTGGCATGGTTGCCAGGCGATGGCTCAGGCGAATGGTGCCCAGGCTGGGCGTGCAGCTGCCAAATCGTTTGGTCTGGTTGGTCACGTAGCGAATCGATTGCCACTTTAATCGACCCGAAAAGTAGGTTTGGTTTAACTCTTGGGCAATCGCTTCCAGCGCTTCATCCGTTCTAGGTGCCTGCCTGGTTTTGTTTTGCAGCCGCTTTTGCAATTTTTCAATGATCGGTTTGAGCTCTTTTTGGCTCATGCGGGCGGGGGCACGCACAACCAACTCGCCGTTTTGCAGCTCGGCGCTCACCGTTTTTTTGCGTTTCTGGCTGCGAATAATTCTCACGGGCCACGCTTCAATTTGGGTTTCTTCAGGCAAGGCTGCACCTCAGTTTGCATCTATCCAACAGGTTTACAACAATCCATCTCAATCTGTCGATTCTTCGCTAATTTTTAAGTTACGATAGCCACGATTCCAGTAGATGAGCGGGGGAGCGCCTGCGCCGGGCGTGCCAGACGCTTGCACTTCGCCAATGTAGATGGTGTGTGTGCCTGCTTCTTGCCGGTTGTAGATGGTGCAATCGAGCCAGGCGAGGGCGTTTTGTAAAATGGGTGCGCCGGTTACGGCCGTTCCCCAATCCCCCTTAGCAAAGCGATCCTCATCTTTAATCCAGGCAAACCGGTTAGACAGCTCGCTCATCTCCTGCGACAAAACGTTGACGGCAAAGACCGCGCCGTCAACCTCCAAAAGTTCATGCCCAGAAGCACGGTGATCGATGGCAATCATCACCAGCGGCGGCTCCGGCGAGATAGAGGCAAAGGCGGAAACCGTCAGGCCGTGCGGTTGGTCATGGCCAGGCGCTTTAATGGTCACAATCGTCACCCCGGCGGGAAACAGGCGCAGGGCTTCACGAAATTTTTCAGAACTAATCGTCATAACAAAATCCTTCTGTCTATTTCAAACGCTTCCTACAGTTGTCATTCCCGCACAGGCGGGAATCCATGTTTGAGTCGTGGTGGATTCCCATTTTCACGGGAATGACAGGTGGGGAACGCTCAAACATAAATTGGTATTGGCAAATCCAAAAAGTGGCGCGTGACTTTGGCAATATCGCGCAAATCTACTATTTGGGCGGCCAGTTCGGCATGGCCTGCGCCCACCAAAAGCGTGGGCACGGGATTGCGCGTGTGCTGCCGCTGATCCTTCTCTTCAATGTTCCCATGGTCGCTGGTGAGGATGAGCAGGCCATTTTGGTCGTCCCAGGCGGCCAGCAGGCCACCCAGCACGGCGTCGATCATCTCCAGGTGGGCGGCGGCGTCTGCCAGGCTGCCGCGATGCCCGGCCCGGTCGCTGGGCCAATGCTCAAAGAAGCTGAACTGGTAGCGGGTGGCAATGCGGGCAATGTGCCGCCCGGCTTCGTCCAGGGTGAACAGGGGAATGTCTGTGTAGCCCAGATGATCGTGCCAACCCTGCCCGGTAAAGCCGGGGCTAACGGCACGGCCGTTTCGCAAATCATCCGCCGTCATCAAACTTAAACCCGCCTCCACCGCCGCCAACGGCACCGCCGAAAGCAGCCGCTTGCCCCGCGCCACGGCATCAAAATAACCTTGCGGGTACGGCGTGATGAGCGCCGCCTGCCCGTCCGCGTCCACCACTTCCTTAAACAAGGTTCCCTCGGCGATGACCGCCTGCACGGCAGGGTTGGGCTTGGGGCCGTAATGTTCGCCCACCAGCTCCGGCACGTTGCGCCCGGTCAGAATTGTCGCCTGGCCGGTGGCGCTTTGCGGCTTGTGGGGCATGTTCAGATTGGCGTCTGTGGGCACCAGGCTGGCCCGCTGGGTGATGATGGGTTGGCGCGTGGTGTACCAGCCCGCGCCTAGCAGCCCGGTAAGGGTTGGCAGGTTGGCGGTAACAAATGGGTTGATGTCGGGGTCAGCCCCGCCGAGGCCCACGCCATCGAGGAAGAAGAGGTGGATGAAGCGGCTTTTGTGCATTGTGCTCCAGTTTGCGAGTTTGCGAGTTTGCAAGTCTGCGAGTTTGCGAGTTTGCAAGTTTGCAGGCGTGCAAGTTTGCGAGTGAGTGTAGCGTGGGGGGTGGGGGTTGGCAACCTGTCTGCCAGGCGCAACGGCACAGGAGCATGGGGGTTCCTTCTTCTAATCTACTATCCACCATTTTATCAAGGAGAAAAAAGGATGAACATCGCGCTGTGGATTGTGCAAATTTTGCTGGCTTTGCTTTTTATTGGCGCTGGGGGGCAGAAGCTCATGCAGTCGAAGGAAGAGATGATTAAGGGTGGCTTTACTGGCTATGCCGCCGATTATTCGGCCCAATTTCTGCGGATGTTGGGCATTCTGGAGGTTCTGGGCGGCATTGGCGTGGTGCTGCCGCACCTCACGGGCATCTTGCCCTGGCTGACGCCAGCAGCGGCGGTGGGCCTGGCCATCATCATGCTGGGCGCAACCAACGTGCGCCTGAAACGAGGCGAGCCGCAGATGGCGGTGGGTACGGTAATCTTTTTCTTGATGGCGGCGTTTGTGGCCTACGGCCGTTTCTAATGTCTATCTTTAGCTGAGGCGGGGCGGGGAGCCTTTTTGCTCAGTGGGCAATTGTTCCGTGGGGGGTGGGGGTTGGCTAATTACCCGATTTATTTTTTAAACACCAACGAGGGGGAGGGAGCGTTGGATCGTTTTCTGATCGAACGGCCGTTATCCTAACAATATCCAGACCCCAAGGATTGCCTGATGGATGTTCTGGCCTAAAGTGATTGAACCCCTTGGGGGCTTTACGTGAGGCTGTGATGATGGATGACTTTTTTGGCGGATTTTTTATTTTTGTGTTGGTGTGCTGCCTCCCTCCCCTGGCCATTGGCGGGCCAATTGGCTTTGTGCTGTATCGCAACAAGCAGCGGCGCGAGGGCAGCCTGGCCATTGCCAATGCTTTGGGCTTGCAGCCCACGGCTAAAGCGAAGCAGATGCAGTGGTACGAGGGAAAGTTGGGCAACGGCCGTTTGGCCGCCTACCTACCCATCATTTTCAAGCGCAGCTACTATGATCATGAGGGACGACGGCGCGGCACGCATCGTTCGGCGGCGCGGCTGGTGGTGGAGGTAAAACGGAAACGGCCGTTAGAGGCCAACATCTTCCGCCATGAAAAATGGTCGGAAAAGAAAGCATCCCTCAGCAGCTTTGAAACCGCCTTTGTGGCCAAAAATGGTGCCAAACTGACCAGCAGCCAACAGGCAGCGCTGCTCGCTTTTGCCCAACAAAATCCCGGCACGCTTTGGCTGGGCGACCGGGCAGGCGCTTCCACCGATGTGTTCAACACGCCAGAGGTGCTGGCCGGAGCCACCAGCTTTTTGCTGCACGAATACCAGGTGGTGAATCCCAGCCCGGAAGAAGTTCAGGTAAAAACGGCCGAACTGAGCCAGCTGGCGCAGTTGTTTGATGAGGGTTTTTGAAAGGTAGAAAGTAAAAAGTGAAAAGTAAAAAGTGAAAAGTGAAAAGTGGAAGGTGGAAGGTGGAAGGTGGAACGCAGGTTGCACAGATGACACAGATTTTCTTTTTTCTCTGTGCCTCCGTGTCTCTGCGTTAAATTATTCTAACAGGAGAAAAAATGCCAAAGTTATTGCGTAATGAATGGTTATTGTGGGCTGTGGTTGCCCTGATGTTTGCCGGGATGCTGTGGGGTATCATCGCGATTCAGATGAGCACGGTGCGCCAGTTTCGCAGCGAGGGGCGGGAAGCACGAGCGACGCTGGTCGATAAGTCCACCACCCGCAGCAGCAGCGACACGCTGGAGTACAACTTCTCGGTAACCTTCATGGCCAAGGAAGGCCAGGAGCCAGAACCGACGGTGCAGGAGATGGATGATTTTGATTTTTCGATTGACGTGGGCACTTTTAGCCGTGCCCGCTTCACCGTCGGTGGGCAGACGTATGGTGACACGGAAATTGGCGACACGGTGCAAATTTATTACCTGCCCGATGACCCCACCAAAGCGGAGCTTAAAAGCTTTGTCGAGGAGTACAACCCTGTATTTTTGCGGGTGCTGGTGTGGGTTCTGGTGGGAACGGCCGTTCTCTGCCTCATCGCCGCTATTTTTGCCCCAACGTCACGCCCCACGCCCACGCCCGCTGCGGATGCCCCGTTTACGGTGATGGGTGCGGAGTAGGTGGTGACGAGTGGAAAGTGAAAAGTAAAAAGTGATAAGTGAAAAGTGAAAAGTGAAGGTGAAAAGTCAAAAGTCAAAAGTAGTTGGGCTAGAAATTACTTTTGATCCGCCCAGCCGTAAACGGACTGGGCTAGTTTATGAAAGCCTCTTCGAGGCTCATTTCAGCCCTGAAAGGGCTTCCACAAATTAGCCGGGGGCTTCAGCCACCGGTGGATGGCCGCCCTCAGCGAATCAGCAAAGTGATCTGTAACCAAATCACTTATAACTTTTCACTTATCACTTATCACTTCTCCCCCTCACTTGCTTCCGGCTAAAACCGCTTCCCTTTGCAAGAATTCCGTTACTAAATCCAGCTCCTCGTTGTAAATCTTGCGCGAAATGGAGGGCGTGATGAGCTTTTCTATAAAGCCACGCAGACCCGGCGCGGTTTTGGCCCGGGTGTACAGAGTGACGTTAGCCGCCTGTCCATTTTTGACTGGCTCTACGGTAAAGGTGGTTAACACCCCGGCTGCTTTGTCTTCCTCTTGCAGCACGCGCCCTGGTTCTGGTTCGGTCACCACCATGTGGTAGGTTACCTTTGCCCCAAAAACGCTCATATGCACGGTAATTTCTGTGCCTGCGCCAGTGCCGCCTTTTTCCACCGTCATCTCTGTAAAGTATGGTTTGGGCAAAACGGCCGCATGGCTGTGATGGTAATCGGCAAAAATCGCATAAACGGCCGCTGGGGGCGCGTCAATGACACGGGATACGGAAACTTCATACTGGTTCATGTTTGTTTACCTCCAAATCGAGAAATCATTTTTTCCACGATGTCTGCCAGCGGATAGTTGGCCGGGTCCAGCAAATATTGTTGAATAGCGCCTTCAACAACGCTGTAAAGATAATAAGCCTCTAGCTCCGGCTCCGCCCAGCCCACTTTGGCCAGTTCTTCTATGAAGCAAGACCGCAGCAAAGCGGTTCGTTGGCGAAAATCATCGCCCAAAACGGCCATGATGGCTGGCTGGGTGCGCAGCATGTAAAACAGCGCCCAAAATTCCGGCTCGCTGGCAAGCAGATCAAAAATGGTGTGCAGCAAGTTGGCCAGCACTTCATCGGGCGGGCTGTTTTGCAAAACGGCCGTAATGCCTTCATCAATCCGGGCCATGACAAAATCAAACACCGCTCGCAGTAAACTCTCTTTATTTTCAAAATAGTGATACATCAAGCCCACAGACAGCCCTGCCTCGGCGGCAATGCTGCGCGTGGTGGTATGGGCATATCCTTTTTGGGCAAAGAGCCGCAAAGCGCTTTCTAATATTGCGGCTCTGGTTGCCGCCCGGATTTCTTGGTTTTGTGCTTTTGTTCTTGGCATAGTTTTTTAGTTGATCAATCGTTCAATCAACAAAAATATAGCAGAACCGTTCAGCCGTGTCAATCCCTTTGGACATTTCACTGAACGTTTGTGGAAACGGCCGTTATCTACAAATTGCACGCTCTTACCAAAGTAGCAAATCGCAAGAAAACTTCACGCGAAGGTGCAAAGATTCCAGATGCTAACCTTTGCGCCTTCGCGTGAGTAAAAATGACTTTGGCAAAAGCCTGCTACAAATTGGCTCCTACCCGGCAGCGACGTAAAATTGCCCCATGAGCATCATTACCTTTATTGCTTACGGCACTCGCGGCGACGTGCAGCCAGCCATAGCCCTGGGCAAAGCGTTGCAACAGCAAGGCCACACCGTTCGCATTTTGGCTGGCAATAATTTTGCCAACTGGATTCAACAACACGGCCTTGTCCCCCTGCCCACCCAAATTGACATGCAGGCGCTGATGGCCAGCGAAGGCGGGCGCGATTGGGTAGAAAAAGGGCATAATCCAGTGGTGCAATTGCGCATAATGCGACAGCTGTTAGATAAACACGGTATGCAGATTGCCCAGGATGCCTGGGACGCCTGCCAGGGCAGCGATCTCATTGTAAGCAGCTTTACATCTGACGTGTACGCGGCCAGCATGGCCCAAAAGCTAGGCATTGCTCACGTGAGCGCCCCATTGCAGCCAACGCTAATCACCACAAAAGACGGCCGTGTTTTGCTCAATGCCCCACTGCCCGGTCGCAGCAGCTGGATCAACTATTTCTTTGGCAAGCTATTTATTGAAACGGCCGCCTGGAATTTGTACGGAGACATCGCCAACCGGGTACGAACTGAAATGCTCAGTTTGCCGCCCCAAACCCTCAGGGACAACCGGGCTGACCGGCAAAAGATGACCATTATTCACGGCTACAGCCCGCATGTGGTGCCCCATCCCGCCGACTGGCCAGATAATTTTCACACGGCAGGCTACTGGTTTTTGGATGAAGATAAACAGTGGCAGCCACCCGGCGACCTGCTTGATTTTCTGGCAGCAGGCGCACCGCCGGTGGCCATCGGCTTTGGCAGCATGACCGGGCGCAATCCGCAAAAGATGACCGACATTGTGCTAGAAGCGGTGCAGATGAGCGGCCAGCGGGCCATTTTGCTCTCTGGCTGGGCCGGGCTGGGGGATATGCAGCTGCCCAAAACGGTGTTGCAGCTGCCTGCCGCACCGCACAGCTGGCTCTTCCCCAAAATGGCGGCGGTGGCGCATCACGGCGGGGCAGGCAGCACGGCGGCGGGCTTGCGGGCGGGCGTCCCGTCCATTTTGGTGCCGCATTTTGCCGACCAGCCATTTTGGGGTCAGCGGGTGGCGGCGCTGGGCGTGGGGCCAAAAGCGATCCTGCGGCCCAGGCTCACGGCTCACAAATTGGCCGATGCGCTGGACACGGCCGTTTCTAACCAAACCATGCGCCAACAAGCCGCCGCGCTGGGGGAGAAAATTCGGGCAGAAGATGGGAGTGGGCAGGCGGTGGCGCTCATTGAAAAGCAATTGTGAATTGTGAACTTTGAATAGTGAATTGTGAATGAAACAGGAGAGACTTCCATTCACAATTCATCATTAATTATTCACAATTCACAATTACTGCTGCCAGCAGTTGGCGTGAAACTGCAAGGCCCACAGGCCAATGGCGTTGTAGAGCTGGCCAAAGTTGTGCGGCACACCGGGGGCAATTTGCAGCTGGTGGGGGATGTTGAGGTCGGTGAGGAGCTGGTCAACGGCCGTTGTGGCTGTCATGGCCCGCATATCGTCTTCACCCACCGCCAGAGCGACTTCTAAACCAGTTTCTAAAACGGCCGTTTGGTTTTGTTCCCACAAGGTAGCGGCATCATCCACCCCGCTTTCGGCCATAGGCATGGTGTTGCAATAAAGGTCGGGATGCTGCGCCGCGTAGCGCATGGCTCCCGCTGCTCCCAGCGAAAATCCGGCCAGGGAACGGCCGTTGCGGTTTGGAATGGTGCGCCAGTTGCCATCAATTGCCTGAATCATCTCCTGGGTTACCAACAGTTCATTGGCCGCGTCCCATTCGCCAGCCGGCCGTTTGGGGGCAGCGACGATGAAGGGCGGCAGCTCGCCACTGGCTATGAGCTGAGAAAGCCAGGCCCCGGCATCGCCATTGGCCGCTGCCACCTCCCGGCTGATGGCATTCCAAAACAAGATGTGGCTGCCCTGGCTGCCGTGCAAAAAGTAGAGCACGGGGTAGCGCTGGTCAGATTGTTCGTAGCCGGGTGGGGTGTACAGGGTAAAAAAGATGTCTGTCTGGTGCGATGGGCTGTAAAAGCTGTATTCAGACACGTTTTGCCAGCGTTGGGTGGTGGATTGCTGGGTGATGGCCGGTACGGCCGTATCGCCCTGTGGCGGGCTGGTTGGGGATGGGGTTGCTGTTGGCTCAAGCGTTGCGGTGGCGGTTGCCGTCGCAGTTGGCGTTGGCGAGGCGGTGGCTGTGGCGGTGGCCGTTGGCGTGGCGGTGGGAACGGCCGTTGGCGCGAGGGTGGCGACGACGGTTGGCGCAGGTGTGGTGGGGGTTGGGGTAGGTGCGGGGAACGGCCGTTCCGCAGCGCAGCCCAGCAAAAACAATAAACCCAGCAGCCCCCACCGTTTCATCATGCCCCCATTTTAGCAGAATTTTCTAGCCGAACTAAACTGTGCTTTCATTTTTCTAACGCCGGAAAATTCTCAGGGCCAGGCCGGAGCGGCGCAAATAGCTGATGGTGTCCCGAATGCGGGCCGGGCGAAAGCCAAATTGGCGGTACACGGCATCGTGGTCTACAACTTCTGGCACAAAAAAACGATCCATAAAGTAGCGGCTAACGGGTGGCCAATACCACCAGTGGAAAAAGAAGGGTGTTAACGGCCGTAACAACAACATGGGCACCGGCAGCGGCACGCGCCGGTAGCCGGACACATTCAGCAAAAGCTGAACCAATGTGGCGTAAGGCAGCTGCTCACTGCCAGCCACAGAAACGGTTTTGTTTTCCAAATCTGGCCGCTTGAGGGCCAGGATGAGGCAGCGCACAAAATCTTCCACCCACAGCGGCTGCATTCTCACTTTGCCGCCACCGGGCAGCCAAACAAATGGCCACGACCAGATGGCCAGTCCCACAATCAGCTCAAAGAAACGGTCGTTACGGCCGTACAACGTGGCTGTGCGCAAAATTGTATAAGGGATACCGCTGCGCTGGATGATGCGTTCGGCCTGCCCTTTGGCCTGCAACAGCGCGTGCATACTTGCCGGGTCTGCCCCCAGGCGGCTGGCATAGATGATGCGCTGCACGCCAGTCCGCTGGGCTTCCTCAACCAAACGCTCGCAGCCGTCTACATCCACATGATGCAGCAGCCGGTCGCGCCCCCGCGCCTCTGATCCAGCCAAATGAATCACGGTGGTGATTTCGCTCAGCTCCTCGCGCAGCGTAATCGGATCGTTCATGCGACCTTTGTAAGCGCGGGCTTCCAGACCTTCTTGCGCCAGACAGTCCATCAACGAACGGCCGATAAACCCTGTAGCACCTGTCACTAAAATCATGGGGGAATTGTAGCGGGAGGGAGGGGAAAGTGAAAAGTGGAAAGTGATAAGTGATAAGTGAAGAGTGAAAAGTGATAAGTAAAAAGTGAAAAGTGATAAGTGGACAGTAGGAAGTTAAGGTTTTTTGTGAGCGGCTGGGCGTTGAGTTTGGCAGCTTTGCCGCTGACAAACCAGGGCACTCGCATATTCCAGATCGCCGGAGGCTGAAGCCATCCGGCTAGTTATGGAAGCCCGATCGGGCTTGAAAAACAGGCCCTTTGGGCCTTTCATAGGTAGCGGGGGCATTTATGCCTCCGCGTGCATAGCCGAGAAGCCGAGTATGCGGGTGCCCTACTGACAAACTCGCAAACTTGTAAACTGGCAACTATAATCCGGGCCATGATGCGATATTGTTTACTGGGGCCGACGTACCCGTATCGAGGGGGGATTGCCCATTACACCACGCTGCTGGCGCAGCATTTGCGGGAAGCGCATGAGGTGCTGCTTCTTTCATTTTCGCGTCAATATCCAGCCTGGCTGTTCCCTGGCAAAAGTGACAAGGACCCCAGTGAACGGCCGTTGCAAACGGAAGCCCATTACAACCTCGATCCGCTTAACCCGCTAACCTGGCGGCAAACCCTGCACCAAATGGAGTCCTGGCAGCCTGATGTGGTCATTATTCCCTGGTGGCATCCATACTTTGCCCCGGTTTGGGCGGGTTTGGCCTGGGGCATAAAGCGACTGAGGTCACAGCCTAAACTAATATTCATCTGCCACAACGTACGGCCGCATGAGCAGGGGCGTTTAAGCCGCTGGCTGCTGCCGCCGACGCTAAAGTGGGTGCTGGGGCGCGGCGATGGTTTTATTGTGCATTCGCAGGCGGATGAGGCGATTTTGCGGGCAACGCTGCCTCAAGGGCGTATTGTGGTTTCGCCACTGCCCACTTATGCCGCCTTGGGCGGTGAGCCTACAACTAAATGTCCCATTGAGCTGCCGGAAGATCGGCCGCTTCTACTGTTTTGTGGATTGGTACGGCCGTACAAAGGATTAGATGTCTTGTTGGAAGCAGTGGCGCTACTGAAACACCCTGTCCATTTGCTGGTGGCAGGTGAGTTTTGGCAAGGCGGTCTAAGCCACTACCAGGCACAAATCAGCCAGCGAGGCTTAACCGAATGCGTCACCCTAATCGATGAATATTTACCTGATGAACTGCTGGCCGCCACCATTGATCGATCTAACGTGGTCGTGTTGCCTTACCGCAGCGCCACACAGAGCGCCATTGTGCAAACTGCTTTTGGCCGGGGCAAGCCAGTGATTACCACCTGTGTGGGTGGGCTGGCTGAAGCAGTTGAAGACGGCCGTACGGGATTGGTTGTACCGCCAGAAAACCCTCAGGCGTTGGCTGAGGCCATTGACTATTATTTTGCTCATGATTTAGAGGAGGCGTTTAAGGCGAACATCGTTGCGGGGAACAGCCGATTTTCATGGCAAAGGCTGATCGAACAAATCGCCGCGTTCTTACCTGAATCAACTGCCTCATTATAATCATCATGACTGTGTCAATTATCATCCCTAGCCTGAACTCCCCGCTCCTCAACCGCGTCCTGGAAAAAATCAGCCAGCAAACTCAATACTCGGCAATTGGGGAAATTCTAGTTGTGGGCAAGGATGATTTACAGCTTCATCAGCAGGTAAATAATCCTCTTGTCAGGCTAATTGATACCGGACAGGCAGTGAACGCAGCCAAAGCAAGGAACATCGGCATCGAACAGGCAAAACATGATTTGCTTATATTTATAGATAGTGACTGTTTGCCAGAGCCGACTTGGTTGGAAAGACATTTGCAGGCTCAGTCACAAGGGCATCTGGTAGTCGGTGGTGGTGTTGATCCAAACGGTACAAATTATTGGAGCCTCAGCTACAATTTAACGCTTTTTCATGAATTTTTTTCTACAAATCCGGCAGGCCAGAAGTCTTATTTGCCCACGCTTAATTTATCGGTACATAAAAAGGTAACTGATGCTGTTGGCTTGCTAAATGAGGAACTGAGTCGAGGGCAAGATATTGAATGGACAACTAGAATGAAGGAGGCAGGATTCTTGCCATATTTTGAGCCAACGGCCGTTGTGTTTCATCAACATGGGCGTGAGAGGTTTACGGCCGTATGGCAAGATTGTGCCCGCTCAGGCTATCATATGCGGCAAGTTAGACTGCAATACCCCCAATTATTCACAGGCTCGCGCCTATTGCAGAACCGTCTTGCCATCCTTGTTCTATCCCCCTTAATAGCGCTGGCCATTACTTATAATATTGTCTCCAAACACCCAGATACTTTCAAAAAGCATTGGGCGACAATTCCTGCAATTTATCTAACAAAAATTGCCTGGTGTTGGGGAGCGGCAAAAAAGTCTTGCTTACCTCCCCAAAAGCGCTGAGGACATAATAGCCATGACCTCTTTACCCATTTGGGTCGTTATTCCCACATACAACAGAAGTGACGATTTAGTTGAATGCCTACAAACGGTAATGGCACTTGAGGGTGGCCCATATCCGATTCTCATTGTTGACAACGGCTCAACTGACGATACAACCGAAAAAGTAAAAACACATTTTCCCAATTGTAAACTCATTGAGCTTAAGGAAAATAAAGGAGCTGCAATAGCAGCAAACATTGGCTTCAACTACGCCTTAAATGAAGGTGCAGAATTTATCTTAAGATTGGATTCAGACACAATCTTGTCGCCAGACTTCTTAATTCATTTACTAAATGAAGCCAAAGCAGACTCTCAAATAGGCATTCTCACTGGCAAGATTTTTTACCACGCCACCCCCACAAAAATTTGGTCTCTAGGGGCGCTCCAAAAACGGTATACCTTGGGTGCAATTGAGCTTGCTCGTAATCAACAGGACGATCCACGCTACAGCTATCCGCAAGATGTTGATTTTGCCTGGGCAACAGGTATGATGCTCACCAAAGCAGTGCTTAAAGCAACCAGTGGCTTTGATCCTGATTTCTTCGTCTATTATGAAGAGGCTGACCTTTGCCTGAGAGCCAAAAGGCTAGGTTTTCGCATTCGTTCTGTTCCGACCGCCACAATGTGGCATAAAATCGGTCAATCAACTAGAAGCCCTAGAGTGGCTAAAAACTGGTCACGGAGCAAAATGATTTATTTTCGCAAACATAGCCATGGATGGCACACATTTTTCCTAATTACATATGCCTATTTTTACGCAATAGCCCACGCCCTGCGACAAACAAAAAATGGTGGTAATCGCGGCCCCTTTATCGCGGCAATTAAAGGGTTAACCGCAGGGCTGATTTATCGAATTAACGCGGGCACTTAACAATGCAAACTGTCTTTACGCTGTTCAAAAATTCTACATTTAGCATTATTACAAATACCCTCAACCGCATTGGCAATGCTGTTATTTTTATCCTGATCGTACAATTCTTAGGCATTGAAAAGGGAGGAATTTACACAATCGGTGTTTCTTACTTTTTTATTGGCAGCCGATTTGCATTTTGGGGGTTGGATCATCTCTTAACCAGAGAAGTAGCAAAAGACCGAAAATCAGCGCAAAAGTATATAAGCAATTTCCTGATTGTGCGCTTATTGCTAAGTAGCATTGTCATTCTTATTGCTCTTGCCATTGTGCAAAGCGTTAACTACGAGGGAAACACCAAGCTGGTAATCAGTTTGATGCTATTGAGTATTTGGCCAGAAAATACCAATAATCTCTGCTGGGCAGCATTTGCAGCGTTTGAAGAATTTCACTTCACTAGCATAAGTGTGTTTTTTGGCAGCTTATTTCAGATAATTTTAGGGGGCCTATTTCTTTGGCTAGGATTTGATGTTATTGCAATGGCAGTTGTATTTTTTGTAAATAACATGGTTGCCATGATCATTAATCTTTACATTCTTAAAAGAAGATACGTCCAAGAATGGGAATGGCCTGACAAGGCTTTCATTCAAAAACAGCTAAGGATCGGGCTGCCTTTTGTATTTATTGGCGTGTTTTTTATTCTAGATAACCGTTTAGACACAATCGTGCTGTCCTTTTTGGCATCTGAAGAAGTTGTGGGATTGTATAGTGCGGCAACGGCCGTAACAGTTGCCCTTGCTATGATTCCCCAAGGATATCGCGTAGCTATTCTACCAGTCCTAGCCCGTTATCGTTTGGAGAACCCGACCAAAGTAGAAGCAATTTACGCTCAATCATACAAATTACTCTTTATTATCGGGCTTCCAATTTCCGCAGCCACCTTTTTACTTGCCGGAGATCTTATCAAACTGCTCTATGGTGAAAGCTTGCCTTCAGCCATTCCGGCACTACAAATCATCTCTATTGTCCTTGTTCTCACCTTTCTAAACGTTTTAGATTCTCGTCTATTAATCGTTTATGACAAACAGTCTATAACAGCTAAATTTTTAATCTTAACCACAATACTCAATGCAGCAATTAATATCGCATTAGCTCCTAAATGGGGGGCAATCGGGGCCAGCATGGCTCGTTTGACCTCTATTACCGTCCTGTTTATCTGTAACACACTCGCTGTTCGGAGTATTGTAAAAAACAATACCCAAGTATTAACCTTTCTAAAGACAATTTTCTGCACAATCGGTATGAGCCTCGTTGTTTGGTTAATGCATCCACTAGGATTTTGGTGGCAAGTATTGGGGGGATCGCTAATTTATCCACTGCTACTCATCATCACCGGGACGCTCTCGCCAGATGAACAAAAAATCGCACTCAACATCTTAAAAATGAACTTCGCTAAAAAACAATAGCTACTCCACAAGCCAATGGGATAGATCACGCTCAATCAATTGTGAAAGCTTATTCACATCCTCTCGAAAAAAACCGATCAATTGCTCTCGAATTTGTGGTGGCATTGGCTTTTTTGTGATGTTCATATTGCGCATTTGTGTCGTCACGCGCCAGCGAACATTTTCAGGTATCATCTTCCGTGAGGCCGCTTTTAAGGGATTAGGCTTAAGAAATAATGAATGCATTAACTTATGCAAACGTTCACTCTTAGGGACACCAGAAACATTCGGCCTGATAGAAACGTCTGGAATCCAAGAATCTGAAACCCCCAGAAAAGAAAAAACATCCTTTAAGACGACTTGTGGATTTTGGTTAAACTCATCATGCAAATAAATCTTTAATTTTTCCTTGCCAAATGTCTGGAAATATCTCTTAACCTGTTCATAATAGAGACCACCATTCTTGTAATGCCAAATTGGCCCCCAATTCATACGAATCCGTTCTTCCTCTAATGCTAAAGCCTGACCAAAATCCGCAATAGGTTCACGCCCATCTCGCGTAAGATGCATGAATGCAGAAAAAGCGCGATCTGCTGGATTTCTTAATATAGCAATCATTCGCACCTCAGGAATATAGTGCTGAATCCGCTCACAGGCCCTAGGAAGATACAAGTAGGTTGGAGAGGCTTCTCCAATCGCTTTTTCTCCGCGAACATCATTGAATAAAAGAAGATAATCCTCGAGTTTGGTAACAGCTCCAGGAATTGTATCTCCGGGCCCTTTTGTCGAAGGATCAACATTTTCAAAAGCAAAAAAATGGGTCTCTTTGCGTGGACTCATATATATCTCAGGATGGTGCCGAATATAATGATACATAGCACTTGTGCCCGATTTTGCAGCGCCAATAATTAAAAAATTGGGGAACGTCATAAAATTCTCCATGAATTTTCAATAAGCTTAATTAGAAGTAGTAACTTTAAATAAAGGTAAATGTAATTTAACAAATTGAGACAAATTTCCTATGATATTAATCAATACCCCTCGAAAGATTACCCAAAAGGATTATAGCTTATCTTCGTAAACTC
Organism: Ardenticatenaceae bacterium; assembly: GCA_020634495.1. The sequence continues at coordinate 2,099 of JACKBR010000007.1, read as the reverse complement.
CTTAATACTAGTATGGGTTTGTAGGTAAACTTACGAATTTAATTTTATTGAAAGTTTTAGTAGTCGGAGGCATAAAACACAATGCGGAAATTCAAAATATTTTCAATCTTGATCGTCATGACCATGTTGTTAGTCACAACACTCTCCATATCTGCACAATCAAGTATTGACGGGTCTGGCTGGTGGACAAACTTTACCATTCAGAACACGACAAGTAATGCAGCGACTGTTGCTACAGTTGGATATCATCCTACCGGGGGCAGTTCGGATACTTATAGTGACAGTACAGTTCTAAATGGTAATACATCGGTAATTTTTCATCCTGGATTGGGGGCAACATGTCCAGATACAGTAAATGCTGCTAGCTCCGGTTGTCGTATTGGTTTAACCCCCAGCTTGCCATCGGGTTTTCAGGGCTCAGTTGTTATTTCCTCTGATTCACCCGTAGTAGCGGTAACCTCGTTGAACAACAATGCCTCTGGTTCTGTAGGTGTGTCTAGTGGCACAGCTCGCTCATCATATCAAGGTATTGATGGGTCAGTAGCCAGCGACACGCTTTACTTCCCCACAGTTAAGCGAGACTTTTCTGGCCAATCGACAATTTTCTTTGTTCAGGCAGCTGGTTCTGAAGCCAACGTTACCATCACATATGAGATGAATGATGGTTCAACCCATACCCAAAATCAAACTATCGCTGCGAACAAGATGTTTGCTTTTGCGCCTTCTGCAGCAACTCCGCCCGTTGCTTCTTGTAATGGCGGTAACGGGGGCGGTAGCGCTGTTGCCGCATGTTTTGGTGGCGCTACGGTTACTTCCAGCAGCGGCCCAATTGCAGGCGTTGTTGTTGAATATATTACAAATGCAAGCACCGCAAGCTACGTTCTAGCCTCTCGCGGTCTTACCCCAACTGATGCAGGCACTGAAATTATTGCACCTGCTATGAAAAATGATTTTAACGGTTCCACCACAGGTGCGACGATTTTGAATACTGGCGGTTCCACAGCCCAAGTAACAATTGAGTCCACAGTAACGAACGTCTCATCGGGATGCTCTGCAAATATTGGTCAAGTTTATACACAAAACGTTTCTATTCCCAGTGGCAGCTCAATAGTCGTTAATCGCTTTCAAGGTAACACTGGTACAGGTCATCCGAACTGTACATTCTATACAATGAAAGCAACCTCCACGAATAGCCAGCCTATCGTTATGACTGTTAATGAGAATCGAAACTATCTCGGACAAACCGTTAAAGCAGTTTACGCAGGGTTCAATGTTGATTCTGCTACCAACACTGTTTTCTTCCCTCTTTCAAAAGAATTCTTGAATGGCCAAACTTCTGGTTTAAGTGTAGTTAACGCGGGAACTACTTCAACAAAGATTACTGGAACCTTTACATGCAGCGATGGTACACATGTAATAGAGACTTCTTCGAACGTTGCCGCAGGCGCTGCTGTTGCATTCTTTAATTTGAGTGGGGGTAACAGCAACTTCACCGCAGTCAGTGGTGGTATGCCTTCTGCAGATGTTAAGTGCAGTGTAGTCATGACCTCAAACGGTGGTCAACCACTAGTGGGATTGGCACAAGAATCTGACCGCGATTCATCAAATGGTGTTCTTGATATTACGAATTATGAAGGTTTTAACCAATAATTGACCTGTAGTTTTCCTGTCGAAAATAGAAGCCAATATAAGATTGGCTTCTATTTTTTTGCATTTTTTTTGCCCTCTTACCTATAATTTTAATTATGAAAAATATTCTCTTTGTAGTATTGATTTCAACGATATTCATTTTTTCGGCTTGCGGACCTAGTATTAAAGAAGAAACAAATCCAGACGATATCCCAAGCTATCCAGCACCTAGCTCCATTAATGAGAGCTACCCTTCTCCGGTACAAATACCTGATAGCTACCCTGGACCAACACCAATAACACCAGATGAAAACAAACGTTTCACGATTTCTGAGCCACTTAAGGTCGGAAGCATTGAAATTATGGGAACAGGTCCAGCAAATACACCCATCAAAGTTATCAATATTAGCTTCGTAGGAGAAGTTATTGGCAATGGTGTAGTTGGTCAGGATGGCACATTTCTCATCACT
>JACKBR010000069.1 GCA_020634495.1 Ardenticatenaceae bacterium | reverse complement strand
TGTCCGCTTCATCCTCAAACAGGCGCAGCCCGGCGATTTTGTTGGCCAGCCAGTCCGCTTCGGCGGTCGTGTCGCCATGCGTCACGCCCAGCAGAATGACAAAACCGCGCTGAATTTGGCCGATGATACGGCCGTTTACAGTGACATTGGCTGAAGAGACTCGTTGGAGAAGTGCGCGCATTTGGGTAAGCTGATTTCCATAAAAATTTCAAAAAAATTTGTGCCGGGAATTTTAGGGTAAATTTGCAGATTCGTCTATGGCAAAACAGTGAAGATTGTGATGGCTTCATTTTTGAAGATCGGGGCGAGGAAAACGGCCGTGTGCGGATCAAAGCCGCCCAGCTCTTTTTCGCGGGGGCCAAACCAAACGTAATCAATGCCAAACTCGCGCAGCAGATTTTGCCGCCAGGCGTTGTCTGTTTCAGCGGTGAAGAATTGGGTTACGGCCGTTTCCTTCCCCGCAAAATCTACCGTCTCAGCCCAATGCCCCAGCATCACTCGCTGCCCGGCTTGCGCTGCCACCAGATTCCCGGTTTCATAACTGCCGAGGACAACGGCCGTTTGCACGCCACTTTCGCGTAGCCAGTTTATCGCTTCCATTTCCACCGCTGGCCGAAAGAACAAATCTGGCTGGGTGAGGGCAGCAATGCGGCTCACGTCCAGCCACAGGTAAATGTTAGACAGGCTCATCCCCAGCAGGAAGATCATGATAACAAAGCGACGCAGCTTGGGTGTGGTGTAGCGGGGGTGGGCGACGACTTTTTGCCAGAAACGGCCGTTTTGCCAGCGTGGCAGCACAATTTGCACAAATCCAGCCGCCGCCAGCACCGCCAGCGGCACGTGTACCCCCTGGATGAAGCGGCGCTGCGGCAGCAGCGGCGAGTAAAGCAGCAGCGCGGCAGTGAGAATCCACACCCACAAAATGGCAAACTGAGGGCGTTTTTCTGGTCGCTGCCACCAGAATAGCCCGGCCAGCAGCAGCAGCGGCCCAAAAGCAACCAGATAGTGGGGCCACGGCGCGGCGGGCGTCCCCGCCTGGGCATCCCACAGGCGAAACACCTCGTTGCTGCGCCAGACGGAAAGGTAGTACAAATAAAGCGGTGCGGGGATGAGGAACATCATCGCGATTTGCCACCCCTCGCGCCATAAAATTTTACGGTGTTGGATGATGAGTCGGAGATAGGTGAGAACGGCCGTTCCCGCCACAATGTAAATCAAAAACGGATACGCCACACCCAGCACCACATTTGCCAGCCCCACCAAAACTGCCCACCCCCACCGATTACCGTTCACTGAATACCGATTACTGATTTTTTGCAAAACAAGCACATCCAGCAGGATTACGGCCGTTCCCACCGAAATGTGCGGAAACGTCAGTGCCGTGAAAAAAAGATGCGCCCCAGGCTGCTTGAAATCCACCGGGAACGCGCCCAGCCAGAAGTTTTGCCCCAGCACAAACAGCAGCCAGCCCAGCCCGGAGCCAAAAATGGCCAGCAGGTACGCCGTCCAGCGAGAACGCCTGTCGGGCAAAAAGGCGGCGACAAAACCAAACGTGGTCAAAAATAGAATGATGCTGGCCACAAACCGACTGCCGTGCCAAACGGCCGTTAACGACACCCCCAAGCCCCGCGCCAACTGCCCCAGCCAGACGTAAAACAGACCCACGCCCGCCGCTGCGTGTGGCTCCGGCGTGAAGGGAATGGTGTACAGCCATGCGCCATCGAACCCTTGCAGCATTTTGGCCCAATAGGTCAAGGAATCTTCCGGGTTCATGATGAGCTGCATGTAAACGAGGCCATCCGGGGCCAGCAGGTTGCCCAGCCAATACGGAATCAGGGTGAGAACGGCCGTCATCACCGCCACACCTGCTGCCATAAACCACTCTTTTCGCGAAATTTCTGTCATATTTCATTGGGAGGTTGGAGATTATTAGCCTCCATTCTCCAATCTCTAATCTCCCAGAACTGTAATCGCACCCACGCTTGCTGCCTCGCCCAGGCGACTGCGTGCGTCCGTGTGGGCGGCAAAAATGTGGTCTGCATCGTACCAGCCGACGCTGAGGGTGTAGCTGCCAACAGGCGTGTCGGCGGGCAGCGCAAATTCAAACGATTCGGTAAAGGTATCCCCAATCGCCCAGCTTTTGGGCGGTGCCAGAATGGAAACTGGCAGATGCACCAGCCGCGTGTTGGGTAGCCCGGCAATTTGGGTCACGGCAAAGCGATTGGGCGCGGCATCCAGTGGCGTGGTTAGCTGCCAGGTTGCCGTGATTTGGTACCGATTTGCCCCAACCGGCTCGATTTTGTAGTCGAGCAGGGCGATTTCGTTGAACAAATGTATGGGGGAACTTCCCGGAGGTTCTGAACCTCCGGGAGCTTGGCTTGTTGCCAACCCTTCCCCCGTGCGCCCAAACAGCAGTAAGCCATCCTGCATGGCCAGCAGCTTGAATTCGGCTTGGCCTAGCATGGTGAGGATGGTTTCGTATTCATAGCTGACCCCGCCCTCGAAGATGCGCTCGGTGTCTACGGGGTCGGCCGTCGCCGCATCGTAGAGGGCATCGGTGACGACGTAATCCACCTGCGGCAGTAGTTCGGTAAGCGAACGGCCGTCTACGTAATTGGTCAGGTACAAAACCTCCCGGTTGGCCAGCCGTACGGCCGAAAGCTGGTCGGCGGCTAACGGCACATGCGCTGGCACGTTGCCCGCCAGCCAATCTGCCTTAAACCTGTCGCGAGGAATTACGCCAAAGCGCGTACTGCTTAGACCCTGGTCCAGGGCTGGGCGATCCAGGTAAAACTGGGGGCTGATGGGTGTATCAATAAATGCCAGATTGAAGGCCAGAACCATGAACAGCGTGAGGCGCAGCCGTCCTTGCCAGGCTGGTTTTTTGCCTTTGGGCACTGGATCATTGAGTTGTTTGATGGTGCCATAGAGAACGGCCGTTACCAAAAACGGCGCGGCCAATGCATAGTGGTGGGTGCGATAGCTGAACGACGGCCCAAAATCGCTGCTGAGCAGGGCAGGCAGCACGGTGACGGCGGCTGGCAGCAGCCAGAGTGGGGCGCGCCAGGCCAACAGCAGCAGAGCGGGCATCAGCACAATCACCGCATGAACCAGCCGCAGCGTGAGCGTTTGCGCAATAAAGGGCAAGTTAAAACGGCTGGTCAGGTAGCCCAGGGCGCTGGACTGCACGTTGACCGCCTGGGCCACCTCGGCGGCGGGCGGGGCAAAGGCGGCGCGGATGGCAAAGAAGGCAATCAGGCCATAACCAACTGCCGCCAAACTGGTGATCAGCCCGGCGCGTCGCTCCCCTTTGAGCCAGAGCACCGCGCCAAGCGCCGCCACGGGTGCTGCTACGTAAAATTTGCAGCTCAGAGCCAGCGCCAGCCAAAAGCCATAGCTGCGCCATGCCTTTCGGTCGGCGGCTGCGATGGCGAAGAGCAAAAAGGGCGCGGCCAAGGTGTCGGAGTGAAATTCGGCGAGAACGGCCGTTTGCGCCACCGGGTAAAAAAGGTAAATGGCAGTTACCACAAGCGCGTAAGCCGAATGCTGCAATTTGCGATTGGCCAATCGGTACAGGGGAATGCCGCCCAAGGCGTACAGCAGCGCCTGGATGACGAGCAGCGTTTGCGGCGTGGGCAACAGCGCATAAATCGGGGCAATGGCAAAATAGATCAGCTCCACATTCCGGGTCAAGCGGCTGATGGCGATGCCCTGCCCGGTAAAAATGAGCGGTTCGCCCTGCGTGGCGCTCCAAATGGCCTGGCTCATCGCACCCAGGTCAAAATATTTGCTGTTGAATCCAGCAAATTTGGCCAGGCTTAGGGCGCTCATCTCAATAAAAACGAACAGCACCAGCCCACCCAAAATGAGTGCGGGCAGCCACTGTTTTTGCGTTTTCTCTGTGAAACTCCGTGTCATCTCTGCGTCACTCTGTGTTCCTGAAAAATTAATTTTGCGCTTCAGCTTCCAAATCATAAAGCGTCAGGCGCAAACCGGGCAACTCACGTTGGTCTAAAATGGTGAAGTGGGCATTGAGCCAGGTGCGCGTGGGGGTTGCGGCTGGGCTGACAACGGCCGTATTGCGCACATCTGGGTAGCCGTGTGGGTCAAAATTGTAAAATTGCTCAATATGCCAGACCAAACTGTGTTCGTCTGCGGCTAAGGCTAACTGTTGGGCCATCGTTTCGGCAAAAACCGGGGTGATGTGGTCGGTTTCTGGTGGCGGAATTTGGATGAAGGGGTAACGGCCGTTCCCGTAATAACTCACCGGCAGCAGCACATCTTTGTGGCCAATGATAACGGTTCCTTCTGGGGCGATCTGCTCCATTTGGGCAAAAGCACTGTTCCAACCAGTGCGGGCATAGGCGGGATTATTCACTTGTTGCCACAATCCAATCCCGGAAACAATCGAAATGAGCAGAAGCAGCGGCCAGAAAACGGCCGTCTGCTTGCGCCACCGCTGCCATCCCAAAGCTGCCAGCAACAAAAATGGCGGCAAACTAATGAGCAGGTAGCGGTCGTGGTAAACCGAGAAGCCGCTGTCGGGCAGTAAACCATTCTCTACCGAAACCAGGAAGGTGATGAGCAGCGGCAGCAAAAACCAGATGAACAGCAGGCGGGTATGGAGCGTTTGCGGGGGTAAGGGTAATTTGGTTGCCTCTTTTTTGGGCAAAAATTGAAGGCTGCTGCCAACGCCGACGAGAAAAATTGCGGCGCAAATGGCGGCCAGCCAACTGCCGCGCCCCAGCCCAAAGCCAGCGGCAAACACGGTAAGCGTCTGGAGCAAATCGTGCCATTGGATGCGATTGATCCAGTCAGGAACGGCCGCACTGTAGCCAGTTGTCTGTGTGATAACCAGGTAGGCCCACGGGGCAAACGCAGCACCTACCGCCAGCATGGTGAGGAACCAGCGCATCGTTTGTGGGCGAATTTGTCGCAGGTGCAGCACAAAAAAGATGTAATGCACCAGCACCACAAAAAAGGCAAAGTAGTGGGTGTACAAAGCGGCCGTTATCGCCAGGCCGTAGGCCAGCCAAAGCTGCCAGCGGTTGGTTTGCAGCAGGCGCAGCAGGCAAAAGTGTGCCAGCAGCAGCAGCGCGGGCAGCAGGGTATACATGCGCACTTCTTGCGAATACCAAATGTGGAAGGGGGAGATGGCCAATAAAAAAGCGCTCAGCAGCCCGGTGGCTTGCCCATCCAGCCGACGGCCGATTTTGTAAACGAGGGGGATGCTTAAAGTGCCAAAGTAAACGGAAAATAGCCGCAGGATCGTTGGTTCCGTGCCGATTGTGCGCCAAAAGCGCATCATCCAGTAGTAAAGCGGCACCTGGTCGCGGATGCCGATGAGGTTGGTAAGCATCTGGTTGAGCGGCACGGTGGCGCGTTCCCACGTTTTTAGCTCATCCCACCAAAGGCTTTGGTTGGCCAGGCCATACAACCGCAGGGCGAAGGCCAGCAGCAAGATGAGCAGCAGGGTGGGATACGCTTGCACTGAGCCTAGTCGAAGTGGCCGTTTCCACCAACCTTTTTGCCAATTCATCAATCACCCAGCTCAAACAAAAAAATGCGAATGCCGCCAATGTCCTGCTCGTCCAGCAGGGTGTGGCGGGCAGTGATGGTATCGTACTGCGCTTGCTGCCACTCGATGCTGTGCTCCAGTGCGACTATGACCCAGAAACGGCCGTTTGCCATCGCCTCTACATCTGCCATCTCCCAAACTTGCCCACCCAGCGCGGCATAAACCGCTTCCGGTTTGCGGGGGTCGGGGTCGCCAGCCAGCACGCCTTGCGTGAGCTGGGGGGCGTAGCGCAGTGCGGGCAGGTAGGAGCCGTCGCTAGTGTGCAAAACCAGGTCGCCGGGCTGGGCATTTTCCACCACAAAGGCGGCGGCGTCCCGGTAGGGCGGCTTCACCAGCGGTCCCAGGTGGTAGATCATGGTACCTGCCAGCATCAGTAGCAGCGCCAGCCCGGTGAGGTAGGGCAGCGGCGACTGGCGGCGGCTCATCCCCCAGGCCAGCAGGATGGCCAGGAATGGTGCGGCGGCGGCCAAAGTGCGCTCTGGCAGGAAAAACGGCCGTACCAAATATACCAAAACGGGCACCCCCAATACGCTGGCGATAATGATCATGGTGAGCTTCAGGCCAGAAGGAATTTGGGTGCGTCCCAGCTTGCGCAGCTCCATCGTCAGGATGATCAGGTAGGCGATGACGATGAACAGGCAGATGCCGCTGTACCAAAAGGTGTTGGACATGCCAAACAGCAAAAAAACTGGCGCGGTGAGTGGCTTGAGCGGATTTAAGATTTCGGCGGATTGCAACGGCCGTAAACTGCCCAAATCTGGCTGTGCTTCCCCCAACATTAAATTCAGCCAGGGGATAAAGCAGACCAGGATAACGGCCGTCAGGATGGTCGTGGCCCAAAAGGCGCGTTTGTTTTGCCGAAAATTGAGTAGGGCATGAAGCCCCACGCCCGCCAGCGCCAAAAAAGCAAACAGGTGGGTGTAAACCGCCATCAGCCACAAACCACCAGCCACCAGCCACCAGCCATTGCTCTCTTTTTGCCGCGTGTGCAGGGTAACGGCCGTTGCCAGCACCACCAGCAGCATCAGCAAAGTATACATGCGCAGTTCGTGGCTGTAGAGGATGTGGAAGGGGGAAACGGCCGTTAGCGCCGCCGCCGTTAAAGAAATGGTGCGATTTTCAAATAGCTGTTGGCTCAAAAAGTAAACCGCCGGGATGAGCAGGATGCCAAAGAGGGTGGAGAGGAGCTTTACGGCCGTATCGGAATCTGGCACAATGTTCAACCAAAGATGCAGCAGCAAATAGTAAAACGGTGGGTGGCTCGATTGCACTGTATTATTAGCAATTTGGGTCACGGGTAATCTGGCCGCCAGGTAGCTAATCGCCTCATCTAGCCACAAGCTGTCGCGCCCCAGGTTAACAAACCGGAGGATGGCTCCCAAAACAGTTAGAATGGTGAGTTGGTAGCTGGTTTTGGGGGAAACGGCCGTCATTTGCACTCGAATACCTCACTTTGTTGCCCTGCAACTGGGAAAATGCCAAACAGCTTTTGGGTTAGAACGGCCGTAAAGATGACAATCTGCCCATTACCGCAGAGAAAATGGATATGTTACAATTTTACGGTGCAAGTATCTTGGTTTCAACTACTTTCTTTAGCGATAACAACACCCGAGGGTCCCAATGGAATTATTAAACGGATTTTCAGTTTCTGAGCATAAGCCGCGCCAGCGTTTACTGATATTCATCGTCGCTTACAACGCAGAAAACTTTATTCGAAAAGTTCTCTATCGTATTCCCCCGGAACTCGGAAAAAATCTTGACGTAGAGATTTTGGTTATAGACGATGCTAGCCAGGATCAATCCTTTGAAAAAGCTTTAGAAGTAGAAGCCACAGGCGAATTCCCCTTCAAGTTAAGGGTTCTGGCTAACCCAGTCAACCAAGGGTATGGCGGAAACCAAAAACTTGGGTACTGGTATGCTATTCAGAACGGCTTCGATTACGTTGCTTTATTGCATGGCGATGGCCAATATGCCCCTGAAATTTTGCCAGAATTAATGCAACCTTTGCTGCAACGGCAAGCAGATTCTGTTATAGGTTCCAGAATGATTACCCCAAAAGCTGCCAGAAAAGGTGGGATGCCATTGTACAAATACATTGGCAACCGAATATTGACCTGGTACCAGAATAAACTGCTAGGGACAAACCTAAGCGAATACCATTCGGGATATCGCATCTATTCAGTGGAAGCTTTAAGCAATATTCCATTCGAGCTTAATTCAAATGATTTTCATTTTGATACGGAAATTCTTATCCAGATTCATCTTGCCGGTTACCAAATCAAGGAACTGCCGATTCCTACTTATTATGGCGATGAAATTTGCCATGTAAATGGGCTGCGGTATGCTTTTGACGTGGTTAAAACAACCACCAAAGCGAGAGCACAGGGTTTCAATATTGTTTATGAACGCAAATATGATTGCGTATCTCCAAATGCCCCCACCGCACACTACACGGCCAAACTCAACTTTCCCAGCCCGCATTGGCACGTGCTAAATATGGTAGAACCAGGTGCCAGAGTGTTGGACCTGGGCTGTGCGGGTGGGTATCTTGGGGTCGCTTTGAAAGAAAAAGGGTGCCAGGTAACCGGCGTTGATATGTTCCCGCTCCCCAAAGAAATTTTCCTGGATGAATTTATTGTGCATGATCTGGATCACGGTTTGCCAGATATTGATTACCAGGGTTTTGACTACATTTTGGCGCTTGATGTCATTGAGCATCTTAAATCACCAGAATCCTTTGCGCATGACTTGCGCACAGCGGCAAACCCTCAAAAAACGAAAGTGATCATCAGCACGGGCAATGTTGGCTTTTTTCTCACGCGCTTGAGCTTGCTTTTGGGGAATTTTAATTACGGCAAGCGAGGCATTCTTGATCTGACGCACACGCGCTTGTTTACGTTCCGCTCCATCATTAGCCTTTTTCAACAAGCAAATTATGAGGTTTTGGAAGTGAAGAGTACGCCTGTACCTTTCCCGCTTATTTTCGGGCATGGTTTTGTGTCGCGTATTTTGCTATGGCTAAACGGGATGCTGATCTGGTTGCGCAGATCTGTGTTTGCTTTTCAATCATTCCTCGTTTTACAGCCGCGCCCGACGTTGTTCCACCTGATGGACGAAGCCTTCAACAATTCAGAGCTTCGTCGGCAGACAGAGCAAACGGCCGTTCAGGAATCGAACTTATAGGTTACCATCTTCTTATGACATTTATGCCCCAATCCAACTCCAGAAAATGGCTGTGGCTGACTTTGTTGGCAACGGCCGTAATTGTTTCAATTGTCCAAATTCCGCTGCTTTTTCAACCTGAATATGTTGATGAGGATCTTCGTTTCTTTTACTGGCTTTTTCGCCTTGCCGACCATTCACTGTTTGAAAATGATCCTTTGCTAGGCTATCAAATTGCAGAGTTAAATCTTGGTTTCGCAACGATATTAATTAATAAGGTGAGCTTATTGTACGGAATGTTGTACACCCTTTTAAGCTCGTTTATGTCTCCATTTGTTTTTAGCAAGATTTTGATTTTTCCTCTGGCTCTGATCGGAGCCTACTATTTGTATCAAATTACCTCACAATTTACTGCCCCATTGGTCGCCTGCCTTATTAGCAGCATTTACACCCTGATTGTTGCCGTACCTTACAGTGCAATGACGTTGTCAAGCGGATTGCCACGTTCATTCACGTTGCCATTGCTGGTGGCTATGTTGTATTACATGGGTAACGATAACCACCTGGGCATGGTGGTCGTTTTGATACTAGGATTATTTTACCCCCCGTTATTTTTAACAATTCTTCTAACATACGGTGTGAAGTACCTATATGAATTTTGGCAGCATCGTCGTCTAACTTTGTCGGGCAAACAGTTGGCTATGTTTGCTGCTGCCTTGCTCGTTTCAGTTTTGTTATTGCTGCCTGCGATATTCACTGGTTTAAATACGGTTCCCATTGCTGAAGATGAGGTACAGGCAACACAAGAAACCACTGTCTTTACAAGTCCTTTATTTGGTCCAGAAGGTCGCTATCCGCTGCTCGACCCAAGCCCCCTTACGGGGAATGGTGGCATACTGGATAATGGGCTAATTGGACTCTACAGCCTGGGTTTCATTGCGGCATTAATCCCAATAGCGCTGATCCTTCGGCGAAAATTCAATAATTTGCCTTTGCCGTTTTGGCAATTGGCGCTGGCTGGAGTGATTGGGTTTGTTATTAGCTGGTTAGCGATTCTTTTTACCCCATCCGCAACGTTTCATATGCCCAGCCGATACGTGCGCGGCTCCATTTTTCTAATGGGTCTGATTTTTTTTATGATAAATGGCCCGTTGGCGATCCAAGTCGGCTCCAGATTTTTGGCAAATAACCGTAGTAAGCTGGACGTGATTTTACTTCCCATTGGCATCGTGGGGTTTGTCGTTGTTTATCTTGCAGATGTGTCTGAGGTATTAACGGCCGTTGTCGGGTTAATGATTGTCGCTGTCGGAATTTTATTGTTTATAAGCCGTAGGCGCAGTTCTTCTGAAACAACGCAGGTTACTGCCCCGGCAAATCCAGAAACCTTGAAGTCAACATCTGATAACACATCTTCTGGAATGCTTGCAGTGCTATTCGCAATGGTTTTAATAATCCCGTTAATTCTCTACAGTCAAGGCCCTAGCACTTTCATTCGTCCGCAACAAGACAACGCAGAACTTATAAATTTTATCAAGTCTCTGCCCCAAGATGTGTTGATTGCTGGCTACCCATGTTTATTAGATGATGTTCCGCTCTATTCCCAACACGCCGTACTTTTTAGCTGCGAAACCGAAAGTAGAGACATGGGTATGATGATGAAGGCATTGGATGCATATTTTGCCGAAGCGGAAGAAGATGTGTTGGCATTTTGCAGAGAATACAATGTTGATTATTTAGTTGCTAGTGAGGAAAACTACACTGATGCATTTATTAGCCAAGAGCATATTATCTTTGAACCCCTCAACAGCTTTTTAAAACAGCAGCTCGAAGGTAGAGACACTTTTGTGATCAAGCAGATTACTGATGACAGGAGGGTTTTTCAAAATAGCTCTTTCTTCGTTTTCCCTTGCTCGGCCGAAACTTTTGTGCCCGATGCTTAAAATCGATCCGATTTCCCGTTCACTGAGTTAGTTCGACATCTGGAATAAAAAACACGGTGATGGCTTCATCCTGATATTGAGGTTGGCCAATTTGTTGGGTTAATATAGCCGAAATTGATGCAACTGTATTTTTTTGATCTTCTATGGCGTGGTGCACCACAACGTAGCCGATGTTATTTTCTGAAAGCACAGAAATTTCCCCCTGAATTGCAAGAGCCGTGACAATTTCTTCGCGCAAATCCACAATTTCTTGCGGGGTGCGGTAAGCGTGCCCGCCCACAATCGGGTGCTGATGCACGGTTTGGTAGAGCATGGCATATTTGTCGCCCCGATAATCATTCACCGGAATATCTAACACGGCGACTGGACGGATGTCAGCGGCAATTTCTGCCATGTATGGCGGGATGTCTGTGCTAAGAAGCGGCCAGTTTGTCACCACGACGCTATCCAAGAGGATGAGCGCGAGGATACTGCTGGCGATGATGGTTTGGGTAAACGGCCGTTTCCACCGCTCCAACAAGTACCGCACACCATATCCCGCCAGAATCATCAGGGCAAACATCGTGGTAAAGTGTAACCGGGCTGGGGTGCGTCCCCATTCCAAAAACGGGATTTTGGTCGCTAGAAAATAAGGCAGAAAAACATAGCGGTCGCCCGCCCACAACTGCATTTGCCCACCTAAACGCAAGATTGGCCCCAGGGCCAGAATGGCGGTAGCCAGAGCCAGCAAAAACCAGAAGCCCACGCTCGGCGTCCGGGTTCGTTCGCGCCAAACACCCAGACCCGCCAGCAGCAGCGTAATCCAGCCCGCATAAATTTGCCCTTCCGAATCGCTGTACCCCCAATGATGGATATTTTGTGCAAAAGTATCTAGTTGCCCCCAAATTCGGGTGAGTATGTGCCCAGGCGTCGGCACAAATAGGGCCAGGGCATCGGCCGAAAATTCAGCCACGCCCCCGGATTGGTACCAGGTTAGATCTTCTTGTACGGCCGTATGGAAAAGTGGCCACACCAGCGGGATGACGATGACGGCGGCAAGCCCAAACGCCACACCCAGGGCGGTCAGCATCGGCTTGGCCAAAAAGCGCTGACGATCCGTGAAAAAGAAGTAGAGCAGCAGCAATGCCGTAACAGGCGCAGCAAAATAGGCCAGGGGCATCAAATCTACGATGGCTGCCAGGGTAAGCGCGAGCCCCAACCAAACCCCGCGCTGCCAGGACGGCCGTTGCCACACCCGCCATAGCGTCCACACCAGTAAAGGATATTGGTAAGTAATCTGCTGGGTGTAATGCCCGTACAACACGTGCATGGTGCGATTGGGGAAGAAGGCAAAAATAGCTCCGGCGACAACGGCCGTTGCCTTGTGCCCCGTCAATTCCAGCATCAACAGCGAGCTAAACAGCCAGGTAAGCACATACGAGAGAAAAATATGCGCATTGTAGGTGGCCGTGAGCGAGCTGCCCAAATGGATGGCCAGCATCGGTACAAAGCGCGACCAGGCCATTGCCGTGAGCAATGGATGTTCCACATGGATGGGGTAAAACAGGTAGGTTAGTTCTGCAGGGGATTGTTTCAGGGTGAAGATGGCATAATCGAACCACCAGGCGAACCAGGCATGGTTCATGCTATCGGCAGAGCGATAGCCAGGGACGTGTGTTTGCCAGTTAAAGATGAGCGGGTAGGTGAAAACGGCCGTTACCACCACAGCAAGCACACCCACAAATAAAACAAACTTCCACCGCGAGGTTTGAGGCTGATCCGTCATGGCTGTAAAGTGTAATGCGGAAAGTTGATTTTTGGCATAGTCAATATGGTTTGCCAATAATCAAACACGATTCAACAAAAATGTAACACATCCCCGCCATAAAATGAAAAATCCCAGGCAGTACCGCACCTGGGGTTGCAATTTTACCTTGTCACCCGGTCACCTTGTCACCCATAGTACGCTTCCATCGAACTATCCACCGGGGCATTGGTGAGCGTGGCTCCGATGATGTTGACCCGCGCCTTTTCCAGGATTTCTTTGGCGCGTTCCGCATGATCGCGGCGGGTTTTGCCCGCGCTCAGGACCAGCAGCACGCCGTCCACCTTCGCCCCCAAAACGGCCGCATCCGTCACCGCATTCACCGGAGGGGCATCAAACAAAATGATGTCTACCTTTTCTTGTAGCCGGGCGATGAGCTGATCTACCTGCGGGGTGCCCAAAATATCGGCGGGATTGGGTGGCTTGGTGCCAGCCGCCAACAGCCACAGGTTCGATACGGCCGTTTCCTGCAAAACTGGCTCATCATTGTGCAAAATGGCATCCGTAAAGCCCGGTTCGGCATTTAAGTTGAAGAAAGTGTGCAAAGACGGCCGTCGCAAATCACAATCCACTAGCGCCGTTTTACGGCCGCTTTGGGCCATCGTCACCGCCAGATTGGCCACCGTGCTGCTTTTACCCTCGCCCATCACCGGCGACGTTACCACCAGGGTTTTCAACGGGGCGTCCAAACTGTAAAAAGATAGATTTGTTCGCAGCGTGCGGTACGCTTCACTCATCGGCGAACGCGGGTTTGTTATTGTTACTAATTCCATAATGCACCAAATTTTTATTGTTTGAAGGGCGAGGCAGGTGGTGACATCTCCAATCGCTTGGCAGGATCGCTTCCCACCTGCCTCGCCCCTACGGTTTACTGATTACTGATTACCGACCACCGATTACTGTCCCGGAATCCGCCCAACCACCGGAATCTCAAGATACCGTTCCACATCTTCAGCGCGGCGCACCACGCCAGATTCAATCCATTCCAGCACAAAAATGACGATAATGCCCAGCAGCGCCCCAAAAACGCCGCCAGCGGCCGTATTCACATTCACGTTTGGGCTAACCCCCACCACTTTCGGGTCATCCTGAAACTCAATAGTAATGCGATCTTCCTGCCGATTTTTGTCATTTTCCGCATTTTGCCATTGAATCATCAGTTCGCCCCAGGTGCGCACAATGTCGTTGCCCAAATCCGGGTCTGTGTTTTCCACATTGATTTGCACCACCATGCCCAACCTGTCCGAGGCGACCGTAACGTCCCCCAGCAGCTCGTTGGCTTCCATGTCCAGTTGCAAAATGTTGATGACATCCTGTGCCCGGTAGCCGCTGTTGAGCCATTGCTCATAATTGCCCAGCAGCTCCCGCGCAGCTTGCGACTGCCCATAATCACTGCGGGCGGGACGCACCAGCAGCTTGAGGCTGGATTCGTACACGGCGGGCTGGATGCGGCTAAAGCCAAACGCAGCCCCAGCCGTCAAAACGGCCAGCAAAATGATAATCCAACCCCGCTGGCGTAAAATTCTGAAATAATCGTTTAATGCCATATTCCTGCCTGTTTTGAGTGAAAAGTGATAGGTAAAAAGTGAAAAGAAACGTTTTTACTTATCACTTATCACTTTTTACTGAAAAACTCCCCTTCGGAATTTCCCCCAAGACCACAAATCCCATCGCTTCTGCTTCTTCCCGGCTACGGATGGTGGGGTCCAGGTATTCTACCAGCAGCGCCAGTCCTAGCCCCGCCGCCAGGCCAATGGCCAGCCGCAAGGGGATGTTCAGCAAGCTGCTGAGGCTGCGCGGCAGGGGGGTCACAATGGGTTCGTCGAGTAGGGTGAGCACGGCCGTTTCCCCCCCAAGTTGGGGCAAAGCGGCTGCATTTTGCTCACTCAGCACCGTGATGGCCGCGTCCATGATCTGCGCCAGCCTCTCCGCATCCCCATGCTGAATAGAAAGCTGGAGCTTGCTGCGCACGTTATCGGCGGCCACGCTAAAGCTGCCGGGCGGGACTTCGATACCTTCTGCGGCGAGTTGGGTGGAAACGGCCGTTTTAAAACTGCCACTCACCGCCCAATCCGTCAGTCCATTCACAATGTACTCCGAACTAAGCCAGTTGTAATACCGTTCCTGGTCTGCCAACTCTGCGCTGGGCGCAGGAGGCTGAGCCACCAGAAAGTTAACCCCCACGTTGTAGCCCGGCGCAGGCGGCGGCTGGAAGGTCACTGCGCTGAACAGCCCCACCACCAGCGGCGGAATCAGCACCAGCAGCCAGCGCCGCCAAAAAATTGCAAAAAATGCTCGTAATTCCATAACTTTATCAGGCCTTCCCACAAAATATGTGCTTGGCAAAGGCTTTTTGTAAGCGTTCAGACTTTTGAAGTTTTCCCTCTGGAAATTGCTGCCATTTGGTGCAAAACTGCAAAAGCCTCCAATCCAGAGCAAAAAATCTGTGTAATCTGCGTAATCTGTGGATTTTTTTGGTAGACTCACAAATTAAGACAGCATTCTAATTGTTTTTGGTTCGCTTTTTTGGCGGAAATACGCCAGAAAATAGACGATAGCCAAAGCGATGGGTACCCAAAACGTATGCACCTCGCTAATTTCAAAGCTTCTTTGGTAAATAGCAGCCAGGTTAATGCCAATTAGCATTGTACCCCAGCCGATGGCTTCCGTTCGGGTAAAGCGCCCTTCGGCAAGCCAAACCACAATTTGCAGCACAGGCAGCAATAATACAATGACATCGTACCCCCAGCCAAACGGAGCTGAAATGACCGAAATCAATGTCATGGCCGGAACCCAACTGTTTAAATCTACTGTTTCGCGGTAGCGCCACCACAGCCAGGCCACGAGCGGCAACGTAACAACACCCATGAGCTTGGCCCACTGCCAGCCAAAGGTGACGGCCAAAATGCCGCCCAGCGTGGGTGTTTCCCAGGCAAGCAGGCTACCTTGGCTAACGGTTTGCGTGTAGTCGGCGATGAAAGACGGCCGTAATCCAAACACAACGGCCGTTAACACCACAATCCCCACCAGCAATCCGGCTGCCACCTTTAAATCCCGCCGCGTCCACAGCAGGTGCAAAAAAATAATTGGCAGCGTCAGGTAGACCAGGTGCGGCTTGACCAACGTCAAAACAAGGCACAGACCCGCCACAAAAAGCTGGTTTCGGTTGAAAAAGAACAAAAATGCGGCCAAACCAAAAAAAACGAGCGAGTTCACCTGCCCCATTAACAAGGTGAGCATAGTGGGCAAAAACAGTAGCCCCACCAATGGAGCCAAATGTCCCCACCGCTGGCTGCCATTTTGCGCAGCAAATGTTTTCCACAACATAACCGAGCCAGTAAACACCAGGGCAATATTGGTTAGCAGCCACAGCCAGGTCGCTCTTGGAAAGGAAACGGCCGTGTACGGCAACAAAATCGCCAACAGCCACGGCGGATTCCAGGTAATCACCGCCCAATCTTCGCGCCATTCGGTATTTTCCTGCTCCGTTTGCAGCAATAGCTCCGCATCGGCAAAATTTTCGCCTTGCGCCAATAAATGCGCCGCGCTCCAATACGCCCGAAAATCACCCCGACCCAGCGAAGGCGGCACCGGAATTGGCCCAAACAAAACCACAAAGAAGAGCGCAATCATCAGCCCCGCAGACAGGTATTTGCTCAAGGCATCTCCTTGTTTTGCCGCAATTTGGCCTCAACCAGATTCAGAATTTGCGCCTTAAACAGCGCCGTGTCGAATTTTTGGGCGTGTTGGCGAATCTGCTGCGGCTCAACTTGGGTGGTATCAAACCCTTCCACCGCCTGGATGATAGAGTCTATCGTTTGTTCGGCAAAAAAAGTGCCCGTCACGCCGTCAATCACTGTTTCTAGCGCTCCGCCAGCGGCGTAAGCAATCACGGGCCGCCCGGCGGCCATCGCCTGGATGGGCGCAATGCCAAAATCTTCCTCGCCAGGGAACATGAAGGCGCGGCATTTGGCTAGCAGCGACGGTAGCTCTTCGTCGGGCACGTAGCCCAGGAACTCGACCGTGGGGCCAGCCAGCGCCTCTAATCTGGCTCTATCTCGACCGGTGCCAGCAATGCGAAGCGGCCGTTTCATTTTGTTAAACGCTTCAATAAGCAAATCTATGCGCCGGTACGGTACCAATCGCCCCACCAGCAAATAATAATCCTCAACCTCGCGGCAAGGCGCAAAACGAGCCGTGTCTACCGGCGGGTAGATGATAGCCGATTCTCGCCGATACACTTTGGCGATTCGCCGACGGACTTCCTGCGAAATTGCCACGAAATGATCCACCCGATCCGCCGCCAGACGGTCCCATTGGCGCAATTTGGTTAAAAATGGGGGCAAAATGGTGCGTGTCAGCCAGCCTAGATGCTCCTGCTCGGCATACTGCTGGTAGCGCCACACGTACCGCGTCGGCGTGAGGCAGTAGCAAATATGCACCGTCTCTGGATCGGTAATGACCCCGTGGCAAAAGCCACTCTTGTTGCTAATGACCAGATCGTAGCCACGCAAATCGTGCTGTTCAAAGGAGTAGGGGTAGAGGGGGAAATAAAGCTGCTGCTTGCGGTGTGAAAAGGGCAGCTTGTCAATAAAATTGGTGCGAATGTCCCACTTTTGCCAGTGTGGGGGCATCTTGTCTGGCGCGTACAGCGAGGTGTAGATAGGGGCATTGGGGAACAAATTTACCAAAGCCTCCAGCACATCTTCAGCCCCGCCAATTTGATTCATCCAGTCATGAACCAGCGCCACCTTCATGGTTAAATGCCCAATCGGTTCATGCGTTCGGCCAGAGCAGCTTCCACTTCCAGGCTTTGCATGGCGTCGTCTAGCTGGTTATCCAGGCTACTGGCCTGCACTTCCCAGGCCGCGTCAGCGTGGTCCAGGCGGCTGCGAATGTTTTCGGCGGCGGTGGCCACTTCGCCATCACTCTGGCTAATGAGCGAATCCAGCGAGCGCATCGCCTTGGCAGAAATCTCTTTGGATTTGGCCAATTGCAGCAAAAAGCCCAGCTCTTCGCGTTCTTGCTTGGCTATGGCTAGCCGCCCTTCCAGCTTCACTTTGACGTCGTCCAGTTTTTCCAGGGCAGAAACCTGCTTTTCCAGGGAGGTGTCGTACGTTTTTATTAACTCCATGGCGGACGAAAACCGTTTTTGGGTGACCATCGCCTCAGTACGTTTGCCTTGGCGCAGGAAGGTGTCTATGGCCAGATCGAACTTGGCGGCTTCGGTGGCTAACGCTTCGCGGCGGCGGCGGGATGTTTTGACTTGGGCGTACATCGGTTCGATGGTTTGGACGAACTCTGTCAGCTCCCGCTCTGCCTGGCGAATATACTCGTCGTAGACGGCAAGATCGCTTTTTTGCAGGGCTTTGTCGGCGGCTTCGTGCAGCCGGGCTTTAAAAAGGGTGCGTAATTTTTGGAATAATGAGGCCATGTGGGGATTATACAAAGTTAGGAGAGGGTGAGGCAAAAAAACGGCCGTTACCACACTTTCATGGGCAACGGCCGTTTCTGGCAAATTCATCTGGCGCTAAAAGAAGCAAACCAGACCCGTTCTGTTAGTTGATGACGATTTCTTCCTCGTCAAAAGCATGTGCTTTGGCTACAGGCTCCTCATCCGTGGGCATTAGTATCCACAAAATCAGGTAAGCCAGCACACCGTGCCCGCCACCCAGTGCCATCAGCACAAAAACAAGGCGCACAATAACGGGGTCAATGTTCAGGTAGCTGGCAATACCGCTACACACACCACCAACCATCTCATCATGTGTATTACGAACTAAACGTTTGTTACTCATTTTCTAAATGCCTCCACACAGTTTGTGTTTTTTAACAAGTTGATTTGATATGCACCCCATTACGTGGCAGATTGCAAAAGGTTTCACATCAATTTACCTGGTTGAGCGGCGCGGCAGCAGTTGCCACAGCCCCAACCCAATGAGCAGAACAGGCCAATATTGGCCAATGACGCCCAGCCCGTTGAAAAATGCACCAAATACCAGAAACAGCACGGCGCTAATCACAATTAAACGGCCGCCTTCACGCCACGATTTCCGCCGCTTGTGCCCCAGCGTGCCCGCGATGAGCAAGCCAATGCCCACAAAACCGGGAATTAGCGCCCACACGTAGGCCCAACTTGCCCAGGCCCCCGTGAGATTTTGTACATACAAGATGCCGCCAATGCCGGTGACAATGCTGCCCGGTATGGCCTGGGCAGGTGTGCCAAAAAATGCGCTGAGTAAAAGCAGCCCCCCCACAGCAACCACAATCAAAGGCCACTGCTGGCTAATGTCCAAATTTGCCGTTAATCCTGGGAAAAATTGAGCTGCTAATAGTAAAATGCCCACCACAATCAGGATCGTGCCAAAGATAATTGAGCTTTGCTTGTGCATAAAGTATTCCTCCAAACGAGACGGCCTTATGTTAGAAGTTGGGGAAAGCGCCGCCCCGCATTTGTTTTCAATGTCCTCTGCTAGACCAATACGCAAAGCGTTGGTGAACGTCGCGGTAAGCACACCAAATGAGTGGAGGCTTAGTGGCCGTCCGCAAATATGTTAGCGGCATTGTGCGGACGGCTTAGAGTAATCGTCCTTCCCAAAAGGGAAGTTATTGTTGGACGATTACTTAGAAGGTGAGGAGAAGAAGCTCCGAGAATATTTTACCAAAAGTATATCTATGGCTCTACCTGTTGAATAGACACGCTATCCCAAGTTTGGCGCTATCAGGTTAAGCCGCCGCTGTCGGCGATTTGCTGGCATTGGGTACAGGCAAGGATGAACAGCCCATCGAAGGCCAGTTTTCCTTCGCCGCAGTGGGTGCAAATATCACCCAACTTGGGTTAGGGATTTGTGCGTTTCATAAACGAACGGCCGTTTTCCGGTGGCCCATTGGCCGAAGCCGCCGCACAGTTGGGTGTGACAGAACAAGAACTGCAAACCGCCTTGGGCGATCCGGAACTTGGCCCTCCTGATTTAATGGCTGTTGCTGAACAATTGGGCGTTTCGGTAGAGGCGCTGGAAGCTGCTTTGGGAACTATGCTGGATTTGGAACGGCCGTAATTTTTAGGGGCAATAAGTGAATTGTTAGCAAGGCATTGTCAATTGTCATTCCCGCGAAGGCGGGAATCCAAGAAGTTTGCCTGCCTTCAGAGGCATGGCCAAGCAAACAATCTGAGTTAACAGTGTAACGAGCGTGCTGTCGTGAAGAAAAATCAAGATTTCATAGATTGAAAAGATTGAAAAATCTGGTTAATCTGTGAAATCTTTGATGATAACTTTCCAAGACAGTGGCACGGCGGGGACGCCGCCCACAGCGCGATGGGAAGACCTCGCCCCAGCAGGGGTGTGAATTTTCAGACGGATTACGTATTTACGCCGTATTGGTCTCTAAAGTGATTTGGTTTGCCAATTCCTAAGTGCCTGGTTCATTTCTGCAATAATCTCTTTGGCTTCTTCGACATTTGAAGCAACTATGAACTTTTGTGTTTTCCCGTTCTTCATTTCCATATCAATACAGGGAATGGTTGGATTACGTCCGTTACTCCGTATTGTTAGCACGATTCTTTTGATGTTACCTAGTTTGACCTTATTTACGCGACTATACCAAGGTACGGGTACATATTTAATAATTAGCTTATTGTCTTGAAACCATATTTCATTTTCATTAATTGCTATTGCTATAGAGGCATAAGTTAGAAAGATACCAGCACCGACAATCAATCCGCGTATTCCTAATAAGGAACTCTCATATCCTAAAATGCCAAATAACAGGAAACTTATTGACAGGACAACCATACCCCAATTGACTAAGCTTGTAGGTTCTCGTTGATAACGATAGCTGATAACCAGATAGCTTCCCCTCTTCGTATTATATTAGACTTCTTGCATAAGTCACTTTACTCCAAGTGACAGATTGTAAATCGAAGCAATCAAGTTGAATCGCAAACCAAACCGTTTGCGGCGATTGCGATATCGCTCTTTCAAAATACGAAATATCTTGAGCTTGCCTATCACATGCTCACCATAGATTCTGGCTTTCGCCAATGCCCGATTCGCTGCTTTCTCCTCTTTAGTGAGAGGATGATGCTTAGATTTCTTTTTGGGCGTTTGGCTATTCTTGTGAAGCTTAGCGATGCCTTGATATCCTGAATCAGCTAAGCAAGTGATAGTTTGTACCATCCCTTGGCCATTCTCTTTGAACAGATTGAAATCATGTTTCTTGCCTTCACTAAAGGCTGTGGTCACAATTTCCAGGGTTGTTAAGTTGACGATGACCTGCGCTTTTTGCGTATGGCACTTTTTCTTGCCACTAAAGTGCCTCTTTTGTTTTTTTGGGTCGTTCTATCGGTTGTTCGGTGGCATCAACAATGACAACTTCGATGAGCGTATCGCTAGTTTGCAACTTTTTCTTGCCAGGCAATGTGAATTGCCCTGACTCGACAAGCCTGTTTTCAATTTGCTGGATTGTCCGGCAAACGGCTGACTCGCTAATCCCATAGGCCTGGCTGATATGAAACTGGGTACGATACTCTCGCCAGTACATCAGGGTCAACAAGAGTTGGTCTGCCCGTGACAATTTAGGTGGTCTACCAAAGGTGGGCATTGTTTTTTCTAGAATAGCCACCATTTGTTTAAAGATTGGGTGTGGCACACCCGTTAAACGTTTAAATTTCGCATCGGATAAGTTTTGAATCTCAGCATATTTCATCCAGCAATTATGCCTAATTTTCTACTTATGCAAGAGGTCTATTCTCTCTTTCTAACAATCAAAGGATACCTCCATTACAAAATCTCTAGCTCACATTATTATGTATGGTTTTCTAAAGTTAATGTTTGACCACGATAGGTAAGTACGTTTTTTGTGGCATTGGATTCAAGTATGAATCAGTTCCGGACTGCAAGCTGTTCACTATTCTATCTGCTCTTGGATTTCCCCAGCTTTGTGGATTATACCAGTCTGCCTTGCTGTGGCACGGTCTTCGGCGAGCGCGAAACCTCGTCTGGCTGCGGCGCGGCCAGAGGCCGGGCCGCCTTTCCTAACCCACTCGCTACCACGCCACACCAGTCAATTTCACATTTCGTAAGCGAACACGCCGCTCGTCAGGAAAGCTATCAGGTAAAGCCGCCGCTGTCAGCAATGTGCTGGCAGCGGTCGCAGGCAAGGATGAACAGGTCATCGAAAGCGAGCTTGCCTTCACCGCAATGGGTACAGATGTCTCCTGGCTTTGGTTGGGGATTGGTACACTTCACTTCATCCGGTTTGCGCCACCAGAAACGGCCGTTTTCCCCCAATTCCTTTTCTTTTTCCATTTCGCAACATCCAGACCTGGTCTTTCCCGCCTAAACCAGTTATGAGCGCCGCCCGCCACAACTGGCAGTTGGTCATCTGGCTTGGTATAATGCCGCGCTCTGTGGCATTATCACGATAATTATGCCATAGATGCGCTACCGGAAAAACCACAGATTTCGCACAGATGAATCGTCGTCTCATTTTCCTCTGTGCCCTCTGTGGCCAAAAACAACAATGAGTGATTCTTCTGCCTTGCCCCTCCCGCCGGACGAACGGCGCTGCCCCTCTTGCGACACCGTCGTCGCCGCGGATGCCACCCTCTGTT
>JACKBR010000068.1 GCA_020634495.1 Ardenticatenaceae bacterium | reverse complement strand
CATCTGGCCCGGCGGCAATACGGTAAGATGATGCAGGCTTATCGCTGGTGCCCGCCAGTTCCAAAAAGTGCCCGGCCACGTCCAGAATGGTGACAGTCATGCGATTGACGGTGAGCGTGCCAGTTTTGTCTGAGCAGATGATGGTGACCGCACCCAAGGTTTCCACGGCAGGCAGCTTGCGAATGAGTGCCGCCCGTCGCAGCATTCGCTGGGCACCCAGGGCCAGGGTGATGGTCACCACGGCGGGCAAGCCTTCGGGAATCACAGCGACGGCGACGGAAACGGCCGTTAAAAACATCTCCTCCAGCGTTTCCCCCTGCACCAAGCCGATGATCATCACCAACACGGCAATGACCACGCCAGCCAGCGCCAGCTGCCGCCCCACCTGGTCCAGCTGCCTTTGCAGCGGCGTCGTGCTGTCTGGCACATCCTGAATGAGCGTGGCGATTTTGCCCAGTTCGGTTTTCATGCCGGTGGCTACCACAACGGCCGTTCCCCGCCCGTAGGTTACGTTGGTGCCCATGTAGGCCATGTTGCGCCGGTCGCCTAGCGGGGAAATTTCGTTTTCCAGAACGGCCGTACTCTTTTCCACCGCTTCCGATTCGCCCGTGAGCGCCGCTTCCTGCACGCGCAGATTGGCGCTGGTGGTCAGGCGCACGTCAGCCGGGATGGCATTGCCAGCTTCTAAGGAGATCATGTCTCCTGGCACCAAATCGAGGGCGGGCATTTCTTGCCAACGGCCGTTGCGCAGCACGCGCACCACCGGCACCGCCAGCTTCTTCAGCGCCGCCATCGCCTGTTCGGCGCGGTACTCTTGCACAAAGCCCAAAATCACAAACAGCACCACAATGGCCCCAATGGCCGCCGCCTCGGTGACCTTGCCCAGGAAACCAGAGAGCACCGTCGCCACAATCAAAATCAGCACCATCGTGCTGCTGGCCTGCTCCCACAGCAGCCGCAGGGGGTGTTTGCCACCTTTGCTGATGAGTTCGTTACGGCCGACTTGCTGCAATCGCTGCTGGACGGCCGTATCGTCTAGACCCGTCTCAAGATTTGTATTTAATTCCGAAATAATTGATTCAACAGTTTGGGTATGCCAGATTTGCATAATTTTTTCTCAGATTGGGATGAATTTATGGATAGCCGCAATTTACGTTAGCTGCTGCCAAGCATTGCTTGCCTGAACCACACAGATCAGTATAGCAACTATCTTTCACGTTGCCATCTGCGTTGCTAAATAATTGGTGAGCATCAAAAAAGCATTGACGACGGAGCCATAGATGGGTTATATTACTAAGTATGTTTAATGAACTTACTAAGTTGAGTCCCTGATGGCCCGATCCCAAACATCCATTAAAAAAGCCACGCGACAACACACAAAACATCACAATGCGCGTCTTGTCCTCAAAACCATTTACGAAGCTGGTGATGTGAGCCGGGCGGATTTGGCACGGATGACCGGATTAACCCGGGCTACCGTTTCAAACATCGTGGCAGGATATTTAGACAAGGGCATCGTGGCGGAAACGGGCTATGGGCCATCTCTGGGCGGCAAGCCCCCCATCATGCTGAGCATGGTGGCCGATGCCCGCCAGCTCATTTGCCTTGATTTGGGCAATGAGCAGTTCACCGGAGCGTTGATCAATTTGCGCGGCCATTTTGAAAAGCAGGTTAGCTTGCCGGTAAACGGCCGTACCGCCCAGGCCGCTCTCGATTTGGTTTATGAACTGGTTGATCAGCTTCTGGACAATGTTTCCGCGCCCATTTTGGGAATGGCCCTGGGCAGTCCCGGCCTCATCGACGCCGATGCCGGGCTGGTGAAACAATCTGTCAATCTGGACTGGCGCGATCTGCCCTTACAGCAATTGCTGGCCGACCGCTACCCTTTCCCTGTACACATTGCCAACGACAGCCATCTAGCCGCCCTGGCGGAATATTCCTACGGCGACGACGACACGCGCAATTTGGTGCTCATCAAAATGGGGCAGGGCATTGGCTCCGGCATTGTGCTAAACGGCCGTATCTTCTCCGGTGAAGGCTTTGGCGCGGGGGAAATTGGGCATGTCAGCGTGGTAAACAATGGCGATTTGTGCAGCTGTGGCAATTATGGCTGTCTGGAAACGGTGGCCAGCGTGCGCGCCATGCTGCGCCAGGCAGAAACGGCCGCTGCCCAAAATCCAGATTCGCTGCTGGCCACGTTACGGCCGTCCGGCAGCCCTCTCACCTGGGACATTTTGCGCCAGGCGTGCCAGCAGGGGGATGCCGTCGCCCAACAAATCGTGACGCAGGCTGGCGACTTTTTGGGGCTGGCAGTGGCTAATCTGGTGGGCATTCTCAACGTGAACCGCATTGTGATTGCTGGCGACGTGGCCCAAACGGGCGCGTTATTCATCGGCGCGGTGCAAACCAGCATGGCGCGACGGGTGCTGCCCAAGCTGGTAGTGGATACGGCCGTTCAATACGCCACCACTGAATCCAACCTGGTATTGCTGGGGGCCTCGGCGCTGATTTTGAGCCAGGGACTTGGTGTGATTTAGAGATTGGAGATTGGAGACTAGAGATTGGAGATTCGCAGCTTTCAATCTCCAGTCTCCAGTCTCTAATCTCCCTTTGAGAAGGAACTTTTATGCAGACAGCGCAGCTTTTTGTGGGATTAGATGTTGGCGGTACCAAAACGGCCGTTTTGCTGGCAGACCCCAGTGGGTGTGTTTTGGGGCAGGCTGTTGTGCCCACCCGCAGCGCCAACCCCGATGAACTGCTGGACACCATCACCCGGGCCATCCACGCTGTGCTGGCTGAAGCCAACGCTACGCCGCAGCAAATTCAAAGCATCGGCCTGGGCGTTCCCGGCCAGGTGGATCCCACGACTGGAATTGTGAAGCTGGCTGTCAACCTTAATTTGCAGGCCTTTCCCCTGGGGCCAACCCTTGCAGCTCGCTTCAAAGCGCCTGCCTTTTTAGAAAACGACGTGCGCACGGCGGCCATTGGCGCGTTTGATTATTTGCGCCAGACGGAGCCAGTGCAAAGCATGGCCTATCTGAGTATTGGCACGGGGCTGGCGGCGGGCGTGATTTTGCACGGCCGTCTCTACCGGGGGCACAACGGCATGGCGGGCGAAATTGGGCACATGATTGCGGAACCAGACGGCCGTTTGTGCAACTGCGGATTGCACGGCTGCCTGGAAACCATCGTTGCCGGGCCTGCCATCCTCCGCCAAATGCACGATGCCGATCCCACAACCAATGGGAAAAATGCAGGGGATGTTTATGAAACGGCCGTTCAGGGCAACCCGGCCGCACAGCGCGTGGTGCAGCGCGTCAGCCAGCATCTCAGCCGGGCCGTTCAATGGCTCATCATGACCTACGACGTGGAAAAAATTGTGCTGGGCGGCGGCGTCACCCGCAGCGGCGACGCATTTTTGGCCCCCATTTTGCACGAATTGGCCCGCCTGCGGCAACAATCCACCCTGGCGGCCGAACTGCTGCTAGACGAAAAATTGCACCTGATTCCGCCAGACTACAACCCTGGCGTGTGGGGTGCTGTGCATCTTGCCAATCAAACAGTAGAAGTGGGTCAAGTTTAAAAACTTGACCTACATTCAAAGCAGATAACGCCACAAACCGGGCTGCGAAATCCAGAATTGTGGCGTTACCTTAGCTAAAGGAGGTGATCCCTCAACCATAAAAATAATACCCTAAAAGCACACTGTTTTCGACATAGCTCCCTTTTGGCACGGCTCTCTCAAAACTTTCCCAGAAAACATTGGCTTTATCCCACCAGTCGAGAGAGCCGCTTTAATGCTACCTACACATTTGTAGGCAGAAGGAGAGATTAAAAATGCGCAAGTACACGCTTGTTTTATTATTTGCCCTTATCGCCCTGCTCATTGTAGCCTGTGGCGAACGGCCGCAAGCCACCGATACCGATTCTGAAGCAGATACCACAACCGAAACAACTGAAGAAACGGCCGATGAACCCGCCGATGAACCTGCCGAAGAAACAACCGACACCGCCGAAACCCCGGCTGAAGATGCCGCTTCCTTCCTGGAACGCGCCAAAGCGGGCGAATTTTCTGGCGGCACCGTCACCGTCTTTGGCAAATGGACCGAAGCAGAAGGCGAAAACTTTGTTGCCGCCCTGGCTCCCTTTGAAGAAGCCACCGGCATCGACGTGCAGTACGAAGGCTCGGCCGAGTTTGAAACGCTCATCACGGTGCGGGTTGAAGGTGGCGACGCCCCCGACATCGCTGGCTTCCCCCAGCCAGGGCTGATGGCTCAATTTGTGCAGGAAGGGGCCATTCCCGATCACGCCCAATTCCTGAACGTCGATGAACTCAACGCCAACTACAGCGAAGCCTGGATGAATCTGGCCACCGTCAACAATCAGCTCTCTGGCGTGTTCTACCGTGCCAGCACCAAGAGCATCGTCTGGTATCCGGTGCAGGCCTTTGCCGATGCTGGCTACGAAATTCCTGAAACATGGGATGAACTGATCGCCCTCAGCGACCAAATTGTGGCCGACGGCGGCACGCCCTGGTGCATCAGCATGGAGCACGGCGGCGTGACTGGCTGGGTGGCCACCGACTGGGTGGAAGATGTGCTGCTGCGCACCGCCTCGCCGGAAACCTACGACCAATGGGTGAATCATGAAATTCCCTTCAACGATCCGGCCGTGGTGAATGCGGCTAACATTGTGGGCGACATCTGGTTTAACGAAGATTACGTCTACGGCGGCACGACCGGCATCTTGACGATTTGGGTGGGCGACACGCAAACCCCGATGTTCGACGACGCTGGGCCGCAGTGCTGGATGCACCGTCAGGCTGGCTGGATTCCTGACTTCTGGCCCGAAGGCAAAGTAGCTGGCGAAGACAGTTCGTTCTTCTACCTGCCCCCCAATTGATGAGGCATACGGCCGTCCCGTGCTCGGTGGTGGTGATGTTTCTCTGCGTTTAATACCCGGCCAGAAACGGCCGCTCTCATGGAATACCTCTCCCTGCCCGAAGGCGCTGAAACCTGGGTGAAAGCCGGTGGCTTCATCTCCCCAATCGCAACGTCCCCTGCTGATTGGTACGGCAGCTACGTCGATCAGGCCCAGGCCGAAATTCTGCAAATGCCACCACGCTCCGCTTTGACGCCTCCGACCTGATGCCCGCCGAAGTAGGCGCAGGCACCTTCTGGAGCGGCATGGTGGACTGGGTTGGCGGCGAAGACACCGAAACCGTCTTTGCCAACATCGAAGCCAGCTGGCCCGACGCCGAAACCGGTCTGGGCGGCACGGGCGACGCCGAAGAAGAGGAAGCTGCCGAAGAAACGGGCGGTTACGAACATCTTGCGGCGGCCGAAGCTGGCGAATACGACGGCACGACCGTCACCATCTTTGGCAAATGGACCGAAGGCGAGGGCGAAAGCTTTGTCAACACCCTGGCCGACTTTGCCGAACGCACCGGCATCGACATTCAGTACGAAGGCTCGTCCGAGTTTGAGACGCTGATCACCGTGCGCGTCGAGGGCGGCGACGCCCCGACATCGCTGGCTTCCCGCAGCCGGGCTTGCTGGCCGAGTTCGTGCGCGACGGCTCCGTGGTTGATTTGGGTGCCAACATCAACGCTGAACAGCTTGCCGCAGATTACAGCGACGCCTGGATCAATCTGGGCACGGTGGACGGACAGCTTTCTGGCGTCTTCTTCGCGCCAGCACCAAGAGCATCGTCTGGTACCCGGTGCAGGCGTTTGCCGACGCTGGCTACGAAATCCCCGAAACCTGGGATGATCTGATTGCCCTGAGCGACCAAATCGTGGCCGATGGCGGCACGCCCTGGTGCGTCAGCATGGAGCACGGCGGCGTCACCGGCTGGGTGGCCACCGACTGGATCGAGGATGTGCTGCTGCGCACCGCGCCGCCAGAAACCTATGACCAATGGGTGAATCATGAAATTCCGTTCAACGATCCGGCCGTGGTGAATGCGGCCAACATCGTAGGCGACATCTGGTTTAACGAGGATTACGTTTACGGCGGCACGACTGGCATCCTGACGATCTGGGTCGGCGACACGCAAACCCCGATGTTTGACGACGCTGGGCCGCAGTGCTGGATGCATCGTCAGGCAGGCTGGATTCCTGACTTCTGGCCCGAAGGCAAAGTGGCTGGCGTAGACAGCTCGTTCTTCTACCTGCCGCCAATTGATGAAGCATACGGCCGTCCCGTCCTCGGTGGTGGTGATGTGTTTGCCGCCTTCAGCGACCGGCCTGAAGTGCTGGCCGTCATCGAATACCTGGCCACGGCCGATGCCGCCAAGGGCTGGGTTGAGGCTGGTGGGTTCATCTCCCCAACCGCAGCGTGCCCGCCGACTGGTACGGCAGCTACGTCGATCAGGCCCAGGCCGAAATCTTGCAGGGCGCGACCACGCTCCGCTTTGACGCCTCTGACCTGATGCCCGCCGAAGTGGGCGCAGGCACCTTCTGGAGCGGCATGGTGGATTGGGTCAGCGGCACCGACACAGAAACTGTCTTCCAGCAAATCGAAGACAGCTGGCCGACTGAGTAGTTAGAAGAATTTAACCGCGGAGAGCGCGGAGTACTTTCAACCGCTTCGCAGAAAAAAACAAAAACTCTGCGTTCTCCGCGTCCTCTGCGGTGAAAAAAGGGATCGATCATGGCTGGGCAAATGGTTTCGCCACAGGCAACGGGGAAAAGGGGCTGACGGGTCTGGCGCGGACGGCGCTGTCGCGGGGTGGCTACGGCCGTATTCTTCGTCTTGCGCTGGAGTGTGGCCTTTATGAAGGACCGCGAAGCGCCGGAGCAGCTTTGCTGAACCTGTACACGCGGCTGGGTCTGGATTCGGCCCTGGCGGCGCTGCAAGAAACGGGCCTGATCCGCTGACGGGTAAATTGATGATTACGGCCGTTGCCCTGCTGGTAGGCATTGGCGGCGTGTGGGTGCTCTTTTGGGTGGCCAATGATTTGATTGCCCGGCTGCCATTTGGGGTTAGGGAGCGGATACGGCCGTTCATCTTCGTCGGCCCCGCCATTTTGCTGCTGGCCACCTACCTCATCTACCCTGCCTTCAACACCCTCTACACCAGCATCTCCGAGGACATCCTCAACGTCCCCGAAACTGTGCCCGAAGCAATATTGGGCCTCAGACAGCATCGCCGCCGATCTGGTGGCCGACGCCGAAAATCTCACCTTTAGCCGCTACCTGATTAACACAGACCAGTTTGAGCTGGCCAGCGTCACCGCCAACGAGAAGCCGGTCTGGCTGCTCATCCGCCCCAAAACCATCACCGACGAGGCGGGAACCGAGCGGCGCGTCTTTGGCCTGACGGCGCTGGGGCTGCAAAATTACCAGTTCGCCTTCACCAGCCCGGACATGCAGATTGCCTTCCGCAACAATTTGCTCTGGCTCATCGGCACGGGCGGCAGCGTGGTGATTGGCCTGGTCTTTGCCACGCTGGTGGACCGCGTGAAGCGGGAGGCGCTGGCCAAATCGTTCATCTTTGCCGCTGGCCATCTCTTTTGTGGGCGCCAGCGTCATCTGGAAGTTTGTCTACGCCTGGCAGCCGGGCAATCGCGCACAAATTGGCCTGCTCAACGCCCTGGTGACCAATTTGGGGCTGGAGCCAATCCCCTGGCTGATTGAAACCAGCTTCAACACCTACGCGCTCATCGTCATCATGATCTGGCTGCAAACGGCTTTGCCATGGTGGTGCTCTCCGCCGCGCTGAAGGGCGTGCCGGGCGAAGTGATTGAAGCGGCCCGCATGGACGGCGCAACGGAATTGCAGCTTTTCTTCCGCGTCATCATCCCCATGATTCAAGGCTCGCTCATCACCGTGGCGACCACCATTTTCATCGCCATCCTCAAGGTTTTCGACATTGTGTACGTGATGACCAGCGGCAAGTTCGACACGGAAGTGATTGCCAACCGGATGTTTGTGGAGATGTTCAAACTTCCGCAATTTTGGCCGGGCCAGTTCGCTGGCGGTGATTTTGCTGGTGGTGGTGGTGCCGATTATGGTGGTGAATATTCGTAATTTGCGAAGACAGGGAATCAATCGGTAAGCGGTAAGCGGTAATCAGTAATCGGTGAACAGTAAAACTGATTACCGACCACGGATTACCGATTACGGATAACGAGGAAAAAGATGACGACTTACACACAAAACCAGACAACAAACCAAATCCAAAAATTTTACAGAAGATGCCGGTGCGAACGGCCGTACTTTCATCTGCTTTTTTGTGGACATTGCCGACGGTGGGCATGTTTGTCAGCTCCTTCCGCACGGCCAACGAGATTCGCACCACGGGCTGGTGGACCGCCTTTGTGCATCCTTTCCAGATGAGCCAATGGACGCTGGAAAATTACAGCACCGTCCTCACCGCCGACGGATGCTCAACGCCTTCATCAACAGCCTCATCATCACCATCCCCGCCACCGTGATTCCCATTACCCTGGCTGCCTTTGCCGCTTACGCCTTCGCCTGGATGCGCTTTCCGGGGCGGGATTGGCTGTTTGCCGTGGTCGTCGGTCTGCTGGTGGTGCCGCTGCAAATGGCGCTTCATCCCCGTGCTGCGCCTGTACACTGGCCTGGAAGCTGAACGGCACCTTTTTGGGCACCTGGCTGGCCCACACCGGCTTTGGCCTGCCGCTGGCGATTTATTTGCTCTACAGCTACATCTCCCAACTGCCGGGGAACTGTTTGAGTCCGCTTTTATCGATGGCGCGTCGCACTACACCGCGTTTACCCGGCTGGTGCTGCCGCTGTCGGTTCCGGCGATTGCCTCCTTTTGCCATCTTCCAATTTTGTGGGTGTGGAACGATTTGCTGGTAGCCCTGGTCTTTTTGGGCACCAACCCGGACGTGGCCATCGTCACCTCGCGGCTGTCGGCGATGGTGGGCACCAAGGGCGAGGCGTGGCATCTGCTCACTGCCGGGGCCTTTTTTGACGATGATCATCCCGCTGATTGTGTTCTTTCCTTGCAGCGCTATTTTGTGCGGGGGCTGTTGGCGGGTCGGTGAAGGGATAGGGAGATTGAGACTGGAGACTGGAGATTATTAGTCTCTAATCCAGTCCCCAATCTCCCTTTGAGAAATTATTTATGAAGAACGATTTGGGCTACAAGCTGATGCTGGCGTTTGAGGGTTTGCCGTGCCGCAGCGGATTCGGGAGTGGATTGTCGAAACGGAATCCGGCTGGATTTACGCTTTTTCGCGGTTTGAACGTGCAAAATCCAGCGCAGGTGCGGGCGCTAACGGCCGAATTACAATCAATCGCCAAACAAGCCAACCAGCCACCGCTCATCATCGCCACCGACCAGGAAGGCGGGCAGCTCAACGCCCTGGGCGAAGAAACGACACTGTTCCCCGGCAACATGGCCTTGGGCGCGACGCGAGATGCCTGAAATTGGCCGACGGGTGGGCCAGGCGATGGGGCGAGCTGGCGGCGCTGGGTGTCAACGTCAATTACGCGCCGGTGTGCGACATCAGCAGCAATCCACAAAACCCGCCTGCGGCATCCGCGCTTTGGCGATGATCCGGCGTTGACCGCCGAAGATGGCTGCTGCTTTGGTGGCCGGCATGCAGGCCGAAGGCGTTGCCGCCACGATCAAACATTTTCCGGGCATTGGCGAGGCCAAAGTGGATTCCCATTACACCCTGCCCGTGCTGGACCACAGCCGGGAACGATTGGACGAGGTGGAGTTACGGCCGTTCCGCACCGCCATCAACGCCGGAGCCAAACTGGTGATGACTGGGCATTTTGCCATCCCCGCCCTCACCGGCAGCACAGAGCTGCCCGCCACGCTCTCCCGCGCCGTGATGCGCGATTTTGTGCGGACGAGCTGGGCTTCGACGGCATCGTCATCAGCGACGCGCTGGACATGGGCGCGATTTCGCAGGGGGCGGGGCAGATTGTTGATGTGATTACGGCCGTTCGCGCCGAAGTTGATTTGCTCCTGCTCACCAGCAGCGCAGAGGTGCAGGAACGGCTCTATGCCGGTTTGCAGTTGGCCCTGTCGCGCGGCCTCATTGACGCGACGCACCTCCAGCCATCGCTGGCACGGATCATGGCGCTGAAGCGATGGGTGGGCCAGATGCCACAGCCCTTGCTGGAAGTGGTCGGCTGCGCGGAGCATCAGGCGCTGGCTCAGGAAGTGGCCAATCGTTCCATCACCCTGGTGCGCAACGAGGCAAACTTGCTGCCATTGCGTTTGGAATCAGATGCAAAAATTGCCGTCATCATGCCCCAGCCGAAGGATTTGA
This sequence comes from Ardenticatenaceae bacterium, assembly GCA_020634495.1. The sequence goes on along the minus strand of JACKBR010000068.1, from coordinate 11,894 downwards.
CGCCTGCGGATACGTCGTCGTTCATCACGCCGACGCTGGCAACGGCCGTTCGCGCCCATCACCCGCACGTCGATGAATTTATCACCAGCCATCCGCCCACCGCCGATGAGATTGCTAATCTGCGCCAAAAAGCGAGCGAATACGATTTGCTTATCGTGGGCACGTTGAGCGCCTCGCTGGATGAGATGCAGGCGGAACTGGTGCGAGGGTTGTTGGATACGGCCGTACCCACCATCACCGTCGCCCTACGCACCCCGTACGACCTCACCGTCTACCCCCAGACCCAGACGCATGTGTGCAGCTACAGCATTTTGCCTGTCTCCATGCGCGCCCTGGCCGATGCTCTGTTTGGCGCGATTCCATTTGTGGGTAAACTGCCGGTGCGGCTGGGGGTCGGTAATCAGTAATCGGTGGTCGGTAATCAGTTTTGTAATTCGGTAATTGGTAATTCAGTAATTACCCAATTACCCAGTTACCCAATTACTTCTTATGATTTGCATTCAGCACGCTACGGTTTATACGCCGGATGAGGTGATGGAAGACGGGACGGTTTTGCTGGTGGACGGCCGTATCCAAGCCGTCGCCCCCACCAGCCAGATCGATCTGCCGGAAAAGGCCAGCTGCATCGACGCCACGGGCTTGCATTTGGTCCCCGGTTTCATTGACTTGCAGCTCAACGGGGCCATTGGCCTGGACTTCACCAGCGAGCCTGGCAGCATCTGGGCAGTGGCCGAATTTTTGCCGCAAACTGGCGTCACCAGCTTTTTGCCCACGATTATTACATCGCCGTTAACGGCCGTTGCCACCGCCCAAAAAGTTATCATCAACGGCCCGCCAAAAGGTTTTCAAGGGGCAGTGCCGTTAGGTTTGCACATCGAAGGCCCGTTTCTGCACCCCGACAAAAAAGGGGCACACAATCCCGCCCATTTGCAACGCCCCACCGCTGAAAAAGTGGCCAACTGGTTACCGGAAAACGGGGTGCTATTGGTGACGCTCGCCCCGGAGCTGGATGGGGCGCTGGCGGTAGCGCGGTTGCTCAGCAAACGCGGCGTGATTGTTAGCGCCGGGCATTCCACGGCAAATTTCGCTCAAGCAGCGGCGGGCTTCGATGCCGGGATTCGTTACGGCACGCACCTGTTCAACGCCATGCCGCCGCTGCATCACCGCAAGCCAGGGCTGGCGGGGGCACTCCTGGCGGACGAACGGGCCACCATTGGCCTGATTGTGGACGGCGAGCATGTGCATCCTGAGTTGGTTAAGCTGGTGTGGCAGTTGGTGGGCAACGGCCGTCTCACTCTGGTCACTGATGCCATGGCGGCGCTGGGAATGCCGCCGGGTCGTTACGCTCTGGGCGATCATGAGGTAATTGTGGGTGAAACCACGGCGCGATTGCCGTCTGGCACGCTGGCGGGGAGTTTGTTGCGGATGGATACGGCCGTACGCAATCTCATCAGCTTCACCAACTGCACCCTGGCCGAGGCGCTGCCTACCGTCACCCGCACGCCCGCCGACCTGCTTGGCCTGCCGCACAAAGGCCGCCTCGCCCCCCACTGCGACGCCGACCTGCTGCTGCTCACCCCCGACTTGCAGGTACACACGACTATCATCGCTGGGAAGATCGTTTATCAAAAATAGTTAGCCACAGAGAGCACAGAGGAGTATGAGGATTTCTCTTTTTTCTCTGTGCCCTCTGTGGCAAGGAAATAAAATGACTTTACACGCTGAGATTCATGAACAAACGGCCGTTTGGCAACAAAGCTATAGCAAAAATTTAGAAGTCGTGCAGGCTATCGCCAAAGCGGTGCCGCTGGACAGCATCCACCACGCCTTCATCGCTGCGCGGGGCACATCGGACAATGCGGCGCGGTACGCCAGCTATTTGTGGGGTGCGCAAAATCGACTGCCCGTGACGCTGGCCACGCCATCGCTGTTTAGTTTGTATCAGCAGCCACCCCGCCTGCGCGGTGCGCTGGTGATTGGCATTTCGCAGTCTGGGCAGTCGCCCGACATCGTGAACGTGGTGGCTGAGGGCAAGCGGCAGGGGCAGCCCACGCTGGCCATCACCAATGAGCCGGATTCGCCGCTAGCGCACATGGCCGATTTTGTCATCAACATTCATGCCGGGGTGGAAACGGCCGTGGCCGCCACCAAAACCTACACCAGCCAACTGCTGGCCATCGCCATGCTGTCCGCCGCCTGGGGCCAGGCGCAGGAGCGGTTTGCAGCGATTGAGAAACTAGGGGAATGGGGAACGGCCGTGCTCGCCCACGATGAAATGATTGCACAGATGGCCCAGCGTTACCGCTACATGCAGCAATGCGTAGTGTTGGGGCGTGGCTACAACTACGCCACCGCCTTCGAATGGTCGCTCAAGCTCAAAGAGCTCACCTACGTCGTCGCCGAGCCGTACTCCTCCGCCGATTTTCGCCACGGCCCCATCGCCATTGTCGAGCGTGGTTTTCCCGTCATGGCTGTGGCTCCCGCTGGCCCTGTTCTGGCCGACATGCGCAGCTTGCTGCACAAATTGTCCGAGGAAAAACAGGCCGAGCTGCTCATCATCAGCAACGATGCGCCCACGCTGGCGCTGGCCAATTCACCCATCCCGCTGCCTGCGGATTTGCCAGAATGGCTTTCGCCGCTGGTCAGCATCATCCCGGCACAGCTTTTTGCCTATCATCTGACCCAGGTTAGAGGCTACAACACAGAAGCCCCGCGTGGCCTCAACAAGGTGACCAAAACCACGTAGACCCAACCTCCCGCAGGTTTTACTCAAGACGTTGGTATTGGAAGGAACCTGCGGGAGGTTTTTTCCACATTGCATATTCAATAGTCACTCTGTACAATGTTTTTCAACAAAGTCCAGAGTGTCCACCCATGAGATTTTTCCAGCGTAACAAAGTTGAATTTGAAACGGCCGTTCCCCACCAACCCGATATCGGCCCTCTTAGTCGGCAAATTGCACAGGCATTTAGCCGCCAAGAAATTAGGGATATTTGCTTTGATCTGGCCATTGATCCTGACGAAATGCCGGAAAAGGCAAAAACAGAACAATGTTCTTGGTTGATCGAGAATTTGCAACGAGCAGGGCGTTTGCCAGAACTTTTGTCTCTGCTGCAAAAAAAGCGTCCACAATTCGATTGGCAGCGCCCAATTGTCCCCACACCACGAGATTTGCGGAATCGTGACAACCTGCTCCAAAATGTCAAAACAACCTGGATTGAGGGATTCCTGCAAAAATCCCTTTCTCAAGCAATCACCATAGAGCTGAATTTAAGCTATCAGCCAGAAGCCACTGCCCGTAAGAGTTTGTATACTACCGGTCAAAGCTCAGATTTGATGGCAGATCATGATTTGATGACGGTTTTTCACAAATACGGCCGTTCCCTGCTCATCCTTGGTGAACCTGGTAGTGGCAAAACCATCACAATGCTTCAACTGGCAGAAGCGCTTATTGCCATTGCCCAAGATGATCCTAGCCAGCCCGTTCCTGTGATTCTCAACCTTTCTTCCTGGGCGCAGCAAAAACAACCGCTTCAGGAATGGTTGGTTGAGGAATTATTTTTACAATATGGCATGTCGCGGAAATTGAGTCGCACCTGGATTTCGCAAAACCTGCTGCTTTATTTGTTGGATGGATTGGATGAAGTTGCTGCCGAGGCACGGGATGCTTGTGTCCAGGCGATCAATTATTTCAAAGCAGCGCACCCTGCAGAATTGGTGGTGTGCAGCCGTCTGGCGGATTATGAGCAGTTGCAAGAAAAGTTGAATGTGGCAACGGCCGTTCGCCTCCATCTCCTCACTGACGACCAAATTCAAACCTATCTCAGCCATCCAGAACTGGAACTAACGGCCGTACGCGACGCCCTCGCCACGGATCCCAACCTCAACGAACTGGCCCATTCTCCCCTTTTCCTCAACATCATGACGCTGGCCTATCGTGGTTTTACCCGTGAGCAGTTGCAATCTTTTGGCTCTCTGGCTAACCGGCGCAAGCATTTGTTTGATACGTATGTGGATGAGATGTTCAAAAGGCGCTTCTTTATGTCAAATAACACAAGTGTCAACGATTCTGAGTTCAGGAAAAATCAAATTTTGTTATGGCTATCTAATTTGGCTTTAAATATGGCCAAACAAAAACAAACGGTATTCTTTATTGAAGATTTGGAACCAAGCTGGCTAAGTAATAATTCATATTTATATGTTTTCTCTTCAAGCATAGTATCTGGATTGTTATTTGGATTGATACTATGGTTATTAGGCAACAATGTTTATGTATTTATGCTTGGGGTAATCGCAGGAATAGTTTTTAGATTAGTCCTAAGCAAAGATGACCTTAACATTTTGCCCCAATCTCAAAGTGGCTTCTTCAGTACCCATCTACTTGATTTTATGCAAAAGCTTAGTTTGTTTCATTGGGGAGTCATTTTTGGATCTATCGTTGGTTTGATCTTTGGAGCTTTCAGTAATTTGGCGTTAGGTTTGCTTTTGGGTGTGAGTTCAGGATTGCTTTTGCAGTTGAGTATTTGGTTGATTTTTTACTTGTCAAAAAATAACACAAATGGTTTCTCCTCATTTTCGCGGATAACGAAAGTCAAAATTGCTCCTCCCGGCTGGCGTAATGCTCTGACTAAAATCTCAAAAAATACAATAATAGGGTTGGTGTTTGGTATAGCGTATGCAGTAACATTGTTTTCAGTGCCCTTCTTTATTTGGTACGGAGGTGTTCAAGCCCCAACAGCACCCCCTTCTATCGAGTATCTACTGCCTCTTGCGAATCACCGATCTCTCAGAAGCTCCTTACCAGAAGTCCTAGATATTTCTACTGTATTAAGCCATTCTCTACCCATTATGATGCTTATTAGTGTTGTTTTTGGTCTAACTGGCTCGGTTGCTGGTTTGTTTTCAGCATTTCTTCAAACAGTTGAAGTTGATCAAATAATAAAACCGGGCGAGCTAATTAGAGGTGAGGCCCCACTTAATCGTGAAGGCTTAACACCAACGTTTAATCAACAGTAAAAGCTCTTTAGAAGGCCGCCCCCGCTTCTTCGGCGGTAGCCAACGAGGCGGGGGCAATGGGTACATTAACAATTCATCGACTGTCCACACATGGTCGGTCAAACCGGCGGCAATAGCTGGGGTGCGCTGCACCCAGCGGAAGCCATGTTCGCCCACCCAGAGACGCAGCCGCAAGCTGTGATGGGTTTCGCAGAAATTGTAACAGCAGCCCACGAGAAACATCCCAGCCTCCAAGGTGGTCTGTTTTTGAGCCAACTGGCGGGAACGGCGTGCCAGGCAAGCCAAACGTTGGCGAAAGGTGGCATTGAGGCGCTCAATGTAGGCGGTGTTGATGACCCCGACGCCGCCTTGAGTCATAAACCGAAGCCGCTCAATCAGCTGCGGGCAACCCTGGACAATGTTGCGCTGGATGTGTAATCCCTCAGCCGTCCGTTGTTTGATGACCTGAACAATGGCAATGTCAGTCCAGGCAACCAAGACCGAGCGGCCTGGCTGACCCCAACGCGGCACTTTGGCGCGAAATGCCTGCTGAAATGCTGACACGTAGCTGGACAAGCCGTCGACAGACAACAGTAAGGGGCGACACAAAGCCATTGCCCTCAGACGCGCTGCTAGCTGACGAATCAACTGCTTATCGCGGCGTGGGCTGATGACCCCGCCTAACCACAAACGGGTGGAAACCATGATGGCCATCGCTAGCCACATCGACCCGCCTTGCACTTTGGCTTTGATTTCGTCAGCCTGCACCTGCTGCAAGTCCAGCAGTTGGCTGCCTACCAGGCGTTCATGGAATTCTTGACAATGGTTACCGGCTCGTTGCCACCAGCTGTCGACCGTGCGTTCATCAAAACCAAAGGCCCTGACAATGGCCTGGCGCGGACAGCCGTAGGCTAGCAGGGCGATGACGAGCATCACCGTTTTCGGGTCGGTGCGTAGGCGGTAAAAGATTGTGCTCTTGTACACTGCAAACGTCCGCTGACAGACGTCACAGCAGCACCGTTTTTCTTGGTGCGAGTGAATGTGGATATTGCCTTGCCCTGTTTGCCCTCTAGCCGGACAGTCGATATTGGGGCAGAATAGTTGCTCTGGGTTCATCGTGCCTCCTACTGGATTGTTTTGGCGAACTTACCAGTATGCACGATGAATCCTTTTGTGCCAATTCTGCCGTTTTTAATGTTCAATCACGCTTTACTGTGGTGATACCTAATTAGAAATTCTCTTAAAAACTCGATTTTTGCAATGTTAGTTATTGGTTTAGGAAGCAGGGCAGTTTTCGAGTGCATTGAATCGTTTCTCTACAACAATGTTTCTTACGGGAATCTTTTTTTTGATTTCAGGTCTTCAATTATGAGTATATTCTCGATGTTAGTAATTGTAGGACCAGTCATTGGGTTTCTGGATTTCGGTGGCTTAGCTCTTATTCAGTATTTTGTTTTGAGAATTTTCTTGTTCAGACGCAGAATCTTGCCTCTTCGGCTTGTAAAATTTTTAGACGTTTCAACTGGCTTAATATTCCTGCATCGTCTCGGTGGTGCCTGGATATTTATCCATCGTACCTTGCTTGAGTATTTCGCGGCTTTGCATCCAGACGCGCAACCTCCCGCAGGTTCCGTCCAATACGACAATCTGGATACAAACCTGCGGGAGGTTTAATTACCCATGCCCAGACGCAGTTTCAACCAGGGCAACTACTACCACGTCTATAATCGCGGCACAAATCGCAGCCCTATCTTTTTTAGCTCAGAAAATTATCTCTACTGCCTGCGGCTCATTAAAAAGTATGCACTCCAATATCAAATTGCGTTTATCGCGTACTGTCTGATGCCCAATCATTACCATTTTTTACTGCGGCAAGATGGTCATTTTCCCATCTCTAAATTCATCAACGTCTTGTTCAATGGCTATGTGCAGGCTGTAAATCACCAGAAAAATCGTTCAGGCACGCTTTTTGAGGGCCGCTTCAAGCATAAACCGGTTGATCGTGATGAATATTTAATTCATCTGTGCCGCTACATTCATGCCAATCCTGTTAAAGCTGGTTTGGTTACGCACTTAGAAGAGTGGCCATATTCAAATTATCTGGAATGGATTGGTGAAAGACCTGGTACGCTTGTCGATCATGAATTTGTGAAAACCTGGTTTCCGGCAAATGGTGCCTATGCCGAGTTTGTCATGGACTATCTCCGAGGCATCGAAAACCGACCAAAAGACATTCAGCAATATTTATTTGATTGACGACTCCTTTTTTACAAGACACGTCTGCACGAGCCAACCTCCCGCAGGTTTCATCTAAGGCGATGATATTGGACGGAACCTGCGGGAGGTTTTCCGTAGCCCCCCAACGATAACAAAATATTAATGGTCGCTGGTTTTCTGGCATGATAGAATTGTAGATTGCTTCAAAGTCTCAATTTATCGTTCAGCATTTGTGGCACATTCTGTCACAGTTATTCGGCAAAGTTTGCCAATCGGAAAAACGAATGTCTCTGGACAAAATCATTGTGCGCGGTGCGCGTGCCCACAACCTGAAAAATATCGATGTCGAGATTCCCCGCGATAAGCTGGTCGTCATTACCGGGCTGTCCGGTTCTGGTAAGTCATCGCTGGCTTTCGACACCATCTTTGCCGAAGGCCAACGACGTTATGTCGAGTCCTTGTCGGCCTATGCCCGCCAATTTTTGGGGCAGATGGAAAAGCCAGATGTGGATCAGATTGAGGGACTTAGCCCGGCCGTTTCCATTGACCAAAAAGGGGTGAGCCACAACCCGCGCTCGACTGTTGGCACCGTCACGGAGATTTACGACTACCTGAGGCTGCTGTTTGCTCGCGTGGGTGTACCGCACTGCCCGGAATGCGGCCGTCCGGTACGGCCGCAATCGGGCTGGAAATTGTGGATGCCGTGCTGCACATGCCCAAAAGCCGCATCCAGGTGCTGGCCCCGCTGTTCCGCGACCGCAAAGGCCACCACCTGGCATCTTTGACGACGCGCAAATCTGGTTTTTGTGGTGCGCGTCAATGGCGACGATGCTCCGTAGATGAAGAATCGAGCTCGATCGCTACAAAAACCATACCATCAGAGCAGTGGTTGATCGGCTGGTGGTGCGGCACGACCCGCACGACAGCAGTGAAGACGCTCAATCAGCAAATCGCGCCTCGACTCCATCGGACGGCGCTGCGTCTGGGCAGCAGCCTGAGTCATCAACGACGTGACCGATGCGGAAACCAGTGATAATCTCTCTCAGAACATCTTCTGCCCGTATGACGGCACCAGCATTCAGAAATTGAGCGCGCACCTGAAAGCTTTAACAGCCGCACGGCGCTGCTCCGCCTGTCAGGGGCTGGGCACACCAAGATGATCGATCCGGATTGGTGGTGCCAAACAAGTCGCTGGAAGTTTGGAAGATGGGGCCATTGCGGACTGGCCGACGGATGACAAGGCGGGCTAACTACTGGCAGTTGTTGAAGGCAACGGCCGTTCATTTTAAATCCCACCAATGTGCCCACCGTGCGCAGCGACCGAGGCGCAAATGCGCATTTGCTGGCACGGCAGCGGCAATGAGCAGGTGGTGGTGACCTACAAAACCGGCAGGGCGACCCGCCTATCTGACCAATACTGAAGGTGTGGTGCCTACCTGTGGCGACGCACAACGAATCCACCTCCGACTACGGTATTGGGACAAGCTGGAAGCGTTCATGGTCAGCCCTGCCCGAATGTGACGGTTCCGCTTGCAGCCGGTGGCAGCGGGCGGTGGACATTAGCAGGTACCATCACCGAAGTGGTGAAAGATGCCGGTGCCGTTGTGCCCTGGGTGGATGCCCTGCGCGAGATGAGCAAAAGTCGCTCACCGAGGCGCCAGGCGATGATTGCCAAACCATCTGAAGGAGATTGGCGACCGGGTGCGCTTTATGGTGAACGTGGGGGCTTGATTATCTGACGGGATCGCGCTTTGGCAGGCACGCTGAGTGGTGGCGAGGCGCAGCGCATTCCGGTTGGCCACGCAAATCGGCAGCCAGTGGGGGGTGCTGTACGTGCTGGACGGCCAACATTGGCCTGCACCAGCAGGACAACGAGCGGCTAATCCACACGCTGCAAGGGATGCGGGATTTGGGCAACACGGTGCTGGTGGTGGAGCACGATGAAACACGATGCGGGCCGCCGACTGGCTGATCGACCTGGGGCCAGGTGCGGGCACGCACGGCGGCAAGTGAGTGGCCGGGTACGCCAGATGGTGGCTGCCCATGAAAAATCGTTGACTGGGGGGCGTACCTGAGCGGGCAGCAGGGCATTCCGGTGCCTAAAAGCGGCGCAAAGGCACTGGCAGGCAAATTGTGATTCGCGGGGCGGGAAAATAATTTGAAGGCGCTGGACATTTGTATTCCGCTAGGGTAGTTTGTGTCGTGACGGGGTCAGCGGCAGCGGTAAAAGCTCGTTTCTGATTGAGATTTTGAGCGAAGCTGAGCCAGCATTTTTACAAATCCAGAAGGCGGTACCGGGTAAGCATGACGATATTGAGGGCTGGAGCATTTGGACAAGGTGATTGAGATTGATCGAGTCAATCAGCCGTACGCCGCGCTCGAATCCGGCGACGTACACGAATTTGTTTGCCCTATTCGCGATCTGTTTGCCAGCCTGCCAGAGCAAGGTGCGCGGTTACAAGCCGGGGCGGTTTAGCTTTAACGTGAAGGGTGGCCGCTGTGAAGCGTGCGGCGGCCAGGGACAAAACCGGATCGAGATGCAGTTTTTACCCGATATTTATGTGCCGTGCGATGTGTGCCACGGGGCGCGCTACAATCGAGAGACGCTGCAAGTGCGCTACAAAGAACTCAACATTGCCGAGGTGCTGGACTTGAGCGTGGATGATGCGCTGGAATTTTTTACCAATGTGCCCACGATCAAGCGCAAGCTGAAAACATTGCAGGATGTGGGGCTGGGTTACATTAAGCTGGGCCAACCGGCCCCTACGCTGAGTGGCGGCGAGGCGCAGCGCATTAAGCTGAGCCGGGAGCTGAGTAAAATTGCCACGGGCCGCACAATGTACATTTTGGATGAGCCGTCGGTGGGGCTGCATTCGCATGACGTGGCCAAGCTAATTGTGGCGCTGAACAAGCTGGTGGATAAAGGCAACACGGTCATCATCATTGAGCACAATCTGGACATCATTAAGGTGGCAGATTATTTGATTGACATGGGGCCAGAAGGGGGCCATCGCGGTGGGGAGATTGTGGCGGCGGGGTCGCCTGAAGCGGTGGCGCAGGTGGAAATGTCGTATACGGGGCAGTGGTTGAAGCATTATTTGAACGGCCGTTCCGCTTAATCTATCATCGTTTTACCCACTGCACTGCTGCACCTGTCCTCGGTATAAGTTTTAGAATGCTCCCTCCTCAGGGATGCCTGGTCTATAATTTTCCCTAGTAGCTTACGCTTTGTTTCAGATAAATATTTGGATCGTTGATGGATCGCGCCAGTAATAAGATGCCTCCTATTGAGTGGAGAGCAAAAAGTCCTTTAACAACAATCGTCTTATTTGAGCTTTTGTTCTCCTGGAAGTAAATCACAGATTGCCCTCAGGTCTTCAAGCACCTTTTCGTGATTTACTTAGTACCTATCCGAATAATAGTTCACAGAGATTTTTGAGTTTAGGTTCAAAGCTTCTTGACTCTCTTTTTCCTCTGTGTCTTTTTCGGACAGATTCTTAATCTACAGCACACCCATTTTGCAGATTACATAGGAGAATCTTTGATGCTACTTGTACCGATTATGTATCTTGTAATGAGCACCTTGTCACCAGGCCCAGTAACGGTATTGACCATAAAAAACACAACCCAATACGGCCGTACCGCAGGAACGGCCGTTGCCTTGGGCGGCGCAGCCACCACCACCTTTTTTGTGGCCATTGCCGTCATGCTAACCGCCGGGAGCTTCATCAATGTGTCGCTGTCTACTGCTGAATATTATCAGAAAGGTGGCGCTATTTTTATTTTGGTCATGGGTCTCGTCGCCGGTTATAAAAGCCTGTTTGCCCAAAACAAAGTCACCAAGGCAGCCCCATCTTCCAATCAAACTGCCAAAAGCTTTTTTACGGGCATGGGGCTCATGACACCATACCTGCCCCAGGCCATCTTGTTCTACACCGTCATTCTGCCCCATCACATGCAAACCATCAATTTGCTCAACGGCATCTTGCTCATGGGTCTGATCAAAATTGTGCTGACGATTAGCTGGTATTCTGTAGTGTCTGTGGCAGCAGAGTCCATTCAGACCTGGTTTTTTAACCCCCGCATTCAAAGGTTTGTTGAACTGACAATGGCTTCTATGCTGGTTGGCATTAGCCTGACCTTGCTTGCTTAAATGCAGCAGCCCAGCGCAAAAGTGAACATCCCACATCCATAATTTGCTAAGATGCAAAAAATGAAGTACATAACGTCTGGTCGTTATTAGCTTTGGTTTTTTGCCTGGCCAAACCTTGTGGGGTGACAAGTATGGTTCAAAAAATTCGCTGTGGTTGGTGTGGCACCACCGATCCGCTTTACATTCGCTACCACGACGAAGAGTGGGGCGTGCCGGAGTTTGATGACCAGCGGCTTTTTGCCAAGCTCATTTTGGATGGCGCGCAGGCAGGGCTGAGCTGGATCACCATTTTGCGCAAGCGAGAAAATTATTGGGCCGCCTTTGACCAATTCGATCCGGCAAAAATTGCCCGGTACGATGAGGCCAAAATTGCCGAGCTGCTGCAAAATCCGGGGATTGTGCGTAATCGGCTGAAGGTGCAATCGGCCGTAAAAAATGCGCGGGGCTACCTGGAGATCATGGAGAAGGAGGGGTCGTTTAGCCGGTTTTTGTGGGATTTTGTAGACGGCCGTCCCATCCAAAACAGTTG
>JACKBR010000067.1 GCA_020634495.1 Ardenticatenaceae bacterium | reverse complement strand
AATCATACACATCTTGTGTTTCAGCCTTTGGAGAAAGAGCCGGGGGTTTATTATGCTTTGTCTTCCATTCTGCATTCATTGAAGCGGTATACGGCCGTATCCGCAAACAAAATATTAGGCCGTCAAGGTCAGTTCTGGCAGCATGAAAGCTATGACCACATTGTACGCGACGAAGCAGAGTTACAGCGAATTCGGCAGTATGTGCTGAATAATCCGGTCAAGGCGGGCCTGGTTGATTCGCCGGACGGGTGGCCTTGGGCATATAGTCGTTGGTCAATTTTATAAAATTGACCTACAGAAAAAGCGGTACAATCTCAAATTTATTGACGTCCACCAGGCCTAAATCGGAGATGCGCAGGTCGGGGATGACGACGAGGGCCAGCAGGCTGAGCTGCATGTAGGCGTTGTTGAGCGTGCAGCCACATTCGGCCATCGCCGCCACCATGCGGGCTGCTTTCTCCGCTACAATCTCGGCCCGCTCGTTGGACATTAGTCCGGCGATGGGCAGTTCCACCAGGGCAATCTCCTCATCCTCTTTGAAGACGACCACGCCACCACCCACTTCGCCCAGCCGATTCGCGGCCAGGGCCATGTTGGTTTTGCTGGTGCCCACCACAATCATGTGATGGCTGTCGTGGGCCACGGTGGTGGCAATGCCGCAGCGCGTGTTGAAGCCAAAGCCGGTGACAAAGCCGTTGACCACACCGCCCGTGCCACGATGGCGCTCCACCAGGGCAATCTGGGCGACATCAATTCGCGTGTCAAGCTGCACAACCCCCTCTTCGACAGGTAAAACACGCTCTTCGGCGCGGGTGGGGGCCTGATTTTCTACTACGCCAATTGTGCGGACTTTTGCTGTGGAGACTGGGGATTGGAGATTGGAGACTGGAATATCGAAGCTTTGACGGGTTAGTTTTTTGCCGAGTTTGATGGTGTTTTTGGCAAAGTCGGGGTAGCTGTAGGCGGGCAGGTCAGTGGTGAGCTGCCCATCCTGGGCCAAAATCTCCCCATTCGCAATCACCAGCTCAACGGGCAGCGTCACCAAATCGCTGCTGATGACGATGTCGGCATAGCGACCGGGGGTAATCGAGCCGACATCTTTTTCCACGCCAAAATGTTGGGCGGTGTTGAGCGTGGCCATCTGGATGGCGGTGATGGGCTTGAGTCCTTGGGCGATGGCGTGGCGCACGACGCGGTTCATGTGGCCGTCGTGGACCAGCGTGCCGGAGTGGCTGTCGTCGGTGCAGAGGATGAAGTTGCGGCTGTCCAGCCCTTGTTCGGTGATCGCTTTCACCTGGCTGGCCACGTCGTACCAGGGCGGAGCCGGAGGCGCACATGGCTTTCATGCCCTGGCGCACGCGGGCGATGGCATCTTCCATGCGCGTGCCTTCGCGGTCGTCGGCTGGGCCGCCCGCGACGTAACCGAGAACGGCAATCCCAAATCCAGCGAGGCATAATGACCGCCAATCACCTTTGCCCGCCTTCATCGTTTCCGCCATCTCGGCGTGCATCTTGTCGTCGCTCGCGTGAAGACGCCGGGAAGTTCATCATCTCCCCCAGGCCAATGATGCCGGGCCACTGCATCGCCTCAACCGCTTCGGCGGGGCCGATGGACGCGCCGGCGTTTCCAGGCCGGGAGCGCTGGGCACGCAGCTGGGCATCTGCACGTAGACGTTGACGGGCAGCGTTTGCGCTTCGTCGTGCATCAGCTTGACGCCAGGCAGGCCGAGGACGTTGGCAATTTCGTGGGGGTCGATGAACATGCTGGTGGTGCCGTGGGGGATGACGGCGCGGGCAAATCTCGGTGACGGTAACCATGCCGCTTTCGACGTGCATGTGGGCATCCGCACAGGCCAGGGATGAGGTAACGGCCGTTCCCCGCAATAATCTGTGTGCACATTTCCCCGATGGTGTGGCTGGCATCCGGGCCGACGTAAGCGATACGGCCGTCTTTCACGGCCACGTCAGTTTGAGGGATGATTTCGCCGCTGTGGACGTTAACCCAACGGCCGTTTTGGATGACAAGATCGGCACTTTGCCGCCCCATTGCTACATCTACGAGATTGGTTGCTACAGCGTGCCACGGTTGTCTACTTGTCATCGTGCCCTCCACAATTGGGTAAAAGTGCCAGGCACGGGGCGCAGGTTTTCAGTAGGCTAAGACCGTTTGCCCCGTGCCTGGCACTTGGTTCAGTTATAGTGAGAATTGGCGGGTATTATAACAGGAATTACAGTTGATTAGACTAAGAATCGTTTGGATGATTATCTGGTACCTATGGTGTGAAAATGTCAATTCTACCTTGCTTCCATGACTGATATTGTGCATGTGCAATAAGAAAAGCAAGTACACCTAAAATCAGGATAGTTGAAGCAAGTAGTAACATGCTAGCAGTTAGTATAGGTGCAAAAAGTTGTTGAGTGGCTTCAATCCCCATTGAGACTTGAAAGGTTCGAGCTATACCTCCCAAAATTGGCATTATGCCAGCTATGCCAAAGGTAATAGTTATAAGCGGTTTGAGCCATTTATGTTTTTCATTTCCTTCTGCAAAAATCTTAGCAATCCAACGGTGTTTGATAAGGCAAAAAAGCAAGAAAAGAAAATACGCACCTAAAAAGAAAAGTAATAATGAGGTGAACTCAAACCGTATCATGATTTCTGCTACGCCCCAGACGATTACAGCAGATATGATAATTGCAGATCCACCCTGATAAAGTCGCCACCAAAAAGATTCATAAAATAACCGATGCATCCGCTCATCGGAAGATAAAGCTAAAAAAGTTTCTTCAGAAATGGAACGATGAGCGATGCCAATAAACAGTGCCCAACAAATCATGCTCCCAAGAACCGCAAATAGTGGCCAAAGAGTTGTGCGCCCAGCTCTGCCCATGTAAGCAAATAGCAGAATAAGCGGTCCGCCTAGAACAGCAGTTACCAATAAAGTCTCAATTTTAGCTCGTATCGAATAGAGAAAGCGCGGCTCTAGATATGAAGCTAAACGTTCTTGAATTTCTTTCTGTCCAATGGTTTTAGAGGTCATTATTATTGCAAACTGCACTTTGAAACAGTATTAACCTTATTTTATATGAAAAAGAAAAAACCGTGAAGCGTCGGTTGACTGCGAAATGTGCATTCATTATAATGTCATTATATGCATTCATTTTTGGAGGTGAGATTATGAAACAGCTAACGATCCGTGGTGTGGACGAGAAATTGCATCAGACGCTGCAAAACAAGGCAAATCAGCAGGGGGTGAGCATGAATCGGTATGTGCTGCACCTGATTAAAGAATCTGTTGGGCTGGCGGCAGGCAGTTTGCCAGAACAGGAATTTGATGATTTAGATGCTCTGGCTGGTACCTGGACAGAGGCTGAGTTTGCTGAGTTTGCCAATAACCTGGATGCCCAACGACAAATTGATGCGGAGATGTGGTCTTGAGCAGCTTAATGCTGGATACATCTGCCTATGCACAGTTTAAGCGAGGAAATGAAGAAGCCGCTATCGCTTTGCGGAAATCCCCTGAAGTTTTGCTACCAACCATCGTTTTGGGTGAACTTTGGGCTGGTTTTGAAGTAGGCAGTAAGCGAGAGCAAAATCGGCAGGAGTTGGATGCATTTTTAGCCAGCCCGCGTGTCGCTTTGGCTCCGGTAACTGGTGAAACGGCCGTTCGCTACGCTGTCATTTATGCTTATTTGCGAGGAAACGGCCGTCCCATCCCCACCAACGACCTCTGGATTGCTGCCCTGGCAATGGAGCATGGGGCTACCCTCCTCACCGCTGACGCGCACTTTTTACATGTCCCCCAAATTTTGGTTACCCACCTGACTGTTTAGTCGGGGCACAGTTTGGTAAATTTTATACGAAGGCACAAAGGGTGGAAGGCACAAAGAAAACCTTGGTTTCTTTGTTCCTTTGTCATAAAAGATTCGCTTATAACGAAAAACGGCCGTTCCACACTCCACTCGCAATACTCTCTGCCTCCAACTGACACCCCTGTGCCCCAATAGGAAACAGAAAATAGACTGGCACTCCCAGCGTGTAGGCCATCGCCGCTTCCATGAGCGTGTTGGCTCCGATGTAGCCGTTGATGCCGTTTTTTGGGTAGTTGGCAATGAGAACGGCCGTTGACCGCCGAATATTCTCCAGATGCGCATCAATGTACGCTTTTTTGCGCTGAATGCGCTCCGCCGCGCTCAAATCTTCCCAGCGAAAGCCCGCCTCGGCCCGCTGCGGCGTTAAAACAATCCAGCCCGCCGCAGTTAGCTCGGCGGCGATTGTTTCCATCTCGTCAATAAAATCCATTGAGCCACAAATAGACAGCACCTTTTGGGACATTTCTGCGTTGCTCCTGGAAAAAGTCGTTTGCTAAACGCCATTTATTTTATATGAAGGCACGAAGGGTGGAAGGCACAAAGAAAACCTTTGTTTCTTGGTTTCTCCTTTCCTTTGTAATAAAAAACGGCCGTTCCCCCCAGGAAAACGGCCGTCCAAATCTCTAATCTCCAGTCTCCAATCTCTAAATCTTCTCACCCAAAAACGCCATCAGCTCACTCAACGGCACATCCAGCCGGTCTTTTTCGCTGCGGCGTTTCACCTCAACCTTGCCTTCCTTCAAGCCGCGCCCGCCGACGGCGATGCGCCAGGGGATGCCGATCAGGTCGGCGTCGTTGAACTTGACGCCTGCACTGCCGTCCCGGTCGTCGTACAGCACTTCGTAGCCAGCGCGGGTGAGGTCAGCGTAGAGCGTTTCGGCCGCTTCGCGTACGTCGTCGCCCTTGCCCAGGTGCATCAGGTGAATCTGGTAGGGGGCCACGCTGTCGGGCCAGATGATGCCGTACTCGTCGTGGTGGAGTTCGACGATGGTGGCCATCAGCCGGTCAAGGCCAATGCCGTAAGAGCCCATGAAGATGAGCTGCGGCTTGCCGTTTTCGTCCAGGTAGGTGGCGTTGGTGGCTTTGCTGTAGCGCGTGCCCAGCTTAAAACAGTGCCCCGCCTCGATGCAGCGGCGGGCCACCAGCCGACTACCGTTGGGCGCTTTGTGGCCCGTGTCTGCCTGGGCAATGTCGGCCATTTTGCTGATGGCGTGGTCGCGGGGTAGTTGGCCCCGGTGTAGTGATAGCCGTCGTCGTTGGCCCCACCACAAAGTTGCCGCCCGCCTCAATGGACAGATCAGCCAGGACGTAAACGCCGGGGGATTGCAAATCGGGGGCGATGGCCAGACCAATGGGGGAGGCGTAGCCGGGGGTTGCCCCAGCGGCCTTGATTTCCTCGTCGGTGGCGGGGTGCAGCACGCCGCCGCCTAAGGCGTTGACCATTTTGACCTCGTTGACGTCCAAATCGCCGCGCACCAGACCGAAAATGAAACGGCCGTCCATCTCTCGACCCACCGCTGGCGACCACCAGTAAAAGACCGCTTTCAGCGTCTGGCTGGTGGGCACGCCGATAAATTCGGCCACCTGAGCGATAGTTTTGCAATCGGGGGTGGCCACTTTGGTCAGCGGGGCCAATTCAGCGGGCTTTTCACCCTCGCGGATGAATTCGGCCGCTTCCACGTTGGCGGCATAGCTGCCATCTTCGGAGGTGATGTAGGTGTCTTCGCCATCTTCGTGAGGCACCACAAATTCATGGGAGGTCTTGCCGCCCATTGCGCCAGTGTCGGCGTTGATGGCCACGGCGGGCGTGCCAGCCCGTTCAAAAATGTTGTAGTAAGCCTGGAGCATCTTGGGGTAGAACTGATCGAGGGCTTCCTCGCTGGTATCCAGACTGTAGGCGTCTTTCATGATGAATTCGCGCATACGCATCAGGCCACCACGGGCGCGGGGCTCATCGCGGAACTTTTTGCTGATGTGGTAGACCAGCTTGGGCAGGTCGCGGTAGCTTTCAATCTCGCGCAGGGCCAGATCGACCACCACTTCTTCGTGGGTGGCGCTAAGGGCGTATTCGCGCCCGCCACCTGCTTTGACCTTCATGAGCACATCGACGGTGTCCCAGCGGCCGGTGGCCTGCCAGGTAGCGGCAGGGTGGATGTTGGGCATCCACATTTCCTGCCCGCCGATGGCGTCTATTTCTTCGGCGAGGATGTTCCAGATTTTGCGCAGAACGCGGTAGCCAAAGGGCATGTAGGTGTAGATGCCAGCCCCTAACGGCCGTACAAAATTCGCCCGGATCAGCAGCTGGTGGCTGGCCATCTCGGCGTCGGCGGGGGCTTCTCGTAATGTTTTGCCAAAAGCTTGTGATAAACGCATAAAAAGTCCTATTAACCGCAAAGTGCGCCAAGGACGCAAAGGAAAATCAGAAAAAACTTTGCGATCTCTGCACACTTTGCTGTGAATTTCTGGATTAATTGTCAAACAAGCTTACAAAGCGTTTGACAGCAGCGTTGAAGTATAACAGTCAACAAAAGGGGCGTCAAAGCGGTGAGATTGCCTTAATTTTTCATGATTACAGGAGGAAAACGGCCGTTTTTAAGGATCAATCCCTTGCCAACTAAACAATATTGTTCTAACATGGTCTGCCGTTGCCTCTCGTGGCAAATTTACAGAGGCATAAAGTAAAATCCGCTCTGACACTTTTTTAGCCAATCAGATCGGAAATTCTATTTTGCACAAGGAAGGAAAAAATGGCTTACAGTTTTACAAATTCAAAAGATCGTACCTATTATCTCCATCGTAAAGACACAACGTTGAAAAACGGCCGTACCCAAACAATCTACTTCTTCGCCAAAGAAGTTAAAGAAGGCTCCCTGGATGCTGTACCCGCCGGGTATGTTGTTTCCGAAAGCCGTAATGGTTTGCCCGTCCTAAAGAAAGCGGGCTAATTCGCCCACTTTATCAACGATCAAACCGTTGAAAACTCGAAAACTCCAACATGACGTTGGAGTTTTTTTATTCCTTCTTGGTCGTTTTTAGTGGCAAGAAACCTGTTGCAAAAAGTCGGTAAAATAGCTTGCTTGTCTGCCGCTGTCGTGTTATATTTCACCTCCTAGCCCGCCGTGCGGGCTATCTTTATGTGAAAACAGAAACAAAATCTGCCTTAGGCAGAGCATAAAAGTTGAAAAATTCGCAGCCTAAAGCTGCTGGAGATGGAATTATGTCTGATTTACTACTAAAAACTTTTGATCAAGTTAATGAATCACTGCCGGAATTAAGCGTTGGAGATGATGTCACGGTTCATGTGCGCATTAATGTTGGCGAGCGGAACGAGCGTTCCCAAATTGTGCGCGGTACGGTGATTCGCATGCGTCGCAGCGGAAACAACAGCAACTTTACCGTTCGTCGTGTTGCTTCAAATGGTGTTGGCGTTGAGCGTACCTTTTTGCTGAACTCCCCACGAATTGAAAAGATTGATATTCATCGTCACGCTTATGTGCGCCGCGCACAGCTTTATTACTTGCGCAACCGTACGGGTAAATCGGCCCGGCTGCGGGAAAAGCGGGTTTTTTAGGATAAAATATTGACCATGCAACGGCCGTATCACCAACAGTTTCTGGTGGCTGCCAGGCGTGGTTTAAGGGTGCCGCCAACAAGATATAACATCTAGCACCACAAACTGGGTGAAAGCCATTATGCTTTCACCCTTTTTTGTTTTCTATCTTTTGGTTGTAGATTAATTTGGAATGTTAGCCGCGCAGAGTAGTTTAATGGAATAGAATTTCTGTTAATAATACAAGCGCAAACGCAGGTACATTTGGAGACAAGCATGAGTATGATGACACACAAACCGATCATTGGCTGCACAACCTACCGCAAAATTTCTGACCAAAGCCCGCCCATCGATATTTTGGGGCTGATGCCTTCATACCTGGAAGCGATTGTGGCTGCGGGCGGTGTGCCAGTGATGATTCCGCTAGGCTTGCGCGATGATGATCTTCGTGTTGTGATACAACAAATGGATGGCATTTTACTGCCCGGTGGTGGTGACATTGAACCAACCGTTTATCATGGAGATGGCCATCCGACGGTGGCCGGTATTGACGAAGACCGGGATCGGGTGGAGCTGGTTGTGGCCCAAACGGCCGTTGCCCTGCAAAAACCGCTTCTGGCCATTTGTCGTGGCTTGCAGGTGCTCAACGTGGCGCTGGGTGGCTCGCTTTGGGAAGATGTGGAGCTGCTCATGCCCCAGGCCATGCACCATGAGTATGTCAACAGCCATCCCCGCAATTATCTGGCCCACAATGTAAACATTGAGCCAAATTCTTTGCTGGCGAAACAATTGGGCATGACGCAAACGGCCGTTAACAGCTTACACCATCAAGGCATTCGGCGATTGGCAGATGATTTGCGAGAAACGGCCGTCGCCCCCGATGGCCTCATCGAAGCAGTGGAGGTGATTGACCATCCCTACGCCATTGGCGTGCAGTGGCATCCAGAGAACCTCATCCACAACGCGCCACACATGCTGGGCCTGTTTCAGGGTCTGGTAGAAGCGGCTTCCCAGCCGGTCATCAGTTATTAGTAGGTCAGTAATCAGTGGCAGTAACAGATAAAACTGATTACAGCGTCACTGATCACTGATTTCTATCCTCACGTAAGTGTGAACAGCCAGCAGCCCATCGGCGTTTTCGACTCAGGCGTAGGTGGCCTTTCTGTCCTGCGCCACCTACAGGCGCAGCTGCCAGCCGAGCAGTTCATTTATCTGGCAGACCAGGGGCATGTGCCGTATGGCTCCCGTTCGGCCCAGGAAATTATTCAGTTTAGCCAGGGCATCACCCAATTTTTTTTGCAACTGAATGTGAAGCTAATTGTAGTTGCCTGCAACACAGCCTCGGCGGCGGCGTTGAGCCTGCTGCGGCAGCAGTTTAAGCTCCCGTTTGTGGGCATGGAGCCAGCCGTTAAGCCTGCTGCTTTACAGACGCAGAGCGGCAAGGTGGGCATTTTGGCCACGGGTGGTACCTTTGCCAGTGCCCGTTATGCTCGGCTGACGGCAAAATACGCCAAAGGGGTGTCGGTGTGGGAAGACCCTTGTGTGGGGCTGGTGCCAGAAATTGAAGCGGGGCGGCTGGATAGCCCAGCCGTACACCAAATTTTGCAGCAGGCGCTTGCGCCAATGCTGGCGGCGGGGGTAGACACTATTGTCATGGGCTGTACGCATTATCCGTTTGTGCTGCCGGTGGTGGCCAACATTGTGGGAACGGCCGTTACCATCATTGATCCTGCCCCGGCTGTGGCCCGCCAAACCGGTGTGGTGCTGCGCCAACACAACCTTGAGGCCAGGGTACCGGCAGAAGGCGGGGTACGATTTATAACCACAGGTGGGGCAGAACCGTATGCTCGCCAGGTGAGGCAGCTTTTGGGTTTGCCCGGCGTTGAGGTAGAAACGGCCGTTTGGGCCAGTAATCAGTTATTGGTGATCGGTAAACCGTAATCCGATTACCGTTCACCGATTACGGTTTACCGATTACCGAATTTTTCCGTATAATCTCCCCTGTGAGACGACGAAACCCAGAACGCTGGCGGGCAATTGTAGGACGTTTAGGGCGCGAAACGACCATCTGGTTGGCAACGGTGCGCTTCGACGGCCGTCCGCACCTTGTCCCCCTTTGGTTTATCTGGCTCGATGGCAAAATCTATTTTGCCACAGGCAGCGATACCCAGAAGTTTGTCAACATGTACCGCAACCAATCAGTCTCGCTTTCCCTACCCGATCCGCAAAATGTAGTCATTATTGAAGGGGAAGCCCACGTGGCCGACCGCAATACAGTGGACGCGCTGGCCGATTATTTCTACCATAAATATGAGTGGGATTTCCGCTACGATGACAGCACAACCTGGCGGCTCATTGAAGTGACACCGTTCAAGATTTTAGTTTGGGGGGATGGGTATGATGAAGCAGAAGGAATTCGTGTCCTTTAGTTTGTGTTAATAAAATAGCGCAGGATTCTTACGAGAATCCAATTAAAAGCAGGTACAGTAACGGCCGTAATTTGCCGCAATGTGCATAACTGCTAAAAATAGACGCGCTTTGTGGCTCAACAAGAAATCAAGGAAATAAACATGCGATTTGACAGATTTACGGAACGTGCCCAGGATGCCGCCGCCAGAGCATATGAAATCACCCAAGATTATAAACATACCCAAGTCGATACAGAGCATCTCTT
This sequence comes from Ardenticatenaceae bacterium, assembly GCA_020634495.1. The sequence goes on along the minus strand of JACKBR010000067.1, from coordinate 12,832 downwards.
TCTGGCCCTGCTTCGGCAAGACGATGGAGCCGTTCCCCAACTGCTTGATCAGCTAAAAATAGACGTCGCCGCCATGCAGCAGCGATTAGAAGAAGAACTTAAAAACAGCCCTAAAGTTTCTGTTTATGGCGGTGGTGTTGGGCAAATTTTCTACACACCCCGCATTCGCACCGTGCTGGAGCTGGCCCAAGGCGAGGCCAATCGCTTGAAAGATGAATTTATCTCAACCGAGCATCTGTTCCTGGCCATTTTAAGCGAACGCAATACACCCTCGGCGCGTATCTTGCAGGAGTTTGGCGTCACGCGAGATCGAGTGCTGAACAGCATTCAAGATCTGCGCGGTGGGGCGCGGGTTACCGACCGGCAGGCCGAAAGCCGCTACCGTACCTTAGACAAATACAGCCGCGATCTCACGCAGTTGGCCCGCGAAGGCAAATTAGACCCGGTCATCGGCCGGGATGATGAGATTTTGCGCGTGGTGCAGGTGCTGAGCCGTCGCACCAAAAATAACCCCGTACTCATTGGCGAGGCTGGCGTGGGCAAGACAGCCATCGTGGAAGGGCTGGCGCAAAAGATAAACAAAAATGACGTGCCGGAAAACCTGCTCAACAAAAAGGTTGTCTCGCTTGACCTGGGTGCAATGATTGCTGGCAGTCGTTTCCGGGGCGAATTTGAAGAACGGCTGAAAGCCTCGATGGAAGAAATTCAGCGGGCGCAGGGCGAAATTATTCTCTTTATTGATGAGCTGCACACGGTTGTGGGCGCTGGTTCAGCCCAAGGGGCAATGGACGCCAGCAATATGCTCAAACCAGCCCTGGCACGTGGTGAACTGCAATGTGTGGGAGCCACCACGCTGGATGAATATCGCCAATACATTGAGAAGGATAGCGCCCTGGAGCGCCGTTTTGCGCCCGTGTTTGTCGATGAGCCATCTGTAGAAGACACCATTGAGATGCTGCGTGGCCTGCGTGGGCAATACGAACAGCACCACAAGGTGACCTACGCGGATGATGCGTTGGTTGCTGCCGTTAAACTTTCCCAGCGGTATGTTATGGATCGCCGCTTGCCGGATAAGGCAATTGATTTGATGGATGAAGCGGCGGCCAAGCTGCGCGTGGCCTTGCACACCCTGCCACCTGAGCTAAAAGAGCTAAAGATGGATGTTGATAAGCTCACGATGGAGGAGGAAGAGGCGCATACCGTGCGTGATTATGAGCGGGCGGCGACGGTGCGGGCTGAGCGGCTGCGCCTGGAAGGCGAGTTTGCTGCGGCCCGTGAAAAGTGGCAGTCGGAAAATGAGCTGGACGAAGTTGTGACGGAGGAAGATATTGCTGGTGTGGTGGCTTCCTGGACGGGCATTCCGGTAACGCAAATGATGGAAACAGAAGCCGAGAAGCTGCTGCAGATGGAAGAGCGGCTGCATGAGCGCATCGTGGGGCAAGACAAGGCGATTGTGGCTTTGTCTGACGCCATTCGCCGCAGTCGGTCTGGGTTGAGCGACCCGCGACGGCCGATTGGCTCGTTCATCTTTTTGGGCAGTTCTGGCGTGGGCAAGACGGAGCTGGCCAAGGCGCTGGCGGAGTTCTTGTTTGATGATGAGGATGCCCTGATTCGTGTAGACATGAGCGAATATCGTGAGCAGCATACGGTGAGCCGCTTGTTTGGCGCGCCTCCTGGGTATGTGGGCTACGATCAGGGTGGTCAATTGACGGAGCAGGTGCGGAGACGGCCGTATTCCGTCGTCCTCTTTGATGAAATTGAGAAAGCCCACCCAGATGTGTGGAATGCCCTGCTGCAACTGCTGGACGACGGCCGTTTAACCGATGGCCAGGGCCGCATGGTCAACTTCCGCAACGCAGTCATTGTGATGACCAGCAACGTCGGCACATCCTTTGTGCATAGCTCCGGAGCGTTGGGCTTTGCAGGCACCCTTGACTCTGATGAAGCCGCAGACCACAAGCGCATCGAGGATGCACTCAAGAAAACATTCCGGCCTGAATTTATCAACCGGATTGACGAAATCATTATCTTTGAGCCGCTAAGTGAAGCGCATGTTATTGAGATTGTGACGCTGCAAATGAAAGAGGTGCAGGAGCGCCTGGCTGAGCAGGGTGGCCTTTCCATTATCCTCACGGAAGCGGCCCAGCGCTGGTTGGCCACACAAGGCTTTGATGAGGACTTTGGCGCACGGCCGTTGCGCCGCGCCTTGCAGCGCTTTGTAGAAAGTCCGCTGTCGGTGAAGCTGCTGAAGGGTGAATTTGTGGCTGGCGACATTGTGCACATCGACGAAGTGGATGATCATCTGGTGTTCCAGCGGGCGGAAGGTGCTACGTTGGATGCGCCGCAAACGGTGGAAGAATCTTTAGACGCATAAAAATCTGTTGATTGTCTCAACATTTTAGAGTGAAGCGCTTTCCAAGCTGATTTGGAAGGCGCTTTTTTATGCTATACTTTCTTTACCATGTACACGAACGTAACGATAAAAATCGCTGTAGAGCTTTTGGAACGCGCCAAGCGCATTGCCCGCCAGAGGAACCAGGATATTTCTGAGGTATTAGTCGAGTCGATTCGCCTGGAAGAGGCTGAAGATGCAGAAACGTTGTATCCGGGATTTTCTGATGTGGAAACGGCCGTAATGGCTCGTGAAGAAAAAGCGTTTCATGAACTCCACCCACTGTTGAAGGAAAAGTATGCCCGGGAATATGTGGCAATTTTTGACGGTCAATTGATAGATCACGATCCTGATTTGGAACAGATTCTCAAGCGAACGAAACAAAAATATGCCGATCATTTTGTTTGGATTGCTCCTGTAAAAGATAGCCCAGAAGAAATTTTCAATTTCCGTTCACCGAGACTGGTTGTGTAAATGCAATATTCTGCTGATTACGATGCTCACTATGACCCCGCAATGCCGATAGTTGAGCTGACGTTAGCGGGTTCAGTCGAGGGTCAGGCACTTACCCGAATGGCAATGGTGGATTCTGGGGCGGATGCCACATTGCTTTCTCAGGCAGATCTTCAACAATTAGGGGCTGAACTCATTGGATGGGGGCGGATGGTGGGTGTTTCAGGAATCAGCCAGAGGATTCCAATTTACGCAGTTAAACTGACCATTGGTCAGATTGATTTAGGAACGATACGTGTGCTGGGCCATCGTGCAAGTACCGAGCCAATTATCGGACGAAATGTGCTTAATCAATTAATTGTGACTTTGAATGGATTGGCTCAAGTTTTGGAAATTACGCGATAAGCCAATACAACAGAAGAATTTGAGCAGTGCCTTCACCAACAATTTGGGAGGGCATTTTTTGATCGGGTCTTAGCTCGGTTTTTGTTTGAGGATGGCGGTGGCGACGGCGCGCAGGCTGATACGGCCGTTTCGTGCCTGCTGTTGTAAAGCCCTGTAAGCCTCTTCTTCACTCATCCCCGTTGCCATTAATTTTGCTTTGGCCTTGTCCAGCAGCTTGCGCGTTTCTAGCGCTTCGGTCAGCTTGTCTGCCTCTTCTTTCAACGCCTGACTCTCCAGAAAACGTTTATGGGCCACGGTGATGGCGGCCGAAAGTTCTTCTGGCTTTACAGGCTTAATGAGGTATCCGTGGATGGGAAGATCGGTGGCTTTGTCGATGAGGTCTTGCTCGCTAAAAGCGGTGAGCAGCAAAATGGGCATGGGCTGGGTGCGGGCCAGCGTTTTGGCCGCCTGCAAGCCATCGGTAAAGGGCATTTTGATGTCCAAAATGGCAAGATCGGGATGATGACGGCGGGCCATTTCTAAGGCTTCACGGCCGTTTGCCGCCGCCAGCACCTCATGCCCCAGCTCTTGGAGGATGGCTTTTAGCCCCATGCGAATGATTGACTCGTCGTCGGCGATTAAGATGCGCATGAACGAGATTGTAGTTTGCAAGTGGGCAAGTGTGCAAGTGGTGATTGCCAGGGCCGTTAATTTTTATTACGGAGGAACAAAGAAACGAAGAAACAAAGGAAGATTCCCCTTCGTTTTTTCTGCCTTTATTTCTTTGTATAAAACGCTTACCCGATTTCTTGTTCTATGCTGCGGGGGAGGCGGAGGCTGATTTCGGTGCCGCCTTGAGGGGGTTGGTTGAATTTGAGACGGCCGTTTAAATCTTCCTGCACCAACGTTTCCACAATTTCCAAACCCAGCCCTGGCTTCAGGTTAGCGGGCAGGCCGCTGCCGTTGTCGCGTACGATGATGATGATTTCGTCGGGGGATCGCCCCAAGGAAATATCGATTTGCCCGTTGGCAGAGCGATCGGCAAAGGCGTGTTCCAGGCTGTTTTGCACCAGCTCATTTACCACCAGGGCAATGGCCGTAGCGGGCTTGCTGGGCAGCGTGAGGGCATCGCCAAAAACGCGGATGGTGAGCGATTGATTGGGATGGGTCATCGTTTCGGCCGTGGCCTGGCTGATCCGCTCCAGCACATCCTTCACATCCACCAGGCGGAACCCTTTTTCAGACAAAATTTCATGCACGGCGGCAATGCTGCGGATGCGGTGGATGTTGGTTTGCAGCACGTCGCGGGTGTCTAACCGGTCAGCGTCGCTGAGCTGGAGCTGCATGAGCATGGCCACAGTTTGTAGATTATTTTTGATGCGGTGGTGCATTTCACGAACAACGGCCGTATTCGTCACCAATCGCGCATTTTCAATGGCCAAAGCAGTTTGGTTGGCCAAAGTGGCAAACAGAGTTTGCTGTTCCTCACTAAATTTGCGCTGCTCGGTGGTGTAGCAATTAAACACACCAATCACCCGGTCGCGCACGCTCAGAGGAACGGATAGCAGCGAGACAAGACCCTCTTGCCGGGCCAATTCCTTACCTTTGTATCGTGCATCGCTTTGCACATTGGCAATGTAAATGGGTTGACCCGTGTGTAGCACCGCGCCAATGACGCTGTCGGTGGCATTTGCCGGCAAAGGGGGGCGATGTTGGTAGGGGGTATGATCCCGCCTGGCCGAGCGAAGTTCCAGGTGAGAGCCTGTTTCGTTTAGGAGGAAGATGGCGCAAACGGCCGTGTCCATCATCTTGGCCGCCATTTCCGTAACGACATCCAAAATGTCATCCAAATATTGGGGCGAAGTGACCACCTCGCTTACCTGCGCCAGAGCGCGCATTTCCTCAATTTGCCGAGCTTGCTTGTCATAAAGTTGAGCCTTGGCCAGCGTCCCCGCCGCAATGTCCCCAATGAGCGACAGCAGGGCAACCTCTGCCGCGCTGAAATCATGGGGGAGGCGCGTTTGCACATTCATGGCCCCAATGACATTGGCTTCAATATCCAGCGGCACGGCCAGCAGCGAGGCAAACGGCGTTTCCTCCGCTTCATCCACCCACTTAAAATGGGGATCATGCTGGGCATCGCGCGCAAAAATAGGCTGGTTGCTTTGCACAGCATAGCCCGTCATCCCTTCCCCCATTTCTAGCGTGGCCCGGCCCAAGGCACGGTTCGCCAGCCCTGTGCTGGCCCGCAGTCGCAGCGTGTTGCCATCAGGGTCTAGCAGGTAAATGGTGCAGGAATCCACGTGCATCACTTCTGTGGTTTTGCGCACAATCAGGTCAAGCGTCGTGTCTAAATCCCAGGCGGTACTGAGCGCCCTGGCAATCTCTCGTAGGGCGCTCATGGCCTGCGGACGGATGGTCGGGTTATTAAACATGGGCTGATTATAAGTAAATCACGAAAAGTTGCTTAATAACCTGAGCGCAATCTGTGATTTACTTTCAGGAGAACAAAAAGCTCAAATAAAACGATTGTTTTTAAAGGACTTTTTGTTCTCCACTTAACAGGTGGGCAGGGAGGATGAGGAAGTGAAAAGTAAAAAGTGAAAAGTGCGTATTTCTACTTTTCACTTTTTACTCTCTCACTTTTCACAGATTATTTGATGAATAGCATTTCCTGGTAAGAAGGCAGTGGCCATAAATCGTCGGCCACAATGTTTTCCAACGTGTCGGCGTATTGGCGCACGGCGGTCATGGCGGGAATGAGTTTCTTGAGGGCGTGTTTTGCCTCCTCATGGACAGATTCATCATCATGGGCCAAAGCGACATCAAGTTCGGCCGTGCTGTCTTGCAGGCAGCGGACGAGCTCCGTCACGCGATCCAGCGTGTTGGTGTCAAACGTGTAGCCAACAGCTTTGAGATTGGCGCAGGTGGTGGCCAGTTCGCTTTGATAGCGGATGGCGGCAGGGAAGATCATTGTTTTGGCAATTTTGGCGGTGAGCTTGGCCTCAACAGCAACGGCCATAGCGTACTGTTCCAGCTTCACCTCCACCCGGCTCTCTACCTCACGAGGCGAGAGGACGCCGTATTTTTTGAACAGGGCTTTCGCGGCGTCGCTGCCAAATTCGGGGATGGCGTCTACGGAGGTGCGCAGGTTGGCCAGGCCGCGTTCTTCTTCTGCTTCTTTGTGCCATGCTTCTGAATAGCCATCACCATTGAAGATGATACGGCCGTGTTCAACCATAATCTCTTGCAGCAATTTCTGAATGGCTCCATCCAGATTGCCTGCCTCAGCTTCTAGCCGGGTGGCCATGTAGTCAATAGATTCAGCCACGATTGTATTCAAAACCATCAGCGGCGTGGCAATCGATTGGTTTGACCCCACGGCGCGGAATTCAAATTTGTTGCCCGTGAAAGCAAATGGGCTGGTTCGATTGCGGTCGCCAGAGTGCAACGGCAGGGGCGGCAGCGTATCCACGCCGATGTTGAGCGTACTCTTGGCTTTAGAACTTTTAGCGCCACCCGCTTTGATCTGCTCAAAAACATCCGTCAGCTGGTCACCCAAAAAGATGGAAATGATGGCTGGTGGCGCTTCATTGGCTCCCAGGCGATGGTCGTTGCCGGCATGGGCAATGACGGAGCGCAGCAGCGGCGCATATTTGTCTACGGCGCGAATGACGGCCGCGCAGTAGACCAGGAAGCGGGCATTTTCATGTGGCGTATCGCCTGGCTCAAGCAGGTTGCCCAGCGACGGGCTGCCAAAGGAAAAATTGACGTGCTTGCCGGAGCCATTCACGCCAGCAAATGGCTTCTCGTGGGTGATGCAAACCATGCCGTACTTCTCAGCTACGCGCCGCAGCATAATCATAATGAGCTGCTGATGGTCGGTGGCCACGTTGGCGTTTTCATAGACCGGGGCAACTTCGTATTGGCCAGGAGCTACCTCGTTGTGGCGGGTTTTAACCGGAACGCCAAGTTTGTACAGCTCGCGCTCAGTTTCCATCATGCAGGCCAGCACGCGCTCAGGAATGGCACCAAAATAATGATCGTCAAATTCCTGGCCTTTGGCTGGCGCTGCCCCAAACAGGGTTCGGCCAGCAGTCATCAAGTCGGGGCGGGCCAGGTAAAAGTTGCGGTCGATGAGGAAATATTCCTGCTCTGGCCCTGCGGTGGAGGAAACCAGACTGCCATCGTCGTCGCCGAACAGCTTGAGGATGCGCTGCGCCTGGGTGTTTAGCACTTTCATGGCGCGCAGCAGCGGTGTCTTTTTATCCAGCGCTTCGCCTGTCCAGGAGACAAAGGCCGTGGGGATGCAAAGGGTTGTGCCGTTGGGATTTTCCAGAATGTAGGCCGGGCTGGTGACATCCCAGGCGGTGTAACCACGGGCTTCAAAGGTGGGACGAATGCCACCGGTGGGGAAGCTGGAGCCATCTGGCTCGCCCTGAATGAGCTGCTCGCCGCTGAATTCAGCAATGGCGGAACCATCTCCATTGGGGGAGAGGAAGCTGTCGTGCTTTTCGGCCGTGAGGCCAGTGAGCGGGTAGAAAACGTGGGCGTAATGGGTGGCTCCTTTTTCGATGGCCCAATCTTTCATGGCCGCAGCTACGACATCAGCGGTGGAGGTGTCTAGCGGGGCACCTGCCTGGATGGTGGCCATGATGGATTTGTAAACAGGTTTGGGCAGGCGCTGCTTCATAACGGCCGTACTGAAAACGTTCGAAGCAAATAATTCTTTAGTAGGGGTTTCGGCAAAATTTAATGGTGCCGCCAGGGGCTTGTAATTAATAACTGCTGAAATAGCATCTAATCGGGCTTTGTTTCCACTCATTTTAAATCTCCTCGTCTTCTTGATTGTTCGATTTCCAGTTCATTTAATTAACCATGGGGTTATCAAGTTGTTTACCTTGTTTGTCGTCAGCTTTTGATTTCCTTTCTTCTAATTTTTTCATGTATTTTAGCCACTCGATTCGGATTTTTATCCCAGCAATTACCGCACCAATAAGTGCAGCAATTGCAGTGATGAGAGCAGCCAAGGAAGTGAGAAATTCTGGGATATTTGACATTGTGCCTCCAAAATAAAAGTCCGATTTGTGGGATTCATCAGACTTTTGACAGGGTATTCCTGGGATGTCTGTTAAATAATCTGTTGCATGATTGACCTCGTATCTAATTGATAATTTTGTAAAAGCGGGAAACTCCTTTGAATAAAACGATGCCATTTCTCCCGCTTTTACTTAAGCAAACCACAGAATTACCGCTCTTCGGTTTTTAACGAACTTTCTGCTTTGCTTAATTGCTCTGTCAGATTAAAAAAAAGACGCCACACTCAAAATGCAAACCGCATTTTTGTGTGGCGTCCTGGCCATTACAAAATATTTTTGATTAGGTTAGTAATTCTAAACAACTGGACGGGCTTCGTCAAACTGTAACTTTGTTACAAAACGGCCGTCTGCCATTTGTGCAAACTATCCAACCCCTTTTTTCTTTTCCGCTTAATCTGCGGTGCCCTGCACAACCTCACTCAGGAACACAGGCGTCATTTCCTTGCCTTCAGGGATAAATTCTGGGTACGAGCCAATGCCGTGATACGCCAGGTCGATGCCCGCATCTTCGATCTCGTCGGAGACACGCAGCCCCATGACCGCTTTAATGCCATAGAACATCAAGAAAGACAAGGGCAGCGTCCATACTGTGCAGGCTAGCAACCCAAGCGCCTGAATACCCAATTGACTGAAGCCACCACCGTGCAGCACGCCCAAACCATCAACACCCCAAATGCCAATGGCCAAAACGCCAAAGATACCATTCAGGCCATGCACTGGGAAAGCGCCCACAGGATCATCAATTTTTAGCTTGTCCATCAGGTCAACGCCGTAGTAGCTAATGACACCAGCAATGAGGCCAATGACCAGCGCCGCCTGGGGTGTTACAAAGGCAGTGGGGGCCGTAATGGCCACCAACCCACCCAGCGCCCCATTAAAGGCCATGCTGACATCCCATTTGCGGGTGTAAAAGTAGGCCAGGAACATGGCAGCAATGGCTCCCGTGGTGGCGGCAAAGTCTGTGGTTACCACAATGAGCGAAATTGGCAGCGGATCGGCAGCTAACTGGCTGCCAGGATTAAAGCCAAACCAGCCCAGCCAGAGGATAAAGGTACCCAGCGCCGCCAGCGAAATGTTGTGGCCGCGAATGGTGTGGCCAAACTTTTTATCTTTTCGCTTGCCTAAAACAATCGTCCCAGCCAGACCCACATAGGCCCCAACCAGATGCACCACAGAAGAGCCAGCAAAATCGAGGTAGCCCATTTCTGCCAGCCAGCCGCCGCCCCATACCCAGTGCCCAAAAACAGGGTAGATAATGAGACCCACAATGAAGCTGTAGGCCAGGTCGGCTTTGAAGTCGGTGCGTTCCGCCATCAGGCCAGAGGCAATAGTTGAAGCGGCCGCACAAAAGGCAAACTGGAAGAAGAAAAAGGCCAACGTGGGGATGCTGAGGCCGGGGTAAATGTCTGGCAAGTTGCTGAGGAAAAACCATTCAGTGCCAAAGAAGGCGTTGCCAGCGCCAAACATGATGCCAAAACCGGCAATGATGAAGCCAACCGTTGTCATGGTGGTGTCCATCAGGTTTTCGGCCATGATGTTGACAACGTTTTTAGAACGGACAAATCCTGCTTCCAGGAAGCCAAAACCGGCCTGCATAAAGAAGACCAAAAAGGCTGCGATTAAAACCCATACAGTGTCAACTGCGCTCACGACAGGTTCGCCATCTTGTGCCAATGCTGGCTTGGTGGCAATGAAGAACACGGCCAAAATTACGATAATATTGACCACACGACGAACAGAACGGATATTGAACTTCATAATTTCCTCTCCTTTTTCTTTGCTGTGCACCTTATGACAAACGACAAACGAGTTATGGGAAGGTTCCTCTTCCAAAAGAAGCTTCCAAAAAGCAAAAAACGCCTCTATACACGTTGGCGTGTACAAAGGCGTCTTGACCTAAAGATATTTTATTTTTCTTTGATTCCCGTCTGGTCGGTGCTTTAGCCAAACTGAATCTGAAAAAGTTTAGAAGATTGTGAGTTTGTGCGCAATGTCACAAAACGCACAAAAAATTACCCGGTATTTGTTGTGCAATCCTAACGATTTATATTCATTACGTTTCTGCTATCCTGATATGGTTGTAGGAACAGATCGTTTTGAAAACTAATTTCTGGCTAACGATTTACGGAGCAAATCACAGAAAAGCGTTTGAAATAATAAGCAAGGTTTCTTGTGATTGGCTCAAGTAAAAGCCAAATTTGAGACCAACTTGTTTCAATAGGTTTTTTGGCTCTTACAGGGAAGATGGGAATCACCTGGCCGGAAATTTCTCCCCACAGTGAACGAAGCAGGACAGCTAGATACTATTTGAGACGCTGGTAATTTGTACGCAAATGGCTGGCTCATAAAAAAATCAGTTAAACGAACCGAAGTCCCTTTGAAGAAGGCTTTCGGCTTTTGTCGTCGTTTAGGATAACGGCCGTTCCCAACCATTCGCCGAAGGTGTGAAACGGTCATTTTTGCGCATTACAAACTACATATTTAGGTGAGGAGAAGGAGAGATGGCACATTTTTGGGCTCAACAAGACACCGCAGATTCTGCGGATCAATCGGAGGGTGAGCAGCGCCAGTACACACGACGAAAGCACACGGCCGTTCCCCCCAAACAAGGACTCTACGATCCCCAATTTGAACGAGATGCCTGCGGCATGGGTTTTGTGGTGGATGTGCAAGGACGGCCGTCTCACACCATCATCCAGCAAGCCCTGACTGTGTTAGAACGCCTCACCCATCGTGGTGCCAAAGGTGCCGAAGCCACCACCGGCGACGGCGCGGGCATCATGCTCCAGCTTCCCCATCAATTTTTACAAGAACAAGTTCAACAACTCGGATTTTCACTGCCAGAACCGGGTGATTACGGTGTTGGTGTGCTGTTTTTGCCGCACAATGATGCGCTGCGACAGCGATGCGAACAGGCGATGGCCCGCATTATTGCCGAAGAGGGACAAACGCTGCTGGGCTGGCGCACCGTGCCGACCTGCAACAAAGATTTGGGGGATACGGCCGTTTCCGGGGAACCTTTCATTCGCCAACTATTTATTCAAAAGCAATATTTAACCCAAACCGATCTCCTCGCCTGGGAGCGCAAACTATTCATCATTCGTCGCCGGGCCGAAAAAGAGATTACCCCGCTGGTGGGCAGCGACAATTTTTATATTCCCAGCCTGTCTGGGCGCACCATCGTCTACAAAGGGATGCTTCTTTCTGAGCAGCTGCGCGATTATTATCCCGACCTCAGCAACCCGGCGCTGGAAACCGCCCTGGCGCTGGTTCATTCTCGCTTTAGCACCAACACCTTCCCCAGCTGGAAGCGGGCGCACCCGTATCGCACCGTCATTCATAACGGCGAAATCAACACCATTCGCGGCAATGTGAACTGGTTCAAAGCCCGCGAGGCCCTCTTCGCCAACCACCTGTTTGACGACGAGCTGGACAAAGTGCTGCCCATCATTGACGAGGACGGCAGCGACACCGGGCAGCTGGACAATGCGCTGGAGTTCCTGGTGCTGTCTGGCCGTTCGCTGCCCCACGCCGTCATGATGATGATCCCGGAACCGTGGGACAAACATGCCCACATGTCGCCAGAAAAGCGCGCCTTTTACGAATACCACAGCCACCTGATGGAGCCGTGGGACGGCCCGGCAGCCATTGGCTTTAGCGATGGTACGGTGGTGGGCGCGGTGCTGGACCGGAACGGGCTACGGCCGTCTCGCTACATCACTACCAAAGATGGCCTGGTGGTGATGGCGTCTGAAGTGGGCGTGCTGGAGATTGATCCGGCCAACGTGGCCTACAAAGGTCGGCTGGAGCCGGGCCGGATGCTGCTGGTGGATACCAGCCTGGGTCGCATTGTGGGGGATGAGGAGTTGAAGAAGCAGATCGCCGGGGAACGGCCGTATCAAGAATGGCTCGACGAAAACCGCATCAAGCTGGCCAACATTCCCTCCGTGGCGAACCTGGAACAATCAGAAACGGCCGTGCATCTGCACACCGAAGACGCCGTTTTGCAGCACCAAAAAGCGTTTGGCTACACCTTCGAAGATTTACGCATGATCATCGCCCCGATGGCCCGCGACGGCAAAGAAGCGCTCGGCTCGATGGGCGACGACACGCCCCTGGCGGTGCTGTCTGACAAGCCGCAGCCGCTTTACAGCTACTTCAAGCAGCTTTTTGCCCAGGTCACCAACCCGCCGCTGGATGCCATCCGCGAAGAGCTGGTCACCAGCACCGAAACCCTGCTGGGCAGCGAAGGCAACCTGCTCGATCCGCAGGCCGCCAGCTGCCGCCAGATTAGCCTGCCGCATCCCATCCTCACGGATGAGGAGCTGGCCCGGCTGCGAAAATTACACGCCTATCGCAGCCCCACCCCCACCCTGGCCCTCCCCCTCACAGGGGGAGGGAACGGCTCCCTCGCCCTTGAGGGAGAGGGTTGGGGTGAGGGTGATAATGCACGCGGCTTCAAGGCCCACACCCTATCCATTCTTTACAACGTAGACGAGAGCGG
>JACKBR010000066.1 GCA_020634495.1 Ardenticatenaceae bacterium | reverse complement strand
GAAAGAAAAAGGCCACTTCTTGCGAGGTGGCCTTTTTGTGTAAGAAAGCGCCGAGATTGGTCCAATTTGGGGGATTGGACCAATCTTTCGTGCTTATTTGCTTGCGTAACGGTAGTACCAGGACAACTCCGGGTTGATGGCTAGCTCATTACGCAGTCCACTTCTGGCAGCGACGTAATGTTGAACGGCCGTTAACTCTGGATTTTCGGCAAAGATATTCCGTTCTGCTTTCTCACTTTCCAGCGTCACAAAATGTTGGAAGCTGATCAATTCTGGATTCTCGGCCAGGGAAGGAGCAGATACAACACCTTCATACAGAGCCACTGTTTTCAATTCTGGATTAACGGCCAACGGGTTACGGACTTCCGCTGTCGTCACGATGGCTGACGTCACAACCAGATACGCAATAGCAACAGCAATGAGCACCAACAAGATGCCAACCACAATCGGCAAATAGTTGTGCTTATGCTTGCGCTTCAGAACAGGCTGATAGCTGGTCATTACACACCTCCATTTGTTGCAGGCCCCAATAAAAAAACAGCAGCCGATATTCCTCGGCTGCTGCTTAACACGAATCTTTGTATCAGCCGCTACAACGAGTGCAGCGATCACCTTTTATTATAAATCTAACCGACGCCACCGTCATGTGACAAAAATCACATTCGGCTTTGCAGCATTAAGATTGATCCTATCCCGGCAAATTAACTTTCGTATGCCTCGATGGGCAGGCAGGCGCAAACCAGATTGCGGTCGCCGTAAACGTTGTCGAGGCGGGTAACGGCCGTTTTACATTGAACAATCAGGCATTGATTAATTTTCCAAAGGATTATCCACATTCAACTCTAAAGCAAAACTATCTATGTACTCCAGCGACTGGTGCCGGAAGTAGGTGTTGTACAGCTCGGCGTAGTGACCGCTGTCGGCCATCAGGCTGCCGTGGGTACCTTCTTCGATAATACGGCCGTTCCCCATCACAATGATCCGGTCTGCATTTTTTACCGTGCTCAGCCGGTGGGCAATGACAATGGCCGTGCGCTCGCGCATCACCTCGTCCAGCCCTTCCTGAATTTGTGTTTCCGTGAAAGGGTCTACGCTGGCGGTCGCTTCATCCAAAATGAAGATGGCTGGATTTTTGAGCAGCACTCTAGCCATGGCCACCAGCTGCCGCTGTCCCATGGATAGATTGCTGCCCCGCTCGCCCACATCGGTATCCAGACCGTGCCCCAGGCCGCGCAGCCATTCGCCCTGGCTAATCCGGTTGGCAGCAGCAACTACCTGGGCATCGTCGGCATCGGGACGGCCGTAGCGAATATTGTCGCGAATGGTGCCAGAAAACAGAAACGGCTCCTGCGGCACCAGCCCAATCTGCTGGCGATAGCTGCCCAAATCGAGTGCGCGAATATCGAGACCGTCTACCAGAATACGGCCGTCTTGAAACTCATAAAAGCGGTTAATTAATTTGGCAATGGAGCTTTTACCCGCGCCAGTGTGCCCTACCAGAGCCACCGTTTCGCCGGGGGCAATCGTCAGCGAAAACTCCGGCAGCACTGTTTCTTTGTCTGTGTAGCTGAAGCGCACCTTTTCAAAGCGAATCTCGCCCCGCAAAGTGCCATCCAGCAGGTGAGCAGCCGACTGCTTTACCTTTGGCTCCAAATCAATAAGAGCAAAGACGCGCTCAGAAGCCGACAGGCCATCCTGGAACTGGCTCCAGAAGGAGGCGATGCTGGTCATGGGGAACCAGTAAAAGCCCACTGCCTGCATGTACAAATACCAATCCCCAGACGACAAGCCAGCCAGGCCGCCCAAAAATGAATCGGGCAATGTAGCCAGACCGCCGGAGTAAACAAGAACGGCCGTACCCAACCCCGAAGCAATGACCATGATGGGAAAAATGGAAATGAGCACCAGTCCGCGCCGCACGCCCACCGAATATCCCTGCCGGTTATTGTCGTGAAACGTGGCGTAGATGGCCGCTTCTTGCCGGAAGCCCTTGGCCACAATGATGCCGCTCACCGACTCCTGAATTTGGGCATTGATTTTGGCCGTCACCCGGCGGGCATCCTGCGTCACACGGCGGGCAATGCTGCGGAAGCTCAGGGCAATCGCCACCGCCAGCGGCGTCATGCCGATGAGAATCAGCGTCAGCCAGACGTTGATGCTAAACAGCCAGCCCGTCAGGATGAGCACCAGCAGCACCTGGCTCAGCAAGTTCAGCGACAAATCCACAACGGCCGCAAAATCCTGCGTGTCTGAGGTGACCCGGCTGACAATCTTGCCCGAAGGATGCTCGTCGTAAAACGACAAATCGTGGTTGATGGTGGCGGTAAACACATCTTCACGCAGCTGCAACACCACGTTGCCCACAATTCGCGCCGAAAAATATTGGCGGATAAAGTTGAACACCCAGGCCGAAGCGCCCATCAGCGAGACGCCGCCCGCCAGCAGCAGCATTGTGCGCGTGGTGGGATCAGCCACAATCAAATCAATCGCCTTGGCAATAATAATTGGCCCGGCCGTACCCGCCACCGAATTCAGGGTAATCATCACCGCCACCAGCGCCATCTGTCTGGAATACGGCCGAAAATACCCCACAATCCGCCCCAACAGCTCCCGATCCGAGTAGCTGCGGTCATAATCTTCAGTGTCTAAACCATCTAAAATAAAACCCATAGTAAACCTTTTTTAGCCACAGAGGGCACAGAGAAAAAGAGTTTTTAGAGAGAGATTCGTTTGATGCCATCTACCAATCGCTTTTTGCTGAAGTTAATCAATAGGCCGCGTTTCAGCCCTGTGGCTTTTAGGTAAGCCACATTTTGTCATACCCGCGAAGATATCGAATACGGCAAGAGGGAGTTCCTGACTGCGCAGGAGAATGACGGTTAGTAGTTACCTTGTTGCTCAATTTTTTAATAACTGAATGCAATCCTACCGCTAGTGCGATCTAATTGCTCTAAGAATAGTTCTTTTCATACTTGTCTTTAAAAACATTAAAAACGTTCTTCTGCATTGATTTGACCGAAAATCTCAAATTCATTTTCCTTCAAGGTAATTTCAATTATCAAAGATAAA
Organism: Ardenticatenaceae bacterium; assembly: GCA_020634495.1. Next base: position 21,176 of record JACKBR010000066.1, on the reverse strand, counting down.
TTAAATCTGTGTCAATTCTAAATCTTTCCCATTCATAGAAAATTGAAGCGGAGTTCGTTTCTCGAAAAGAAGAAGAAGTTTAGTTAATATCTCAAATCTTTCCCCGTTGAAAGGACAGGCAGTTCGATTCACCTCTGGAACATGCAAAATGATTCCATAAAAGAGGTCAATTTTGAAAGGCAATTTGAAATTTAGAAAAAGATAGAGAAAATTTTTCCAGCTGTAGTCGCTTTCTCTGTTCTTCTTGCCTGACTTTTCGCTTCGCTCTTTGCTTCACTGTGCTTCTATTTTTATTTGTGAGGTACTTCATGTCAAAAATCTTCGACTTTCAATCTTCACCTCTGGTACCGCGCAAAAACAGGTCAGGAGATTGAGGAGTTGATTGCCGATGTGAACAATGAACAGCTCAAGCTCACCTGCGTCCGCTTGTTCAAGGGCTAGATGCAATTATTGTCCTCGTATGGATGATGACGGGAAAGCCCGCTTGCATGAAGATGAGATTCATGAGGAGGGCCATACGGCCGTTCCCATCATCAAACGGGTGAATGACCACAAACTGATAACGGAAAGTCGCCGCCAGAATCAACGGATGAAGTTCATCTTTATCAATTTCTTGACGATACTCAGGCCATTAGACCAGCCATTTTTGGCAGGCGTTTCTTCTGGTGTGGCATAGTAATGAATTTCGCTAGTGCTATAGTTTCCGGTTCGGCATCGTTTTGTACTGGCCCGGATGAATCGTTCGTTTTGTGGGCTGTCAATCCGGCGTTCAGCCTCAACCTGTAAGGCACTAAAATTACCAGACGCCGCCTGCCAGCAGCAGCATTGTGCGCGTGGTGGGATCAGCCACAATCAAATCAATCGCCTTGGCAATGATGATTGGCCCGGCGGTGCCCGCCACCGAATTCAGGGTAATCATCACCGCCACCAGCGCCATTTGCCGCGAATACGGCCGAAAATACCCCACAATCCGCCCCAACAGCTCCCGATCCGAGTAGCTGCGATCATAATCTTCAGTGTCTAAACCATCTAAAATGAATCCCATAATTTTTTCCTTGCCACAGAGGGCACAGAGGTTTAAGAGAATTTTTACCTGCTCGTTCCAACGGTCTCCGTTGGAATGCCTTTCGGGACGCTCCGCGTCCCAAATGGAGCGCAGAGCGCTCCAGATCATCATTCCACGCAGAGCGTGGAACAAGAAAAGGAGAAGTGGCTATTCATATCGAGCAAAGATGCGCTGGTAGGCAGGGCTGCGGGCCAGCAGTTCCTCGTGGGTGCCCTGGTCGGTGAGACGGCCGTTGCTCAACACCACAATCTTGTCGGCCCAGCGAATTTGCGACAGGCGATGGGTGATCAGGAACGTGGTGCGCTGGCGGCTGATGCGGCGCATGGCTTGCTGAATCTGGTCTTCGGTGGCACTGTCGATGGCGCTGGTGCTGTCGTCCAGAATGAGAATGCGCGGATTGGTGAGGAAGGCGCGGGCAATGGCAATGCGCTGGCGCTGCCCGCCAGAAAGCGTCACACCCCGCTCGCCCACTTCGGTGTCGTACCCCTCGTTGAAGCTCGTGATGAAGTCGTGGGCCTGGGCTTCTTTGGCCGCCTGCTCAATGTCTGGCTGGGTGGCGTTGGGCACGCCAAAGGCAATATTTTCCGCCAGCGTGCGCGAAAATAAAAAGATGTCTTGTTCGATTGTGGAAATTTGGGAGCGCAGGGATTCCAGGCTCCAGTCGCGCACGTCACAGCCATCAATGAGGATACGGCCGTTCCCCGCATCAAAAATCCGGTTAATCAAGCGCGTCAACGTCGTTTTACCAGAGCCAGTCTGCCCCACAATGGCCACCGTTTGCCCCGGCTCCACCGAAAAAGAAATACCGTCCAGCACCGGTTCGCCATTGTAGCCAAAACTGACATTTTCAAACGTCACCTGCCCCCGAATTGTGGCCTGATGCCCCGCTTCGTTTTCATCCAAATTGGTCTCATCATTAATCATCTCTAAAATGCGGCGGGCGCTGGCAATGCCCAGCTGCACCAGATTAAATGAAAAAATGGAGATGAAGGTGGGAAAACGCAAAATGCCAAACAGGCCCATAAACGTCACTACCTCACCCAGAGTAAGCGTGCCCCCGCGCCACAGCCACATGGCGTGGAAAAACCCACCGCCCAGACAAAGGCTAAACACCAGCAAGGGCAGGTATCGCGCCTGAATAACCCCTTGCTTTACAAAATAATCCCGAAACTGCCCGGCATCTGCGGCAAAGTTTTGGATTTCTTGTCGTTCCTGGGCGTTGCCCTTCACCACCTCAATGCCGCCAATTGATTCGGCCAAACCCGCGTTCATCGTGCCAAACTGCTCACGCATAGACAGGCTTACCGGATTGAGCTGCCGGGCATAATCCCACACGGTGACCACAAACAGCACCAGAAAAATGGCTGGCACCAGCAGCAGTTCCAGCCGCAGCGTGGCGATGAGCACGATGGGGGCCACAATGCCCATCAGGCCATCGATGAGCAGCATAATGCCCGGACTAAACATAATGTTTAGCGCCCGCACGTCATTTGTTGCCCGGGCCATGATGTCGCCAATGCGCTGCCGGCCATGAAAGGTTTGGCTTTTGCCCAGCAGGCTAACATACAGCTCATCGCGCGTATTGCGCTCCACAAGTTGAGCGATGAATTCGTTGGTGTAGTTGCGGGTAATGCCCAAAACGCTTTGGGCAGCCACTGCGCCAAACACAGCCAAAGCCAGAGCAAGCAAAGCAGATACTTCCCAATTGGGCAGGCTAATTAAATCAAAGGAACGGCCGATAAAAACCTGCACAAAGCTGGCAGCAAAGTTGTTGATGATGGAGGCAATGGTGACTAGCAGCGGCAGCCAGGGGTAGCGCATCACATGGGAAAATATCCACCGGACAGGGCCACCCCGATTGTAAAAATATTCGTTTTCAACACGAAACTCTTTTTTGCTCAAGAAGTCCTCTTTTGTTGTTTGCAAAAGCAAGCTGGTTGCCAAATTTGCCAATTATAGCAAAATTAGAACAATTGTGCGCCCAACGCTGTGTTTGGGACATTTGTCATATGATTTTAGTACTATCGTCGTTTTCCCTCGGCAGGATGTTTTGTTATTATGCAGCCGTTGCCCAACGGAGCTTGATGTCAGAGCCAAAGACACCCAAATCTCCTCACTATTGCCTTAACCCGATTCAATGAAATAAACCATCACGGCCGTTTTCCGGTTGAGGTAATTTAGGATTTTATCAACGCTTGCTTCTCTCTTTTTGAATTGTCCTGAGTTCCGTTAATTGACTAAGCAGTTTTCTAGTTGGATGGAGGATATTTCATGCAGACACAACGCGAATGGCGTAGAGAACCTTACGGCCGTACAACCTTAATTCCCTTTACCACAGAATCACCCACCCTCGCTCGCATCCAGGGGCTACTTCCCCTGTTAGGCATGGGCGGCGGCCGTATCAGCGCCTCCGTTTACGATACCGCACAAGTGCTACGCGCCTATCCCCCGCCGGGGGGCGTTATTCCCGGACTGGAATGGTTAAAAAGACAGCAGCAGGTAGATGGCGGTTGGGGCAGCCCGGCAGCGCCCCTGTACCGGCGCATCTCAACCATTGCGGCCGTTTTAGCCCTGCATCAATATAAAGAGATCGTTGATGCCGCTGAACATATTGCCGCCGGGTTAGACCATCTCCGGTTTCAGCGTGAGCTGTGGGCCAACACGGTGCCAGACAGCCTGCCCGTGGGGGCCGAACTCATTTACCCTTACCTGATTGACGAAGCGGCCCGCCTGAAATTACACATTCCCCGCCAGGGAAACACGGCGCTTTTAAGCCAGGGGCGCAAAAAGCTGAAATATATCTCGCTCATCAAACCAGATGCTGGCTCTCCCCCCATGCACTCCTGGGAAGCCTGGGGAGATGAATCAGAAGCAGATTACCTGGATGGGGCTGGCAGCATTGGGCATAGTCCGGCAGCAACGGCCGTTTGGCTCTCTCGCCTGCCAAAAGATGAACAAACAGAACCGTTACGCCATCAGGCAGAAGCCTACCTGCACCAGGCTGCCCAGGTCACCGGCTATAACATTCCCGGCGTGGTCCCCGGCATCTGGCCAATCAACCGCTTTGAACTGGCTTTTGGCCTGTACCCGCTGCTCATTGCCGACTTGCTAAGTCAGCAATCGCTGCAAAAAGCGCTGCAACCACAGCTGGATGCCCTAGGGTTTGCCCTGACAAACCAGGGCATTGGGTTAAGCGATCATTTTTACCAGGATGGCGACGATACGGCCGCAGCCCTGGCAATTCTCCACGCGGCTGGCTACATGTTAGACCCGTCTGTCCTGGATCGTTTTCGAGGGGATGGGGTTTATTACGCTTTTGCTGGCGAAATTCAGCTATCCGTTTCCTTAACGGCCCGTGCCGTACACACCTTGCGGCTGTTTGGCCAGCGAGACAAAGCCGCTGTTCAATATCTGCTAGACATGCAAGGGGAAAACGGCCGTTGGAAGGACGACAAATGGCACATTTCCTGGCTCTACAACACCCTGCACGCCCTGCTGGCCTTAGCCGCAGAACCCTCTGGATATGCGGCCGTGATGCACGCCCAAGACGACCTCATCCAAAGCCAGCACCACAGCGGCGGCTGGGGCGTTAACCACGAAGCCACAACCTCTGAAACAGCCTATGCCCTGCTGGCGCTCTACACCCTGCACAAAGAAAACCTGCTAACCGATGCAGGCCGCCGCGCCTTCCACAAAGGGCAGGCCTATTTATATCAATTTAGCGAACAATCCAACCTGGACCGTCCCGCGTTGTGGATTGAAAAAGAGCTGTACACCCCGCCGCGCATTGAAAAAATGTTTGAGCTGAGCGCCCTGCTCATCTCCATCGATACACATTCATAAAACAGAAAAAAAGCGTGATGCAGTTCCTAAACCGCATCACGCTTTTCTATTCTCTTAACGAGATGTTTTAATTTTTACAGGTTGGGCACAGAACAGCCAGCGGCCAGCACAATAAAGCCAAGCAAAAGCAGCCAGGTCGATAGATCCGTTAAAAACCCCAACTGAACAACTGACGCCAACATACCCACAACGGTGATGACAACGGCGATAATAAAAGTTACTCGCTTCGGCGCACTTAAAATCATAATGCTTTCTCCTGCAATCCTTTAGAGCTTGGGAATCTTTAGCACCTGGCCTACCCGAATCAGGTTCGGGTTGTCGCCAATGACATCCTGGTTGGCTTCGTAAATTAAGCGCCAGTTGGCCTGGGTATTGTAATATTTCTGGGAAATAAAGCTCAAGTTTTCACCAGACACAACTTTGTGTTCAGCAATAAATTCCTTAAAGCGAGATTGGCTGGCAGCTTTGGCAGCGGCTTCAGCTTCGGCAGCAGCTTTGGCTTCCGCCGCGGCCTGGGCTTCGGCTTCACGCTCTGCTTTTTCTTTCGCCATAGCTAAGTCGCGGGCTTTAGCCTCGGCATCCCGCTTACGCTGCTGGGCCGCCATCTTTGCCTGAATTTCTGCGGCAGCTTTGGCTTGTTTCGCTTCTTCCTGCGCCTTTGCGGTGGCTTCTGCTTTGGCCTTTGCCTCTGCTTTGGCTTTGGCTTCCGCTGCGGCTTTGGCCTGGGCGGCGGCCTTGGCCTGAGCTGCTGCGGCGGCTTCACGTTCTTCTTTCTCTGCTGTCTGCTTGGCCTGGCGGCGCGCTTTTTTGTGAGCAGGCGTGGCCTGCAACACTTTGGCAAGCTTTTGCAGCATTTCGCTTTCTTCATCGCTGGTGTTTTTGCCGATGCCCAAAACGCCTTCGCCAGCAGCTTCGGCTACAGAACGGGCAATGCTTAAGAGAAAAGCATTGAACTCGTCCAAATCATCAGCGCCAAGCTTGCTCTCAACTACCCTGGAGATGCGGCCAAGGGCTACTTCGGCATCATTTTGAGATGCTTTGCCCACAGCTTTATCTGGGTCGTCTTCGTTGGCAACCACATCACGAACCAGCTGGTTATTTGATTTGTACGCTTCCATTGCCTGGCTCAGCGCTTTGGCTTCTTTGCGTTGGACAATGAGGGCAACACGGCCGTCTGCGGCCGACATCGCTGCATTTACCCAAAAGGGGGCATCCTTCACCAATTCCCACTCAGATGCCGATAATTTTGCTTTAGACATGAACCTCTCCTTATTTTTGTGGCTTTTTATGTAGTCGTTGTGTGTAAATTACAAGCTTCCCCACCTGAATTTCAATACCATAGACAAGCTAACGTTGAATTCGTCACAAATTTTTCTTTGGGCTGTGTAAATCTATTTGGTATGAGGCAGGGCAGGATGCTAACCATATTAGACCCGTCTTTTTAGCATTTGTCATCCAAATTTGGGAGTCTGTAGCTTAAAATTTTGCTCGTGAATCCAACGGCCGTTTCCCTTCGTACCTTTTAGCAGCATTTTTTGTAACCCTTTACCCCGATCACCGTCTAAAGAAAACATGGAACTGTCATCTATTTATGCCAATAATGCCATCCAGCTGCTCAGCGATTTGCGCAGGCGTGAACCAGAAGCCTTCGCTTTTGTCTTTGAGCAATATTCCGACAAAATTTACCGCCTCTCGGTAAGTATGCTTAAAGAGGAAGCAGCCGCGGAGGGGGTGGTGCAAGACACTTTTTTGCGGCTTATCGAACGGCTGGACCAATTTGATGGGCGCTCAAATTTGGGCACCTGGCTTTACCGCATTGCCTATAATTTAAGTGTAGACCGGCTGCGCCAGCGAAAACCAGATTTAATGTTGGCGGATGAACCGGAAGACGGCCGTTTACCCATCCCGGCTCAATTGATAGAGTGGCAGCAATGGCCAGAAAAGTTGCTTACCGATGCCGAAGTCACAGAAACCCTGGACAAGGCCATCGCCGCCCTGCCAGAGAAGTTCCGAATCGTATTTGTGCTGCGAGAAATTGAAGGCTTATCCACCCAGGAAACGGCCGAAATCACCAACCTCTCCCTCAGCGCCACCAAAGTCCGTTTACACCGCGCTCGCCTCTTTTTGCGTGAGCATTTAACCCAATCGCTGCTGGCCATTGGCTTAGAGAAAGAAACCAAATGAAATGTGAAGAACTGCTCCAATACCTTTCCGACTACATCGACCAGGAGTTGGATGAAGAGCTAACCGCCGAAGCCCAAGAACACCTGGCCACCTGCCACAACTGCCGCGTGGTGCTAGACAGCACCCAGCAAACCATCTTTCTGTTCCGCGAGCAGGGCAAACGCACCATCCCGGCCCAAAGCCGGAGCCGCCTTTTTGCCCAGCTACAAGACGCCTTCCTGAAATCCCAAACTCACCAATGATTTTTGTAACCTTTGGCCTCCGTCTCCGTCTAAAAAAGCAGTAAGGGCAAAATGAAAAATAGAGACGATTCACAAACCACACGCAGCACCCTCATCAAGCTTTTGCTGGTTTGCCTGCTCTGTATCAGCCTCATTTCTGGCCTTGTTTTTCTAATTCAATTGTTTACACAATAGGTTTCGGAGGATTCGCATGAAACAAAATATGGGAAGCGCAGATCGTATTATTCGCCTGGTTTTGGCAGTTGCAGTGGCCGTTTTGTATTTTACCAACCTCATTTCGGGAACGGCCGCAATCATTTTGGGGATTCTGGCCATCGTCTTTTTGCTCACCAGCGTGGTTGGCTTTTGCCCGCTGTACGCCCCCTTCAAGCTCTCCACAATCGGCAAAAAATAATCTTTCTGCCTGAATATGAGTAATTCACAAAAGAGAGTGACTGCGGTCACTCTCTTTTTTTCTGCTTACCGGCGCGAAACAACAAAAAAGCCCGATGCTGAATTTTCGGCATCGGGCTTTTTCTTGTTGCGGGTAGTTAAGTGATTTTCAATTTATCCAAATGAGGCGGTTGGCATCCTCAGAAGCCGGTCGCATTTGAGAATGCTCCCTCCTCACCAGGGCCGATGGTTTCTCCAGCCCGATTGAACCAACCCTATTTTGCAACACTCGCCGACAATGTGCTGTTGGCCGCATCAAAGGTGTAGCCGTTCTGGCTCACGTTGGTGATGGTGAGCGTGTAGGTGCCGGGGCCGTTGTCGCCCAGGTTAAAGCGGGCGGTGCCTCGGCCAGAGACTGAAGCCGTGGCCGTTGTGGTAGACCCATCTGGCAATGTCCAGGTGGCGCTTACAACGGCACCCACCAACGAGTCGCCAGATTCATCCTGCACGGTGACATTGCCCACCAGGGAACCATTGCCGCGTACCGCCAGGTTTATGGCTGTAACACGCGCACAGTTGCTGCTGCACCCGGCGCTGGGGTCCGTGACGGTGATGGTTACGGTGTCGGTGGCTGTGGCCCCTTCGTTGTCGGTTACCGTGAGCGTGGCCACGTAAGTGCCAGCGGCGGTGTAGGTATTAAAGGCCGTCGCTCCGGTGGCGCTGTTGCCGTCGCCAAACTCCCAGGCGTAGCTCACAATCATGCCGTCGCTGTCGGAAGAGCCTGACCCGTTGAAGAAGACCATCAGCGGCGCTTCCCCGCTGGTGACGTCTGCGCTGGCAACGGCCGTTGGGGGTTGGTTCACCGCCGGATCAGTTACCGTGATGGTCACAGTGTCTGTATCCGTGGCCCCTTCGTTGTCGGTTACCGTGAGGGTGGCCACATACGTACCCGCTGCGGTGTAGCTGTGGCTGGGATCGGCTGCTGTAGAGCTGCCGCCGTCGCCAAAGCTCCAGGCATAGCTGGCAATTGTGCCATCGCTGTCTGTGGAGCCAGAGCCGGTGAAGTTCACGCTGAGCGGTGCATCACCACTGGTCACATCGGCGTTGGCAACGGCCGTTGGCGGCTGGTTCACTGGAGCATCCCCCACGGTGATGGTAACGGTGGCGGTGCCGGTTGCCCCCTGGTCATCTGTCACGGTGAGGGTCACTGTGTAGACACCATCGCTGTTAAAGCGCACTCTTGGATTTTGTCGGCTGGTGGAACGGCCGTCGCTGAATTCCCAGAAGTAGGACACAATCGAGCCATCGGGATCGCTAGACCCAGCTGAATTGAACACAACAGTCAGAGGAGCTGGCCCGCTGGTTGGCGTTGCCGAAATCACGGCCACCGGGGGCTGGTTGCTGCTGCCACCCGTCACGGTGATGGTAACGGTATCGGTGCCAGTCAAGCCATCATCATCCGTCACGGTAAGCGTGACCAGATAGGTGCCGGGCACGGTGTACGTTTTGTTAAAGCCTGGGTTCGGCAGCGTGGAGGTAGTGCCATCGCCAAAGTCCCACAAGTAGGAGACGATAAAGCCATCCACATCTGAGGAACCACTGGAATTAAACGATGGTGTAAAAGGTGCTGGGCCTGTTGTATCGAACACGCCGATTACGGCCGTTGGCGGTTGGTCACCGGCCGTGCCTGTAGCTGTGACAACCAACGAGTCGCTGTCCGTCGCGCCATCGTTATCCGTGACGGTCAGCGTGACCGTGTAGGTGCCTGGCGTTTCATAAATTTTAATGGCAGGATGCGGCACATTCGAGGTGGTGCCGTCGCCAAAGTCCCACAGCCAGCCCACAATGGAGCCATCCGGATCGCTAGAGTCAAACGAGTTGAAGAACGGATTGAAAGGCACCTCGCCAGACGTAACATTCACGCCAGCAACGGCCGTTGGCGGCTGGTTCGGCGGTTCGGGGCCAACATTTATCACCATGCTGGCTGTGCCAGAGCCACCGCGCCCATCATACACCGTCACCGTCACCGTAAACGTCCCTTCAGCAGAGAAAGTATGGAAAGCCGGGGAGCCAAAATAATTGAAAGATCCATCGCCAAAGTTCCATTCGATGTTGCCAATGGAGCCATCGGGGTCATAGGACCCGGCAGCGGTGAACTCCACGCTGAGCGGCGCAGCGCCAGAAGTAACGTCGGCAGCAATGAAAGCTACCGGGTTCATGTTCGGCGCTTGGGCTGAAATGGCTACAGCAATGCTGGTGGTGGCTCCCTGATTATCGGTTACCGTCAAGATAGCTACATAATCCCCAGGGGTGGTGTAGGCATGGCTGGGATTGGCGGCGGTGGAGGTTGCCCCATCGCCAAAGTCCCAGGAGTAGGCGGCAATCGTGCCGTCAGGGTCTGTGCTGCCAGTTGAATTGAAATTCACCGTGAATGGCACATCGCCGCCCAGCACATCAGCGCCAGCTACAGCCACGGGCCATTGGTTACCGCCCACACCAAACTGCTGGTAGCCCACCCGGTAAGCGGCCTGGGCATTTTGGAGGATGGAGCCGGAGAACAGCGTAACGCCATTGGCTCCTGCCACATGCGGATTGCCTTCAGCCAGCGGCGAATTGGAGAAGATGAACCCTTGCGGGTCGATGACGGTGCCGGTTTCGCTGATGCGCATCCCGTACAAATCGCTGCGGGCATCCAGCTGATCCAGCGTGAGCGGGGCAAAGCGGTTGCGCTGCTCGTTGTAGGCCAGCACAAACTGCGTGCCGTCCCAGGTCAGGTGCGGCCGATATTGGTTGCCTTGCCACGGCGTCAGGTTTTGGGCAGGTTGGGTGGTGCCGTCGCTGTTAACCAGCACAGCAACCAGGTCGGTTTCTACGCCAGAACTGATTTCGGCAGATTGCACCACCAGGGCGGTGTTGTCGCTGGCAGCGGTGGCTACCTGGAAGATACCATTGCCGCCAGAGCTGGAATAGAAGCCATAAACCTGGAACTCCGGCTCCACGGTGCCATCGGCGTTGATAAACACACCGCGTGTTTCAGCAATGGGATCGTCGTGGGTGAAGTTGCGCTGATAGGCCAGGAACCAGCGGTTGCCCATTGTGTCTAGGGCAACAGAGCGCGCATGGTTAAAGCCAACCAGGAATGGTGTGGTATCCAGCACAGCTCCTGTGCTGCCGTCTAGCCGGGCGGCATACACGTTGATGACCTGCGTTGTAAAACCAAATTGACGCCCTACAATGAGGTAGGTGCTGCCAATAGCGGAAACATCAGCGGGGCCAAAACCGGGCATCACAGCAATGGGGCTGGCATCCAGCAGGGTGCCGTCTTGCAGCAAACGCTGGCCGTAAACGGTGCCATTTTGCCCCCAGGTGATGATGTAGCTGCTGCCGTTCCAGGCAACCGATGGGGAACCTGGGCCTGCCAGATAGTCGCCGGTAGCCAGCTGGATGGGTTCTGTGGTGAGGGGTGTGCCGTTGGCATCCAGCGGTTGGGCCATGAGGCGGTAGGCGCTGCCAGTGTCGCTGCGGTAGGCAACCATATAACCATTGCTGCCTACGGCCGTATCCACAAACACCTGCGCCGGAGCACCCACAGAAAGTGGCACCTGCGGGCCAGCTACATTAGCCGCCGAGATGTTGGTGGTGAACACATCGTACTCATTGTTGGCAAATTCGCTGCGCACCATTTGCAGGCTGCCATTGCTGGTAACGGCCGTTGCCCCCAGCGACACATTGTTCAACGTTAAATTAGATACAAGCACGCCGCCAGGGTCTAGCACCTGCCCTGCCGCATTGACGCGAGCCGTGTAGAGATCAAAGACTAGTGTCCAGGCGACCCGCCAGTTGGTGCCATCCCACCCAACCGCAGGTTGAGATGCCCCATTTTGGTTGGCAATCATTGTATCGGTACCATTTAGCAAATTGCCGTTGGTATCCAACCGGGAGCCAAAGGAAGCTGAAGTGAAGTTAGGCAGTTGTGCTGTCCACACCGCATAAAATTCGGTGCCGTTGGCAGCGAGATCGCTCACAAAAGCGCCATCCAACAGGGTAAACATGCCTCCGCCCAGCAGATTGACATTGCTATCGAAGCGCACCGCACCGGTTGTGTCCTGGTCATTAAAGGTGAGAATGCACACACCGCTGGCGCAGGCTAACTCCAGATTGGAGCGCATGTAAAATGTTTGGGGAACCAGAATGGTGCCGGGCTGCTGTAGCTGACCATCTCCAGTTAGTTTGACGGCATAAATGTCATCATTTTGGTAGGCGATGAACCAGTCTGTGCCGTCGCTGGCAACGTCCCAGGCGCTGCTGGCCGGGGTGTTGTACAAAATGATGGGGGTTTCATCCAAAATCTGCCCGGCAGCGGAAATGCGCACCGCCGCCAGCGAGAGCTCATAGAAGAAGCCTGTCCCGCTCAGCATGTAGGTCTGGAACACAACCAGCCAGTCGGTGCCATTCCAGAATACGCGGGGCATGGTTTGGTTCCCTTTGGCCTGGGCAATGGGAAACGGCAAGGCGCTCTGCGGATTGCCGTTGGCATCCAGGAACATGCCGTAAATGTCGCCAGTGGTCTCAAATTCTAGAAACGCAGCGCCAGCAGCCCGCGAGCGTTGGTCTGACCAGACAACCAGGGATTGGCCGTTGCCATGGGCCACAGCGGGAGTAATTTGGTCATCTGCGGCCAGAGCAACGGCCGTATCGCCGGGTACAAATTGGGTCGGGGTAACAGCCGCAAACGTTGTCCCGCTCATCATAATCATGAGAACGGCAAACAAAAATATGCTGACTTTACGTATGGGTATTTTATTCTGCATCGTTGCCTCCAAGCTTGGTAATTAAAGCATTATTTTTTTCTGGGTGTGCGGGGATGTAAAATCATAAAAGGATTCACACCTGTGACCTTCCCAGTGTAAAAATCTGTTGGATAAAACTCAGTGACTAAAGTCACCTTCTGTCTGGGCCGTTTGCCGCAAAACAGCCTCATTCAAGACCAAAATTTTGCCGCGCTCAATGGAGATAGCGCCCTGCTCCTTAAAATCGTTCAGCAGGCGGCTGATAACTTCACGAACGCTGCCCAGTTCATCGGCCAATTGCTGGTGCGTGGTGTGCAGGGCGGGGCCACGGCGCAGCAAGATGGCGGCCAGCCGCTGGTCCAGCTTTTGAAACGTCACCTGCTCAATGAGCTGAATTAGCTGCCCTAGCCGCTGGCCAAAAAATTCAAAGACAAGTTCGCGGAAAGCTTCCGAAAAGGTAATGAGGTTTATAAATAACGGTTTGGGGAGGGAAACGGCCGTTACCGGTCTGTCTACAATGCCCCTGGCGTTATATTTTTGATTGCCTAACAAACAGCTCACCGTCAGGATGCAGCTGTCGCCGGGGCGAATGCGGTAGAGCAGCAGCTCTCTGCCCGACCGTTCTGGCTTCACCACCCGCACGCTGCCAGACAGGGGCATAACAAAGTTCAGGCAGGCATCCCCTTCATTAAAAAGAATGTGGTGGGGCGGAAGCTGGATGGTAACGGCCGTTTGGCAAACCATGTGCTGCAAATCGGCGGGCAGTTGGTGAATGGCGGGATAATGATAAAGAAGTTGGTTTAATGTGGTTTCAGTGAGCACAATAGCATCCCCTGTAGCTTTTTCGGAAAGTGTCTAAATTTTATTATGAAACATGGCCCGATAACTCTGGGGAAGGCGAACCAAACCTGAAGCCAAGCGTTTGCGTCAGCCGCTGGAAAGAGATTTGAATACTGTTGACCCCCACCACGCCAGCCAGCACCATCAGCAAAAAGTTGAGCGCGTGGTACAGCACGGCCAACGAGGCCGCGGCCTCGGCTGGCTGCCCCAGGGCGGTCATGGCGGCAATAACGCCCATGTGGAAAACGCCAATCTGTCCGGGTGAGGAAGGCGCAGCCACGGCAAATGCGCCCGCAATCATGATGAAGGTGGCATTTATTAAGGAAGGGGACAAATGCACCGCCTGCAAAGCAGCGTGATAAGCCAGCACCACCGGCAGCCAGGTGAGCAAACTCAGGGCCAACACCTTCAACGCCAGACGCCATTGGGTAAAGGCGTGCAGTCCGTTTAGCAAACTATCCAACTGTTGGCGGCGCTGCGGCGTAGACAGGCGGGGCCACATCGTACCCAATCGGGTTAGAAGTTTGTGGGCAAACGGCCGTTTCCTGGCCAACACGCCCAAAAACAGCACCAAACCCACGGTGGCCGCACCAGAAAAAAGCGCCGCCTGCCGCAGCCAGGTTGGCAGCGTTTCAATTTGCAGCAGGGTGAGCGGCAGCAGCAACACCATGAGCAGCATGTCCAGCAGACGCTCCACAACCATCGTCGTCACGCCCTGCGGCACCGTCAAACCCGGCTGCTGCCCAACCAGCACCGCCCGCGCCACGTCCCCCAGGCGAAAGGGCAGCAGTTGGGTAAGCATTTGCCCCACGTTTTGAATGTGGAAAAGGTCGCTAAGCGTCACCTGGTTGCCAAGCAAAACGCGCCAGCGCACCGCCCGAAACAGCAGGTAAAGCAGCAAATATAACGCTGTCCAAAGTAAAAAATAGGGGTTGGCTTTTTGGATCGCCTGGGCAATGTCAGACGGCCGTATCAGCCAAAACATCCCCCCCAGGCACAACAAACTAATGACAATACCTAGCCAAAATTTTCGCTTCTTCTGTACGCTTACCTGCATCTTGATCTCCATTGGGCTTTATTTGTTTGCTTTCTGGAGAGTTACATCCTGGCCAAAAAAGTAACGAAGTTGCCCGGATTCTTAGGCAACCCAGTACCAGTTGGCGTACAGGGCGGTGAATAAAGCAAGCATCGGCAGGGAAACGGCCGTAATCAATTTATCCACCCAGGGATGCTCGCCCCATTCCGCCAAAAGAATGAAGGCCGGGAACAACACCCACATGTAGCGCCGCTGGCTCATCAGCAAGCCAGAGCTAAAAGGAATGAGCACGCCCAACAGCACAAAGGCTGCTTCGGCATAGCGGCCTTTGTACAAAAGCACGATGCCCAAAAGGAGAAAAACTGTCACGAAGGTGAAATCAATCCAGTTGTCGAAGTGGATTTGGCCGCTGATGAAGGCATTGAGCCAACCGATGGACGGCCGTTGCAGCAGTTCAGCCACCGTCTCAAAAGGGGATTGCGGCACGCGCCCCCAGGCAGCGGAAGCATTGGCAAAGGCCAGGGCATCGCCAAAGACGTACCAGAGGTAGGCCATGTAGCTGGCCAGTCCCAGCGGCGCACTGGCCGGAACCAACAACGCCCACAAAGACGGCCGTTCCCCCACATCATTCGCCCGCCACTGCCGCCACCACTCCAGCAGCAGCATGGGCACAATGATCAGCCCCACCAGGCGGCTCAGCGTGGCGGCGATGGCAAAAGGCACGCTGTAGCGCCACTGCCCGCGCCGGGCAAAGTAGTAGGCGGCAATGGTCACCAATAAAAAGAGGGATTCGGTATAAATTGCCGAGCCATAAAAGGCCAGGGGAAAAATGAGCAAATACCAGACAGCCCGGTCCGCCACCTTTTGTGACCAGTTTTCAGCCACGAGACGGTAAAAGAAAACGGCCGTGCCCAACAAAGCCAAATTGCTCACGATAATGCCAGAAACGGCCGCATCCCCCACCAGAGGCAGCAGCGCCGCCATCAACAGCGGCAGCAGCGGGAAAAAGGCTACCGACGGCAGCGGCACCCCCTGAAACTTGTACCCCTCTTCCACAATGCTGACGTAAAAGCCCGTATCCCAGCGGCTGGCAAACACATCCAGCAAAATATTCTCCGTGCCGCGCAAATGGTACGGTGGCGGCGAGGTGGCATCCAGCAGCAGCGGCACCGCCAGATAAGCCACAAGCATCACGCCCAGGCGCGTAACCACAAACAATGTCAGCGGCAGCCACAGCCAGCGGGGCACGCTCAAACTGGTTAAGCGGCTAAAAATTGTTGTGGCTGGCGGCGAACTTTCTAATTTCACGTCCATCTCTTGACCTGTGGGGGTGGCTGTTACTTCCAAAAGTGACGACCACCAGTAAATTGAGTACAATGAAAACGTTCTAACGACCTGGCCCACATTGCTTCTGGGAAACCAACGGTTGTGACCAGGCCGCCAGAACATCCTCGGCTGTAGTGGTGTGGATAGTGCCGCTATCTCACCATTACAGCTTCTTAGCGGGGCAGCCGGTGGCCAAAGCCAAAGACTGACCCAGCAAAGCCATCGGGAGGCATCACCAGGGGAGCATCGTGTCGCAGGCTAAACCCTGTGGTAGCAGACGCATTCATGTCTACTTCCATCGTGATGTCGTACTGGCCAATGGCCATGCTGGAAGCCGGGCTTTGCACAATGAACTGGGCATTGCCTTGGCTATCTGTCATGACGCGGCCTAAGTAACGGCCGTTCACAAACAGCGTAGCCACACCATGCGCCGGAAAACCGGAGCCAGTAAAGGCAAATGCGCTGCCCGGTGCCCCTTCGCTGGCGTGTACAGACAGCTCCGGCGCATACACCCCGGCCATCATGCGCCACTCCAGCGCAGCGGCAGGGCGATCCACGTAGGGCACCATAGCGACCCCAGCCAACAGGATCACCAGGGCAAACACCGTTCGTACAATCGCCCTTTGACTCAATTGTTTCATAGCTACCTCCTTCGCAACTACAAAAAGTGGATAAAAATTTGTTAGCGGCAAACGGCCGTTTCCAGCCATCACCGAACCAACCCAATTAACGCTGTGTAAACGGCAAAAAGTCGCTTTCACCCGTTGTGCCAAACAGGGCCGCTAAAACCACCTGGTGGACTCACAACCGGCTCAGCGCTGTCCACGGTAACTATTTTGAACGCCGATACGTTGGCATCCGTTTCCATCACCACCGTTAGCTCGCCGTCTGGCACGCCGGTGGTGTCGATAATAAACGTTCCTCCACCATTGCTATCAGTTACCACACTGCCAACCACATCGCCGTTTACATAGATCACTGCCAGCCAGTTAGGCTGATAGCCGCTGCCGGTAAAGGCAAACTGGCTGCCTGGCGCGCCCTTGTTGGTGTCCACGCTCAAATCTGGCGTGTAGGCGCTCCCAAACGTCTCCCAGTTGATGGCGGCTCTGGCGTTGCCCACATAGGGCAGCAAAAGCACGCCACACAGCAGCACAAACAGGGTGATAAATAACCTCAAAACGACATCTTTCCTTTCTTGACTCATAGAGCCTCCTTACCAAAACCTTCCGGGAGGTTTGTTCAATAATTGGGTAATGTTATGAACCCTCCCGGAGGTTCGCTTCATAACGTTACGGGACATTTTCAACACGCCGCTCCAGCTTATAAATTGGCCCCAGGGGTATCGCTTTGGTTTGCTGAAGCAGCGCCATTGACGGGTTGTTGATATAAATCGGCCGTTCATCGACCTGGCTGAGAATCAACGTCTCCATTGCCTCGCCAGAAATAAGAAAGCGGTTGATGGTTTGCACATCCGGGCGTTGGCCTTCAACCAGTTGTAAATATTGCACGGCAGGCACCGTATCCCACCAGCCCAGAACCAGCGCATTCGGTTCGACTTCTTGCAGAATCGTCTCGGCCATTTCTCGCGTGCTCCAATCTTGGGAACGATCCACCAGGCCCCAGTTCAATCCGGCAGCCAAAACCACAGCCCCCACCGCCAGGTAGCGAAGCAGCCGGGGGGTGAAAAACGCCTGACTGTGCAGCCAGCTGGCCAACTGCTGGTAGCCAACGCCCAACCAGATGGCCCAAATAAGATAAGTGGGCAAAAACATGGTGTCTTTGTCCACAACCCGGTAGTTGATGTAGAAGATGGCATTGGTCAAAAACATGAGCAGCAGCATCCCGCCCAACCGCCAATTGCGCCGGGGAAGCATGACCAACCCCAGCAGCCCCGGCCCAATGCCGATGGCCAAAAATGCTGTCCACAGCTGCACGCCATAAGCCGCCACCTGCGGCCAGATTTCGTTTAGCCGGTAGCCAAACATCTGCCCGGCAAAGGTTTGCCCGGTGATGAGCCACCACAGCCCGGACAGCGTGGCCAGGTTGGTGGGATGGAAGATGCCGTTGGCATCATATTCGCCAGCGTAGTTAAAGATGGGCTGGCTGGCATAGCGAAGGGGCAAAATAAGGAAGATGGTGAGGCCAAGCAGTACGGCCGTTCCCCCCGCAGCCCATACACGCCAATTTTTTAGCTGGGCCGGATGGCTGGTGAGCACGTACCAAACAGCCCCCGGCACCAGCAGCACCGTCGCCATATGGTTGCCCAGGCTGGCCGTCATTAAAAAGATGGGGATTGCCAAGCGCAGCGGCGTGGGCTGGTCTGCCCAGCGCAACAGCGTCAAAATGATGCCCGCCATCAGGGCGGTGTGCAGGGTGTAGACTTCCGCGATGAGCGACATGGCCCAGAAATAGGGCGCGGTGGCCAGCAGCCCCAGCGCGCCCAGGCGCAGCCAGGGATTCACCTGAAGGCGGCGTAAAATAAATTCCACTTGCAGCAGGGTCAGCGCACTTAAGAAAGCAGAGAAAAAGTTCATCCGGTAGCCCATGTCGCTGCTGAGCGGCAGCCAGGACCACAATTTGCCCAGGAGCAAAAATAGTGGATAGCCCGTAGCCCGAATAATGCCATTGGTGGCAACGGCCGTTGTAAATTCAGCGCTGTCCAGGTTGTAAATGGTAGGGGCCAGGGTGAGCCAGTAGAGCAGCAAGGGCAGGGCAAAGACAACCACAGAGACCCAATCGCGCTGCGTAACCCACTGCTGCAAATCGCTGGTCGCTTTTTTTGAACGGTCAAAAGAAGGCAAGGCTGTCAACTTGAACATATTTCTCCTTCGAAAAAAAATTTAACCGCAGAGAACGCGGAGAACGCAGAGAAAAATCTGCGTAAGCTGCGAATTTTCATTTATGGTGGGCAGCGACAGTTGGTGTCGCTGCCTCCAAAAAGGGCGACCAATTGAAACGATCAGTTGGTCGCCTTATTTAGCGCAATACGCCAGTGAGTGCGCGAGGCTGCATAAAAAGTAACGATCTTGCTTTTATCGATCTCAGTTAATCATCCCGACGGCCGTTGTCGTTGTCGTTGTCGTCGTTATCGTTGTCATCATCATCGTTGTCGTTGTCGTCATCGTCGTTGTCATTGTCCGAATTGTCATTGTCATTATCGTTGTTGCCGCTGCCAGAATTGCCATTGTCGTTGTCGTCATCATCATTGTCATTGCCGTCATCATCGTTGTCGTTGTCGTTGTTGTCATTCTCGTTGTCGTTGCCGGAATTGTCATTGCTGCTGTCGTCGTTGTCGTTGTCGTTGTCGTTGGCAACGGCCGTTGGCAGGTCGGTGGGTTCTGCGGTGGCGGTGGGAGGAACGGCCGTGGCCGTTGGCGGCACCTTTGTGGGAGTGCTGCTGGCCTGCGGCGTTGGCGAAGCGGCTGGCGTGTGGCCCACTGTTGTTTGGGTAGCGCCTGGCAAAACGGTGATTTCTGGTGTGGCGCTGGCGGGCAGCGTTTGTGTGGGCGTGGCGCTGGCGGTGGTCGTTTCAGTGGGCTGTGTTGTTGGCAAGGCGGTTCCCGTGGGCGAAGGGGTCACCGTGGCTTGGGCCTCTTTCAAAACAACGATGTGGCTGGCATAAAGATGGCCATTTTGGGTACGGCCGTTTACCAAAACCATTGCCCCCACCGCAGCATCCCCTTCAACCAACGTTTGCTCATTGACCCGCACCGGCACGCCAGCAATGATCCAATTGCGATCCTGTTTGGTATTGATGCGCCCTTCAAAAGAAACATCGGCCGTTTCGTTGGTGCGCAAAATGGCTTTCACTTCCCGCATCCGCTCCTGATTCCGCTGCGCATTGAGGTCGAAAACGGCCGTGCCGTCATCGGCCTGCTCCAACTGGTAAGATTCCACCAGCAGTTTGGTGTTGTAAAGCAAATCCCCCGGCAGCGCCGAAGCTGAAGCAAAAAGCAAACTAACCGCCAACAGCACCGTAACAACAGCCAGCGAAGCCACCGGCAGCAGCGCACGCTGCACATTGCGCCAGGAAAACCGGGATCGCCACTGATTGGCACGCAGTTGCCCCGCTTGCTGCAAAAACAGCTTCTGCGATTGCTGCTTGGCGGCCAAACTTGGCTGCAAGCCCATCTGCTGCAAATGGGCTGCTACCGCTAAAAACTTCTCGATTTCCGCTGCTGCCTGCGGGTACTGGGCCACTAATTCTTCAACAGAAACGCCAGCTTCAAACTGCGCCAGGCAATCCACCAAAATCTGCTCCTGAACAACTTTCATGCCAGCACCCCTTGCAGCATCACCCGCTGAGAAATGGCAGCAATTGCTCTGGTCTGCAACATTTTTATGGAGCCTTCGCTTTTGCCCATGGTGTTGGCCACTTCTTGAATGGGCATACCAAAGCCAAAGCGCAAAGCCAGCACATTTTGCTGGTCTTCAGTTAGACTTGACATAACGGCCTGTAAATTTTCGTTTTGCAGAATGGCGTCAATCTGGTGGTCTATCCCTTGCTCCGTTGAGGGAATATCGTCATGGAGCAAGGTAAAACTGTCCCGTTTCTTTTTGCGATAATGTTCTTTGAGCACGCGAGAGGCCACGCCAAACAGCCAGCCACGCAGCGTGTTTTGTGGGGCCGATTTATCCCGCAGGGCGCTTAGTAAACGTAAAAACACTTCACTGGTTAAATCTTCGGCCGTTGGCGTGTCGTTTACCCGAAAAGCGATATAGCGATAGATCGAGTCGTAGTATCTGTTGTGTACTTCAGCCAATGCCTCTTGGTCTAGGGAACGGGCCTGATGCAGCAATTTCATTTCGTCGTACATAAAAAGATTTCCCAAGCAAATCACAAAAAAGAATCATTTATTGAATAAATTCATTGTAAATTTTTGCCTGGCACGGCAGTAGGGGAGATGGTCTCAACCTGGCTCAGACCCTAGGGCAGCATTGATCAGACCTTAGTCCATGTGAGCAATTAGCCAAAGTCGGTATAATCATTTTTTAGGGTTGACTACTTATAGAGGAAGAGGCGTAGACGCGCTTTCTTGCCCCGTTTTATGGAGTTGGGCATGGTTGCCAAAAAATCGTTAACGCTGGCACAACAGTATATGCTTGTTAGTCTGCTGGTGATGCTGGGCGGCATGGTGGGGATTGGCTTATGGATTGGCCAGCAGATTGAAACGGCCGTTACCAACCGCACCGCCGCCGTTACCGCCCTCTACGTCGACAGTTACATCTCTCCCCATCTGCAAGGGCTGGCCGAAAGCGAAAACAAATACGCCGTCAATGTGGATGCTCTGGAACGACTGCTGGCCGAAACCTCATTGGGCACGCAAATCGTCTCCTTCAAAGTTTGGTCCCCTGACGGCGTGGTTTTGTACGCCACCAATCCAGAGCTGATTGGTCAGCAATACCCAATTGAAAGCGGCCTGGCCGCCGCCTTTAATGGCGATGTGGTTACCGAAGTGAGCAATTTAGACAAGCCA
>JACKBR010000065.1 GCA_020634495.1 Ardenticatenaceae bacterium | reverse complement strand
TCCCCTTGTTCTTGAGCCAGCTGCAATGCCTGCTCATATACCTTGATAGCCTCATGCAAACGCCCCTGTGCCAGCCGGATGTCTGCCCGAATGTAGGTGCCAGTGATGGCAAATAGAATGTTGCCCGCCTTCTGGTAGCTGGTCATCGCTTCGCTAAACGAATGATACGCCTCATCCAGATCGCCGCTGGCCCAGGCAGCCAGCCCCAACAGCGCCGCCGGGGTGCCGCGCCGGTGATAATCCTCCTCCGGGATGAGGCTGAGGGCGCGCCTGGCATGTTTCACAGTCCCAGGCATGTCGTCCAGCGCCAGGGCCAGATAGGTGCGGGCAGCAGCAATCGTGGCGGGCAGCATTTGCAGCTGCTCTTTGTCCGCAGATGTTATCTCAGCCAGCGGCACGTTATGCGTTTTCTTTTCGTCGTCCAGCCATTGTTCGGCCAGTTGCAGGCGGCCTTCGGCAGCCTCCAGCTCACCACCGTCTAGCAAGGCCCAGGCATAGTTCGCATTCAGCACAGGCCGGACGTGAACTACCTCGTCGGGCAGTTTTGCCACCCAGCCAAGCCAGGTTGTGGACTCGCGGTTTCTGTCCATATTTGGCCAGGCCAGTTCGGCCAAATCAGCAACGCACGCCAGGTCATTGGCGGCAAAGGCGTGGCGAACCGCATCGGCGAGCAGGCCGTTTTCCTTGTACCACTGGCAAGCGCGGTGGTGCAAAATTGGGAGCTGTTCGGGCTGTTCTCTAAGCATGTGGGCCAGGAGCACATCGGCAAAAAGATGGTGGTAACGGTACCAATGCCGCCGGTCATCTAGCGATATGACAAACAGGTTGCCTTGCTCAAGCATTTTTAGCTGTTGGCTGCCGCTGGCCTGGCCGGTTACTGCCTCACACAGTGAGCCGCTCAGCCGATCCAGAATGGCAGTTTGCAGCAAAAAGCTGCGGACGGCGGCCGGTTGGCGCTGGAGCACTTCTTCGACCAGATAGTCCACAATGTAGCGGTTGTCCCCAGCAAATGCCTGGATGAATCCGTGAATGTCTGTTCGTCCTTGCATGGAAAGGGCGGCTAACTGTAGGCCAGCAATCCAGCCTTCGGTGCGGGTTTCTAGCGAGGTGATTTCGTCCGCGGTCAGGTTCAGGCCCATGATTTTTTGGAGGAAAACGGCCGTTTCCTCTCCAGTAAAGCGCAAATCTGCCGCCCGCAGTTCATTCAGTTGGCCCCGCACGCGCAGGCGGGACAAAGGCAGCAGCGGATCTTCACGGGTGGTGATAACCAGGTGCATCTGCGGCGGCAGGTGATCCAGCATAAATGCCAGGGCCTCATCAATGGCTGACTCATCCACCACATGATAATCATCCAGAACAAGAATCAGTTTGTCAGGCACTGCGGCCAGCTCGTTGAGGAATGTGGTCAGCAAGGAAGGGGTAGGTACAGGTTGAGGCGATTCGAGCAAGTTCTGCGTTTGTTGACCGAGGGTGGGAACGGCCGTTTGCAAAGCCGCTACCAGATAAGCAAAAAAACGTGTCAGGTCTGAATCATTCACGTCCAGCGAAAGCCAGGCGGCAGCCAGGCCCGTTTCCTTCAGCCAGCTGCTGATCAGCGTCGTTTTACCAAAACCAGCCGGAGCCGAAACCAGAGTCAACTTACAGCGGAAGGCCACACCTATCCCCAGACAGTGGTTTAAACGCCTAGTTAAATGAGGGCGTGGCACCACATCCGCATGCGACGGCGGCACAAACAGTTTGGTGGCTAAGATGGGCGCAGACATGAATCAATCATTTTGTTATTTTTTTTGAACGGAAAGACGCTTTACAGCCACAAGCGTCAGGTTAAGATAATGTATTTTGGTCAAGATGCCAAAAAGAGCTGCCTGATCCACAAATTGCCCTTCGATAACCGTCTCGTCGCGGCGCTCATCATACCGAATTGCGCCATCAAACCAGTCAGACCAGCTTTCCGTTAGGCAACCCTCAACGCAAATCTCGTAACGACCGGGTTGACTGTTGTTCATGATTGGTCCGCAAAAGTTAAGACGATGTTGCCCGTGATACGGCCGTTTTCCAACAACCGGTTCGCCGCCACCACATCTGCAAAGGGCAACGTCTGGGCGACAATCGGCTTGATCTTACCCGCAGCCAACAACCCAAACAGCGTGGCCCAATCTTCCTGGAACAGTTCAACCCCCAGCCGATGAGTGCCATACCCGATGATTTTTTTGCCGTTGGGCAGCAAATTATAAAAGCCAAGCTTGGCAATCAGCAGCAAAAAGCGGGCAAAGCTTTGTGGCCCACCATAGTGCACCAGTTTGCCACCCCGATGCAAGACGGATAGACCTCGTGCAAAATAATCGTGATCCATGCCGTTAAACACATGGTCAAGGCCGCCCGGTTCCGCCTGCCGCAGCACGCTCACAAAATCCTGTGACCGGTAGTCGATGGGTACCGCGCCATAGCGGCGAAGAATTTGCTGCTTGCTGGCAGACGCCAGACCGTACATCTTCAATCCGGCCAGCTGGCCCAACTGCAAAAAGGCTGTTCCCACGCCGCCGCTGGCACCCACAATGAGCACCGTGTCCCCCGCCTTCACCTGGGCCACACGATGCAAAATCTGGTAGGCCACCAGATAGTTAAGAATGAGCGTCACGGCTGCAATTGGGTCGAGCGAATCGGGCAGTTTAACCAGCTTGCTGGCTGGCCAATAGACAATCTCCGCATGGCTGTCGTAGTTGGTGAGCGCTGCTACCCGGTCGCCGATGGCAACGGCCGTAACCGCCGCCCCAACCTCTTCCACAACCCCCACACACGTATACCCCGGCGTAAAAGGCGTCTTTTTAAGAAACGGCCGATTCCCCACCCGCACCGCCACATCATCCTGGCAAACAGGCGTGGCCAACACCCGAATCAACGCTTCATCGCCCGATGGCAACCGCCGCTCTTTTTCCACAATTTTTAACTGCTCCGGCCCACCGCGTTGGGTAACAACCACAGCTTTATATTTCATGACAGGCTCCTTTGGCAGGTGGGATGCCCTTGAAACCGCATCCCACCTGCTTCTTTTTAAGAATGGCTGTTTGCCAGCCGGTAGACAGTTAAGGCGGAAACAGCCAGGGCAAACAAGGGCATAATCTGATGCACCCGCAAGGTAATAGGCACCACCAGCTTGTCAAAACTGAGCAGCGACCCGGACACGACAAGCGCCAGCAAAAGAAAACCCGTCCCCCAGACCAGCGCTGAAGGCACTGCCTGAAGCCCCACAAGCTGCGACAAGTCGCGAATATTCAACCCAATCAGGACAATTGTGGCCACTGCGATGATTTTATGCGCGCCAAAAACAGCGCTGTTCAGCGGACGACCCAGTTTGCTCAACACAATGCCGGACACAAGCGTCAGCAAAAAGCCAATCCCGGCGTAGGTAATTTTTGAAGAAAGAACCGTACTCATTTTTAACTCCTTAAGACTGAATTCGTTATCTGTAACTGACTTCAGCATACAAAAAAGCAGAACGGCCGTCTTCACACCAAGGTAGCATTTTGCCTGGCAAACACGGTGTACGTTCGTACACTATTTTCTTTTTGCAAGGGGATTTTAGGGGATGCAGCGCAGCTAATCAGAGCTGTCCAGCCCTAATTCATGGGCGCGTGCGGCGGCCTGGGTGCGATTGCTAACGCCCAGCTTACTCAAAATGCTGGTGACATGTTTTTTGACAGTGCGCACGGTGATGAACAGCTTGTCGGCAATCTCCTGGTTAGCGTCGCCAACTGCCACCAGCGCCAGCACTTCCAACTCACGCGGGGTGAGCGGCTCCACAAGCGCCTCTGTTTGGGGCGAAGGTATGCTGGCTGAAGCAGCCGCGCCTTTACCCACCTTGGCCAACAGCTGCCCAGCGTATGTTTGAACAGATTCGGCCGTTTCCGGGTCTTGCACAACTGCCTGGAGAAGTGGCACAACGGCCGTTCCCGCCTCCAGAAAGAGCAGCGTGTACCCTTCTGGCTGGGCCAGCTCCAAACTTTTGGTCAACAACTGCCGCGCCTCTGCGGTGACCTGCCCCTGGTTTTGTTTGTGCAGAACCAACGCCTTTAGCAGGTAGACTTCAATCAAACGGCCGTTGCGCTGCTGGGGAACGGCCGTTTCTACCACCGCATCCAGCAAGGCCAACGCCCGCGCCAGCTTGCCTTGCGCCAGAAAAAGCAGAGCCACAATTACCCTGATGATCTCCAAAATTAGCAGGGGTGGCGGCTCTGAACCTTCATTTTCCAGCAGGTCTACCCAGGGCTGTGCCCATCGTGCTGCCGCGGCCAGGTCGCCCTGCGCCAGACACAGCTGAATTTGCCGCGCTCTGCCCATTGGATCGATCCCGGTCTCGCCCAACTGCGCCAGGGCAGCAGCGGCTGCTTGAAAATCGCCCTGCGCCCGAAAAAGCCGGGCCTGGTGCGTATGCCCAAATGACAGTCCGGCCAATCCTCCCTGGCGGCAAAGCGACATTCCTTTTTGCAGAGTGGTGACGGCCGTTTCCAATTTATTCCATTCAAGATAAACACCCGCCAAACCAATGTACCCCTGCCCTGCCGGGAAAAAGTGCTCTCCCCCCAGTTCAATAATTGATTGGAACGTGCGGGCCGCCGCGTGAAGCTGTCCATAATCAATCTGGCTCATTCCCATCATCATCGTGGCATGAGCCGCCAGACTCAGGTTGCCTGTTGCCAGAGACAGCCGCATACAATGTTCATACGCCGTCCGGCTTTTATCAGGATTGCCCTCCACCCAATGGGCAATTGCCAATGCCGAATACGCCCGTGCCCGCAGCGCCTGCTCCTGCTCTGGCAGTCGCGCCAGCGCTTCTTGGGCCAGTTCGATGGCCCGGGCTGTGTTGCCGGAAAAGGCCACAAAGCGGCACAGCACGGCCAAGAGTTCTACCTGCAACGCCTCATTTTCTGGCGAAGGCGGCAAGGCACGCAGCAAATCTTCTTTTTCCTGGAGCGATTGGGGCGACAGGTCAACTTTTTCCTGCATCATCTCGATCCACAGTTGGTAAATCCGCAGGCGAGGGTGATTTTGCAGCGTTTCCTCCGGTAAAGCAGCCAGCCAATGATGCAAAACATTCGCCCTGCCCGAAAACATTAGCGGGTGCGCTTCTTGGACCACCAGCACAGCCACCGCCTCAAAATCTTTGGCCACCAGGCCATGCCGGATGGCGTCTGGCAGCAAAGATTGCTGCTTGAACCAGCTGGCTGCTTTTGAATGCAGTTCGGCCACCGCTTCAACTGACGCCGTTTGCGCCAGACGGGCACGCAGCAAATCCGCAAAAAGGTGATGGTAGCGGTACCAGCGACCCTCGTTATCCAACGGAACGATAAAAATGTTGCCTTTGTGCAGGTTAGCAAGAATCGTTTGGCTGTGAGGGTTTTGGGTAACGGCCGTACACAAATCGGCATTCAGCTGTTCCAAAATGGACGTTTGCAGCAAAAATACCTGCACGTCTTCGGGCTGCTTTTGCAAAATTTCCGCCAACAAATATTCAGCAATGTACAGATGGCTGCCGGTAAAAGCTGCAATAAAAGCTGCGCTGTCGCTCTGACCTTGCAACGAGAGCGCCGCCAGCTGCAACCCGGCAATCCAACCCTCCGTTCGGGCTTCCAGCGCGGCAGCATCGGCAAGTGATACCGTCAGCCCCATCGTCTGGTTCAAAAACACGGCCGTTTCATCAACCGTAAAACGCAGGTCTTGAGCGCGGATTTCATGAAGCTGGTTACGTGCCCGAAAACGAACCAGTGGCCAGGGCGGATCGATGCGGCTGGCAATAATGAGATGAAAATTCGGGGGCAAATGCTCCAGCAAAAAGAGCAGACTGTTGTGGATAGCAGCATTGTGGATGACGTGGTAATCATCCAGAATCAAGGTTAACGGCCGTTCCTGCGCCGTAACTTCGTTGATCAGCAGAGTGGGAATGGTCTCCTCAGGCAGCAATTGGCTTGTTCCCAACAGTTCCAGGGCATATTGACCAACATCCGCCATCACACTCTGGCAGGCGTTGATGAAATAAGTCCAAAAGCGGGCGGGGTCATTGTCGCCTTCATCCAGCGAAAGCCAGGCTACCGGCGTGCGGCCTTGTGCCACAAAATCGCTGAGCAGCGTACTTTTGCCAAATCCCGCTGGCCCCGAGACCAGGGTAAAGCTGCCTGGCTGTTTTATGCTCGCGTGGAGTTTTTGCAGGAGAAACGGCCGTGCCACTCCATTTTCGCGCACGGCGGGGATAAAAAACTTGGTCGTTAAAAGGGGAACGTCAGGTGGATTCTTACTGAACCGTTCTCCGCGTTTCTGGTTCATGTCGCGCTACTTATCAAAGACCACGGTTACCACAAAGTTGCTTTGCGCGGCCCGCTTCTCATCGCACCCAATCTCAGACGATATTTTATCACACGTTTTCCAGGTAAATTTGCAAAGCATGGAGGCGCTTTTGCGTCTCTCGCTTGAGCAGCTGATTCATCACCGGTTCGAGGATGGGGGCTAAAAGACGCGGTCGCGCCTGAAAATAGTAGATGTAAATGACACGCGAACGGTTTTCGCCAAGCGGCTCGTGGCGAATGGTGGCGGCAAAGTTGGCAAAAAAAGGGGGTTGGTTGGTGAGCGAAACGGCCGCAACCCGCCCTGGCTCAAAGCGAATGTATTCCGTTTCCAGCGGGAGGAAGAGTCCACGCCAGGTGCCCACACACAAGGAACGCACCCCCAAACCAGCTTCCGTCGCGCCGTCCAGCAAGCACGCCTGGCTGAGCAGCGTGTCCCACTCCAGGCGACGGCCGTAATCATGAATCAGGTTGAAAACGGCCGTGCAGCTTGCCGCCACCTCCACCGACACCGTGCCTCTAGGCATGGGCCGCGTCCCGCTCCGCATTCGCTTTGATGCCGCGCAGCAAGTAACGCTGGAACAAATCCAAAACCAGCCGCACCGGAATTGACAGGCACCAGCCCCAAAACCCGCGCAGTTCATACTGGCTGGCTAAAGTTAACTGCACGCCGCCTTCGCCAGGCACAATGCGATAAGCGCCCGACTTCATCTGAAACGGCCCATCCGACAAATCCAGCAGGTAGCCCACGCGGAAACCGGGATCGGCCTGGAAGGTGAAGTTGTATTGGCTGTTTGGTTGCCACGCGGTAATTTTTTGGGTGAAGGTACGGCCGTTGTCAAAAAAGGCCACCCGCCTGCCCCCCACCCCCGGCTGCGTCACCTCCGCCCGCAGAGGTTTGGGAATACCCAGCAGCTTAAAGTAAGCCGGATGGCTAAACGAAGCAATATCCACCTCCGTGACGTGCCGCCAGACAATTTCAGCCGGTGCCTGAATGTTTGTTACGTGCTCAATTTGGCGTACTTTTTTATCCACTTGCAAGCTTTTGCCTCACTCGATAATCCTTCAAAGTTGACTCTAGACACATCTCATTTTTTAGTCCGCCCAGCCGTGAACGGACTGGGCTAGCTTATGAAAGCCTCTCCGAGGCTGATTTTCAGCCCTCGGCGAAGTTTGTCGCAAAAAAGCAGAAGGCGCGAAGGATGCTTTTTTTCTTTGCGTCCTTCGCGCCTTTGCGTCAAAAATGATTCGTCTGCCAAATAGACAAATTTACTGGAAGTCCATTGGCTCCGGTTTGTTGTCCAGGACGGCTTCGATTTTTTCCATCACGTCATCCGTGAGCTGCGGCACCAGGTCCAGCGCCTTCATGTTTTCTTCCACCTGAGACACTTTGGAGGCGCCGGTGATCACCGTGCTGACGTTGGGGTTCTTCAAGCACCAGGCAATGGCCAGACGCGGCATTGTCGTGCCCAGCTCTTCGGCAATGGGCACCAACTCGCGCACGGATTGCAGCCGCTTTTGGCCCTCTTCGCTGGTGAGCATTTTGCGTAGCCATTCGTAGCCGGGCAGGTTCATGCGCGAATCATCGGGGATGCCGTTGTTGTACTTGCCGGTGAGCAGCCCGGAAGCCAGTGGTGACCAGATGGTGGTGCCCAGACCGATTGTGTCGTAGAGACGGCCGTATTCCACTTCAAACCGGTAGCGATGGAACATATGGTACTGCGGCTGCTCCATCGTCGGCGGAATCAGATTGTACTGCCGCGCCACGCTGTGCGCTTCCATCAACTGCTGCGCCGACCATTCCGAGGTGCCCCAGTAAAAGATTTTGCCCTGCTCGATGAGCGTGTTCATGCTGCGCACCACCTCTTCCATCGGCACTTCTGGGTCAGGGCGATGACAAAAATAGAGGTCCAGGTAATCGACCTGCAACCGTTCCATCGCCTGGTGGCACGCCTCGATGATGTGCTTGCGGCTCAAGCCATGCTGCGTCGGCTTGGGGTCTTTGATGCTGCCCCACATCACCTTGCTAGAGACGGTGTAGCTGTCCCGCCGCCAGCCCAGCTTCTTCAACGCCTTGCCCATAATCTCTTCCGACTTGCCGTGGGCGTAAATTTCGGCGTTGTCAAAAAAGTTGACACCCGCATCGTAGGCGGTTTTCATCATGTCGGCCGCCAGCTCCACATCCGCCTGGGTGCTAAACGTCACCCAGGAACCAAACGACAATGCGCTGACCTTCAGGCCAGATTTTCCTAATCGACGATATTCCATTTAAAGCTCCTAATCTGTTGGTCAATTTTTAAATATTGACCTACTTTTACTTTCTCAAAGTTTACCGGACGTGGCAGAAAAAAACATCATGAAAGCCACAAATTTCCCCGGAAATTGCTCTTTAGGGCGTTCGTCCATCTGAAAGTTTCCGGGAAATCATTTGTGCTATTCATTCATTTGTCAGATTCGTGATTTACCTTTCGGCGGTTGACGGCCGTTTCCCTCACAGGTAAAATCGCGCCAAAAGTTTGCCCCGCAGCTTCGCGGGGCTTTTTTTGTCCGGTGGAAGTAGCCCATGCTGCAAAAAATCAACTTGCCCATCAAACCATACTGGGATTTGCTGGCCAATTACCTGAAACCACAAAGGAAATCGGTGCTGTGGCTGGCGCTGCTGCTGATTGTTAGCATCGGTTTGCAGTTGGCCAACCCGCAAATCGTGAAATATTTCATCGACACGGCCAGTGAACCCGTCGCCAACGGCACCACGGCTTTTCAGCAAGGTCTCAACAAATTGTTGGGGGCTGCGGCGCTGTTCATGAGCATCGCCATCGTGCGGCAGGCCATTACCCTGGCGGCTGTGTACGTGGGCGAAAATGTGGCCTGGACCGCCACCAACGCCCTGCGCGCCGATCTGGCCCTGCACTGCCTGCGCCTGGACATGGCCTTCCACAAGCAGCACAAGCCGGGCGAACTGATCGAGCGGGTTGATGGCGATGTGAACAAGCTGGCTAACTTCTTTTCCCAGCTTTTTATCCAGCTCACCAGCAACGTGCTGCTGCTCATCGGGGTGATTGTGCTGCTCTGGTTGGTGGATTGGCGGGTGGGGGCTTCGATTACGGCCGTTTCCTTCCTGGGCGTGATGGCCTTAAACTACCTGCGCACCCTCACCGTGCCCCGCTGGGAAGCGCTGCGCCAGACCGAAGCCACAATGTTTGGCTTTCTGGAAGAGTGGCTAACCGGCACAGAAACGATTCGCACAACTGCCGCTGAACCTTATATTTTACAAAAAATGCTGCGGCTGGGGCGCGAACGCTGGCTCAGAATGCGCCACGCCATCAAGGTCAATGTCTTTGTCTGGAATTTGCCGCTGGGCGTGTTTACCCTGGCTTACATTGCCGCCCACATCTTTGGCACCAGCCTCTTCCGCAACAGCGCACTTTCGATTGGCGGCATCTACCTCATTTTTTACTACATCGACGTCATCAAAGAGCCGCTGTGGCGCATCAATCGCCATATTGAAGATTTACAGCGGGCGGCCGCCAGCATCAATCGCATCATGGCCTTGCAGGCAGAACAGCCCACCATGCTGGATGGGCCTGGGGTTGGCGTGACCGCTGGCCCGCTGGCCGTTACCTTCGATCATGTCTCATTTTTTTACGCCGATGATCCGGAAACGATGATTTTGCAGGAGATCGACTTCTGCCTGGAGCCAGGCACCGTGCTGGGCCTGCTGGGCCGCACCGGCAGCGGCAAATCCACGCTGACCAAGCTGCTTTTCCGCTTTTACGATCCCACGGAGGGTGCAATTTTATTGGGCAGCGGCGTGGGCAATAGCCCTGACCGCTTCGATTTGCGCGATGCCCGGCAGGCGGAACTGCGCCGCCACATCGGTCTGGTCACCCAAGAAGTGCAGCTCTTCCACGCCAGCGTTCGGGACAACCTGACGCTGTTCGACAGCAGCATCAGCGACGCCCAAATTTTGGCCGTGCTGGATGATTTGGGCCTGCTGCCCTGGCTCAACAGCCTGCCGAATGGCCTCGACTCACCGCTGCAAGCAGACGCCAGCCTCTCTGCCGGGGAGGCCCAACTGCTGGCCTTTGTCCGCGTCTTCCTGGCCGATCCGGGACTGGTGATTATGGATGAGGCGTCATCCCGGCTGGACCCAGTGACGGAAATGAAGATCGAGCAGGCCATCGACAAGCTGCTGGCCAATCGCACGGGCATCATTGTGGCCCACCGGCTGGCCACCGTGCAGCGCGCCGATGAGATTATGATTTTGGGCAACGGCCGTATTGTGGAATACGGCCGTCGCACCCAACTAGCGTCAAATCCAAATTCACAGTTTGCTCAGCTGCTGGTGACGGGGCTTGAGGAGGCCATTTCCTGATTACCCAATTACCAAAACTGCGGGAACCTGGCAACCAAAAAAAATGGCTGCTAATCACTTTTATTGCAGGCATCGTCTTCTTTGTTGCCTCCATCGTTACCGCATCGCAGCTGGAGGAGCGAGATGAATTTTGTACAAGCTGCCACCGTGCGCCAGAGGTGACTTATTTTGAGCGGGCGCAAACGGCCGTTACCAAGCCAACCATCACCGACCTGGCCAGCGTCCATTATGCCAACGGCCAGGAATTCCGCTGCATCGACTGCCACCGCGGCGACCAAAGCGTGGGGCAGCGGGCTGAGGTTCTGTGGTTGGCGGCTAAGGATACGGCCGTTCACCTGCTTGGCACCCCCGACCAAACCATCGAAAAAGGAAACATCCCCGCGCCCACCTCCCACGTCGATGGCTGGCAAGGGCCAGAACAGTACAGCCGCACGCCAGACGTTCTCAATGCTGGCTGCCTGCATTGTCACCAGGATGCTCTGACGCTGGTCGGTTTTGAGAACCACTTCCACAACAAGCTGCCCCAGGCCCAGCTTGCCTATGCCCAGACAGAGCGGTTAAACTTCCCCGAAGATTGGCCAGGCGAAGCAGGCAGCCCGGCGCTGCTGGTGCCGGAAGAAACGGTTCTCACCTGCCTGGATTGTCATCGCGCCCACGTGCCTGGCCTGGAATTTGACTATTTTTTGGATGAAACGGCCGTTGTCCTGCCCGCCTGTGTGCAGTGCCATCTGGAAGCGGATGCTGGGCCGGTTAACTTAAATTAGAGATTGGAGATTGGAGATTTTGCGAATCAGGCATTTTGGGATTCTATTACTGGCTTCACTCGTTTTGGCTGCCTGTGGGGAAGCTGCACCAGCAGCAACATCCATTGCTAACACGGCCGTTCCTCCGCCAACAACCACCCTTGAGCCACCACCAACCGCCAGCCCAAACCCCACCGCAACACGGGAAACGGTGGCTTTGGAAACGGCCGTTCCTCCCACAGAACAATCGCCAACAGAGACACCAACTAGCCCGCCAGCCGCTTCCGCCACGGCTACCACCGCACCAACAACCACCGAGCCGTTGCCGACACCCGTGGCCATTGTCGAACTGGCCGGGGCAACCGTGCCGCCCGGCTTTAGCTTCATCAAATTCGCCGATCTTTACCGACCCACCAGCCTCAGCTTCGACAATGCCGGGCAACTGTATGCCACCTCGTTTGATGGCACCGTGCACATTTTGAGCGATGAAGATGGCGACGGCCGTTCCGACAGCGACACCGTTTTTGCCAATGGCTTCAGCACCGCCCTGGGCATCACCCTGCGCCCCGGCAGCAGCGACGTGTACGTCTCCAGCAATGGCCAAATCACCCTGCTGCGCGATGAGAACGGCGACGACCGGGCCGATGTTCGGCAACAGGTCGTCAGCGGCCTGCCCACCGGCCTGCACCAAAACGACAATCTAAAATTTGGGGCCGATGGCTGGCTTTACATGGGCCTTGGCTCCACCTGCGACGCCTGCGTGGAGGCAGACAGCCGCAGCGCCAGCCTGATGCGCTTCAACGTGGATACGGGCGAGAGCGAAATCATCGCCACCGGACTGCGCAACCCGTACGACCTCGCCTTTCATCCCGCCACCGGCGACCTGTTTGCTACCGACAACGGCCGTGACGATTTGGGGCTAGACAGCCCGTTTGAGGAGCTTAACCACATCATCGTCGGTGGCGACTACGGCTGGCCTGGCTGCTGGAACGAACGGGAAGGCAGCGATTGTACCGGCACGCAAACGGCCGTTGCCTTTTTTGAACCCCACTCCTCCGCCAACGGCCTGGACTTTTACAGCGGCAGCCAGTTTCCTGCCGACTACCAAAACAACGCCTTTGTGGCCATCTTTGGCACATTTTTAACCGATGGCGTACAAACGGGCATCGCCCGCGTGCAGCTTACGCCAGACGGCAGCAGTTACCAGAGCACCGTAAGCTGGTTTGCCCAATGGCCAAACGGCCGTCCCCTGCCGCTCATCGTAGGGCCGGACGGGGCGCTTTATGTGGGAGATTACATCAATGATGCGATTTACCGGATTAGTTACAGGAATTGAGTGGAACGTAAAAGTTGTCTCTCTTTTCACTTTTCACTAAAAAGAAGGAGCGTACTATGCGGAAAATAATTTACATAATGTTTTCAATGCTGCTGCTGTTCCTGGCAATGGGCTGTAGGAGTGGTGAGGCGGAAACGGCCGTGCCCGCCCAGCCCACGGACACAGTGGAAACAGACACCCAAACGGTGTCCGCCAAACCACAGCTCATCGAGTTTTACGCCGATTGGTGACCGGTTTGCCAAAGAATGCAGCCCATCGTGAATGGGCTAGAAGATGAATATGGCAGCGAGATTGACTTCGTAAAAATCAATATCGACGATCCCAGTTCAGCGGCAGCAAAACAGCTATACGGCTTCCGCAGCCAGCCATTTTTTGTCATGGTCAACGCCGATGGCCAGGTAGTGGATGAATGGCGCGGCTACACCGATGCCACCTTGTTTGAGCAAACCTTCGCCACCGTTTTGCAAAACTAAACAACCACCCTGGAGAAAATGGCATCAGCGCTGAACCAACGGCAGAACCCACGAAAAAGCGCGATTCAACACGCCCAGCCGAGCACGATAACAAAGCCAGCGCTCTTCAAGCTGAAACCCATGCCGTTGTTTCACCCGCTCGTTCGTTTTTCCAAAAGAAAAATGCTCTATGCCATTGTCAATTGCCCAACGAATTGTTTCATCTATGAGAAGAAAATAAAGATAGCTGGGACGGGCAATTTCATAATTCAGGCCAATTGTGGGAACCCAAAGCGATGGGCCATTTCGGAAACAAAGCGATACGCCCGCTAATTGGTCTCCGGCGTATCCGCGCACGAAAAACATATCATCAGCCAGCTTTTTTTGCATCCCAGCCAGAAATTGGGACGTAAACGGAACCGCTTCCTGCGGTGTGCCATATTTGGCAAACACCTCGCAAAACAAGGCAAAAATCTGCTCGCCATCATCAGCCAATGGGCCAGCTTCAAAGCGCAGGCCAAATTTCTCGCCGCGCCGCCGCGCCCGACGCAGCTCATTCCGATCCTTGGCACGCAATGATGCCAGATACTGCTCATAGGTTTCTGGCATAGCAAGTGAGCTGACCTTCGCCTGGGGCGCTGCCAGGAAACCAGCTTGCCGCCAACCAGCCAGGTCAGATGTGCCAACATTGCTCACTGTGATCAGCAGGCGTTTTTGCTGCTTGCACAACTGCGTCAAAACAGGCTCCAAAGCAGGCATCACAACTTCTAAACAACTGTTGGGGCGAACCATCACACCACAAAACGAGGACAGCGGGGGCCGCACTGCCAAACTGAGCCGCTGGCGCAACCAGCCAGTTATCCCCAGCTCTTTTACTGAGGCAAAAACATCTGCAACGATGGCCACACAAGGCCCTTGGGCATCTTCCAGAAGATAATATTGCGGCTGGTAAGCATTCCACTGGGTTTCCATCACATGCAGCCAGCGGTGGGTCATTGAAAGCACATCGCCCGTCACGCTGTCCCACTTTGCCGCATCAATATCGCTTATGGTGGTTGTCTCAATGAGTTTCATGATCGGGCATTATTCTTTGGATTTTGCCAGCTTAGGGGGCAAAGCAACATTATTCTGAGCCAGGTTTGAAGCCAGCTTAATGGCCCAATTTAATGGCTGAATATGGGCACGATGGCAAACCCAGCGCTCTTCCAGATGAAACCCTTGTTTGCGTTTTTCGCGCTCGTTGGTCATCCCGATGTCTATTTGTTGGTACCCGTGCTCAATTCCCCACCGAATTGCTTCGTTCATGAGCACAAAATAAAGAAGGCTGGGGCGGGCAATTTCATAATGCAATCCAACTAACGGCACCAGGAGCCGTGGCCCATCCAGCAAATGGAAAGATACGCCAACCAGTTTGTCTCCAGCGTAACCACGGATCAATGAGACTTCATCTGGCAGTTCGGCCGACAGAGCGTCTAGAAACTGCGTTGTAAAGGGGATGTCATGTGGCGACAGGCCGTGTTTCACAAATACTTCACACAAAAGCGCATAAACTTCTGCCGAGTCGTTGCCGAGCGGCCCGGCTTCAATATGAATATCAAAATCGGCAGCACGTTTGTAGATGCGCCGTAATTCTCTTTGCTGTTTTTTGGGGAGCGCGGCGAGGTATTCTTCATAGGTTGTGGGCAAATCGATCATATTGACGCCAGCTTTTGGTGTTGCCTGAAAGCCTCCTTTTTGCCAACTTGGCAAATCGGCCGTGTTTACATTGCCTACTGTGATTAGCAAGCGCTTTTCCTGGCGAGATAAATCATTCAGGGCGGCGTTCATTTCAGGCATAACATCGTCCAGGCAAACGCCAGGCTTTACGAGCACGCTGCACATGGCTGAAAAGGGAGATCTGACAACCAGGTTAAAACGATGATAGAGCCAGCCAAGCCAGCCAAACTTTTTTTGGTAAGCAGTGGATGTGTTGACTAATACGGCCGCATACGGCCCATCTTTGTTTTCCAGAAGCAGGTAACAGGGTTTGTAAAAACGCTGGCAGGCTTCTGTGGCCCGCAGCCAGCGATGGCTCATATGCAGGTAATCGCCTGTAACCGCATCCCAGCGGGCTTCATCAATTTCTCGGATGGATCGTACTTGTGTGTATGTCATTTGTAGCTCACTCTTGTAATTGTTTTGGCGCTTCAGCAATTGGCCCAGAAAATCCAAATTTTGCGGCAACTCTGAGCGCGACACCGCCCAGGTAATGAATGGCCCGCGGGCGAAACGCCAATGCGCCAATCCGATTTTCTTCAACGGCCGTTAAATCCCGCTTTGTCTCATGCCCGGTCGTGCCCATGCGCAGCCGCTGACCGCCAGCCAGAATCGTCTGGCGCACGCCTTCAGCCGATAAGCCATAATAAGTTCGTGTATTCCAGGTCTGTTCGTAATCTAAACCAACCCATTTGCCAATCCACTCATTGCCACTGCGCAGCAGGGCCAAACAGCCAATAAGCTGACCGTCTTTTCGGGCCACAATCAATCTAAAATCGTCCCCCATTAGCCTGCTGGCCTGGGCAAACAAGTCGTTTACGTACAGGTTTGGCTCACGATGGCGTTGAAACACATTCTCAACCAGCTTCTGCAATGTCTGTTCATCCTCTGCCAGGGGGTCAGCCACCGCCAGGGTAATGTCTTTTTCCGCCAGCCGTCTGCCAATTCGCCGGTATTGCCCGCGCTTCTTGGAGGTGAGGCTGGCGAGATAATCTTCAAACGATGGCCAGGGCGTATCCAGGTATATTTCCGATAAATGCGCGATTCGGTGAAAACCACGCGATTGTAAAAATTCCCAAAGCGGCATTGCCGGGCAGAGGTGATCGATGGTGTAAAAGGAAACATGCTCTTGCTGAATGAGGTCTTCGAGACCCTGCATCAATTTGGGGAACATTTCTGCTTCAGCAACTTGTTCACCCAACAAAATGCCCGGATCGCAAGAAAGGGGCAGGCTGCAACGCAAGCCGGGGTAGCGGCGGATGAACCATCCCAGGGTTCCCTGGAACAGTGGGGTCTGGAATTGCGTTTGGAGGGCGCAGACAATGGCTGCTTGCAGTGCGCCATCCTGCCGCAGGAGGACGTAGCGCGGCTGGTGATTGCTTAAGACTGTTTCGGTGAGTTGCAGCCACTGCCAGTTGGCAAAGGGGCGGTTTTGCACCAGGTGATCCCATTCGCCTGGGTTCACCTGGCTGATGCTTTCGATGATTTCTGTGGTCCACGTCATAATGTATTTTTGTACGGTACTTTAATGAACAGCATCGGGATTAGCCGTGAATTTGAGTAATTTGCCAGCCAGCCAGTGCAGAGGTCGGTTACGAACGGCCGTAAGCCCAAAACGTTTCTCAAAAGTGGCCCCTAAATTTTGCAGGGCATGGGGATCAATGACGCCCAGATAAAGCCGCTGCCCGTTGGCCAAAATGACCTGTTGAATAGATGCTGCTAGCATGGCTGAATAAACTTCAGCACTCAAATCGTGTTCAGTGGCTAAGCCGGGCCACCGGATCAGCCATTGGCGGGCATCCTGCAATAGCACCAGGCAGCCAAGCAAATGATGATTCTGGCGAGCCACAATCAGTTTAGAGCTTGGGCCAAGCAAGGTGAATGCAGTTGAGAAAAAATCCCTGGGAAACTGATGTGGTTTCTTATTTTGTAAGGCAAATTCACAAATCAGGCGGTGCAATGCTGCCGGGTCTTCTGCGGTAGGAACGGCCGTTTCAATCAAGATGTTCTGCTGTTCAAGAAGCTCCTGAATGTGCAAATATTCCTCGCGGCTTGGGTCGGAAAGACTGTCTAGATACGCCGCCTGACTCGCCCAGTAAATCTCTAGATATGCCTCGCTGATATGCTGAATACAGTGCAAATTTTGCCTTTGCAAAAACGGCCAGGCCGGATCAACAACAAGCAGGTGATCAAAGCTGTAAAACAGCGCCCGCTCCTGTGTGGCAACCGTTTTGACAGCCGCTAATAATTCAGGCAAAAGCCTGTCGCACTGGGTCGGGTCAGCAAAAAACAAGCCAGAATTGAGAAGGAATGGCATGTCGCAGCGCACATACGGAAAATGGCGCGGCAGCCAGCCAAATGACGCCTGCAACAACCGGCTGTGAAACCGGCTTTGCACGGAACAAACCGCGCCCGCCTGCAAATCTCCATGATTGGTTAAGAGCACATACCGTGCCTGGCCGTCACCCGATAAAGCCTCATCGGCTTGAAGCCATTGCCAGGTGGCAAATGGCTGCCCTTCAGTTAACCCGTTCCATTGGTCGGGATTAATTAAGGTGATGGTTTCAAAAATTTCTACATTCATTATTATGGCAGGTTGATATTCTCTTCATTGCCAACTGGCGAAACAGAAGCGGGCGCGGGCTGGGGCAACCGGCGATTTTGCCAAACTTTACGAACCATTTCTACTTCCGGTAAGCCAACCACCCCACTTAACAACAGCAAGACCAAAAAAAGTAAAAGCGCTGCTGCTAAAAGAATGTAAAATGGCCAATCGCGCAAAATATAGACAAATATCCCAGCCACCAGGCCAACCATCATGGGAAGCCAAAACGCCTGCCCCAGGCTGACATCACCAATTGTTTTGCGAACCAACCGCAGCATCAAAGCGGTCAGAACAATATTGTTGATCACATAAGCCACAGACCCGCCCAAATATCCCCACTGCCAGACAAAAACAACACACAAAGGCCCAGCCAACAGCAGAGCATACCCGGTATAGCGGGCGCAAATATGTTGTTGCCCGGTTGCCTCGATTATGCTGGTCAGGGAGATAATCAAAAACAAAAATGGGAGACTCACTGCCAGTATCTGCATAATTTGGATGGAAGGTAGATAGGCATCGCTAAAGAGAAATGGAATGAGCCAGGGAGCGAGGGCGGCCAGCGCAATTGCCAGCCCCAAGCCAATAACGGTGGTGTATTTGATCAGGCTTGTGGAGATTTGCACAACCTCTTCCTGAGCATTTTGGGATTTCCTGGCGATCATGGGGAAAACAACAACCATGATGATGGTGGGGATGGTTGCCAAAACGGTGACAATGGTATACACCGAGTTATACCAGCCTGCATCGCCTTCAGGAGACAGCACGGGTAATAAGATGGTTGGCAATTTATCGTAGACAATTAGATAAGCAAAGATCAGGCCGAAGGGGAACGCCTTTTTCAGCAGCTGCTTCCAGGCATCTGGCCGCCAGCGATAGCTTGGCTGAAGATTCATTTTATGCAGAAGGCTGTAGCCAACAACGGCCGTTAAGCCAGAAGCCAACAGGTATGCAACAGCTGCCACCGTCGCATTTTTTGTCAGCCAAATGGCAAGAGACGCTCCCCCAGCAATAATCACATTTTGAATGATCATCAAGAAAGTCTGATATTCCATCCGCTCTAAACCACGAAAAACTGCCCAAAACAACAGAATATAAGAATGGAAAAGGCCATGCAGAATCATCAGCAAAAAGAGCAGGCCATGCTCAGGATCAATCCATTTGATCAACGCCCCGGATAATAAAATGAGCGGCAAAACAAACACCTTTATCAGAAAAGCATCGCCAAGCAGTGTGCCACTTTTTTGAGGAGTTCGGGCAATGGCCAGCACCATATAATCGGCTAAACCCAGATTAGAGGTCACTGCCAGGACGAGGGCAATATTTACCCCGGACGAAAGACGCCCAAAATCACCAGGCCCCAGCATTCTGGCCGCATAAAGCGTGGCCACCATCGTTATGAGGCGAACAAAAAAGTAGCCGCCGGTGAGGAAGGCAAAATTGTTGACCAGGCGGCGTGTTTCATGGGTAGACATGGCTAAACCTATTGGGACAATTCCATTGAGGGCGCTGCCGGTGCGCTGTTGTCACCCAGGTGCCAGCGGGCTTTTTGCTGGTTGATCCATTTTTCCAGGGGCAGCCAAAAAATGAGCCCAATCAAGAGCAGGTGAACAGCTAAAAATGCCAACATATGATACAGGGTAGGGTCGCGGCCGATGAAAACGGCGACATGGGATGCCCAATAAAAGACTAACGGCCGTTCCCCATTTGGCCAGGGATAGATGACCCAGGTCGCCAGATCATTCAGTCCAGAAATCATCACCAGAATGCCCGACAGCCCCACTTTGATAACCCGCGCTGCATTGGCCCCGCCCAGGCGGTAAGCAAAGATCGCCAGCAGCACGGTGAAGGAATTGACAAAAATGTGGAAGGTGTAAAATGCCGGGAATTGCTCTTGATAAGTGTCGGCCACCGCAGCGTCTAGCAGGTTACCTAATTGAATAAAAAAGGCCGAGTCGATGTAGCCCATGTAAAAAATGAAGCCCAACACCAGCAGCAGTCCCACCCAGCTGCCCTTCTTGGGAAACAAGGCAATGGCGAATACGGCCGTAACCAACGGCGTTATCTTAAATAGAAATTCCGTCAGCCCATCAATTACCCGATCTGGCGGCAAAACAAACAGAGTGAGTACCGTCAACCCACCGCCGATGACCGCTGGAATGACCCAAAGCCAGTTTCTAACAAGAGAAACCCTCGTTTTACTTTGCTTCATGTGCAATTGCCTCTTTTTCCACCCAAAATGGCCCCAAGGCCAGCGCGTCCAAATCCGTATTTACAAAACAATGAATAGCATCCTGCGGTGAACAGACAATCGGTTCATTGTTGTCATTAAACGACGTATTCACCACCATCGGCACCCCCGTGAGCGCTTCAAAATGCTTGATTAATTGCCAATAAGTGGGATTTTCTTCCCGGCTAACCGTTTGCACCCGCGCCGTGCCATCCACATGGGTGATGGCTGGCACCTCATCACGCCGGTGTTCTAAGACATCGTACACCAACAGCATCACCGTCGATGGATAGCTGCTGGCAAAATATTCTCCTGACCGCTCAACCAATGCCGATGGGGCAAACGGCCGAAACGGCTCACGATGCTTAATCTTGTCATTCAGACGCGGTTTTGTCTCCGGGCTGCGTGGGTCGGCCACAATAGAGCGATTGCCCAAAGCCCGCGGCCCACATTCCATTCGTCCCTGGAACCAGCCAACGATCTTGCCATCGGCAATCTGCCGGGCAACGTGGGCGCTAATGTCGGGCATTTGACTGTAGCACAGACCCGCCTGTTGTAAAGCGGATTCCATTTCTTCTTCGCTGTACTCCGGGCCAAGATAGATATACTCCTTTGTGGGCCGGGGCAAGCCCAAGAGGCCATTGCTCACATAAAGCGCAGCGCCCAAGGCAGTGCCATTGTCGGCAGAAGCTGGCTGGGCAAAAAATTCTGTAAAGGGCGTTTCAAGCAGGATACGGCCGTTCATCACACTATTTAGCGCCACCCCACCCGCCATACAAATATTCTTGCTGCCCGTTTCCTTTTGCAGCCAACGAGCAATGTGCAGGCCAGTTTCTTCCAAAACCTTTTGCAAACCATAAGCCACATCAGCATAATGCTGCTCCACGGGCTTTCTTACTCGCGGCCGTGGCGGGCCAAACTTATCAATAAACTTTTGCGACACGCGGTGCTTGGCCGATTTATGAAAATCAAACCAGCTCAGATCAAGTTCATAGGTGCCATCTGGCCCCAAATGAACCATTTGGCGAAAATCATCCACATAGCGGTCTGTGCCAAAGGGAGCCAGGCCCATCACCTTGCCTTCATCACTGGAAGGATAAAACCCCAGATATTCCGTGACAACCGCGTACATAGCGCCCAAAGAATGAGGATATTTTACCCGGCGCAAATCCTGAATTTTGTTACCCTGGGCCACCGCCAGGAGCGTGCAGGTGCCGTCACTGCCAATGCCATCCACACTAAAAATGGCCGCCTCATCAAACGGGGATGGATAGTAAGTGCTGCACGCATGTGCCGTATGATGATCCACAAAATGCAGCTTGTATTTCACCGGCCCATCATAACCTAGCGCCTCCTGCAACACTTTGGGAAGGGTGAAAGTGCGCAGCCAATGCAGCAAAATCGCCCCACCCGCATTGTAGTCATCAAAGTGATCCTGAGCGCCATCACTGCGGATTGTTTCTAACAGCCCTTTGCTCTTATGGCCATTGCCGTTCCCAGATTTCAAGGCATCAAGCGTGTCAGGGAAATAGCGAACAAAATGCTTAATCCCGTGGATTAGTTCAGGCCAGCGCTGCCAAAAATAGGCCACATGATCAACATCTCCCAGGGTAATGCCAGCCGCGTCCAGGCAAAATTGAATCGCTTGCGTGGGGAACCCACCAAAATGCTTTTTGCGATTCAATCGTTCTTCATCTACAAAGGCGATAATTTGGCCATCTTTAATCAGCGCAGCAGCCGAATCATGGTGTCGGCTAATCCCTAAAATGTACATAAATTCTCCTTACCTCCAGTTTCCAATTTCTTCTATTTGATCTGCCCTGGCCTGTTCTTCCTCAGGCTCGTCCAGAGAGGTCTGAAATGTTTCCTCAAACGCTGGCCCGGCCAGGTCATCCAGGGTAATGGCACTGGCTGTCTGTGGATTCCGGTGAAGCAGCTTGCCTATACGGTCTGCCAGCTTTTCCATGCGAGCCAGGTGCAGCCATTTATCTGGATCAAAAAGGTAACGGCCGCATGAAAGGAAAAAACCCGCCACCGGGCCTAGATCATTTGCTGCAAATAGATTGTGGCCGCAATCGGGGTCAAAAAAGTTAAAGAAGCTGGGCTGCATTTGAAAACGGTTAGGATTGACCAAAAAATGCAGCAAATCGTAGGGTAGCAATTGGCGGCAGAATTGCCCAACTTTGTACTCATGAACAGGCTCAACAGGCCTGCCGCAGCTCCATTCGTAGAGCAAGTAAGGAAAGTCCACGCCAGATTGGACGGCCAGCTGGAGCGAGCCCCAAAAACGAGGATTGACCTCCAACAATTTGGGACGGCCGTCTCGCGGATCGATCATGAATTCAGCTTCGGCAATGCCAGACCAACCCGCCGCCTGCAAAAATTGTTGCGTTATCTCTACCAGATCGGGCCGCCAGACGCTTTCCTGCACGGTGCTGGCCCCATCCTGCAACGGAAATGAACGAATTTCCTTTTGGGCAAAGGTCGCCAGCG
The DNA here is from genome assembly GCA_020634495.1 of Ardenticatenaceae bacterium. The sequence goes on along the minus strand of JACKBR010000065.1, from coordinate 2,237 downwards.
GCCGCGAATTTTCATCAAGCAAACAGGCCACATCATACTTCTCGCCCGGTGGAATTTCTTCCTGGATCATGGGGAAGGGATACTGCGCGTGAACTTTGCAGTAAGCCTCGTACAATTGGGCATACTCCTTCACATGAGAGATGCCCAGGCCGCTACAGCTCAGGCGTGGCTTGATCACCACAGGGAAAGTCAGCGTCTTTGCCAACGCCTCAACCTGATCCAAACAGGTAGGCATCACCGTTTTAGGATGGGGAATGCCCAACTGCCGGGCCAGGGCCATCGTCTTGTTCTTGTCTCGGCAAATTTGAAAAACCGAAGTTGGCGGAAACGGCAGGCGGGTCAGTCGCTCAAATTCCTCTCGATAGAGAATGATAACGTCAAGCGACTCCTCTTTGACCGGGATCAAACAATCTTGCGGATGGCCTGCCAGATAGTCGAGCAAATATTCCGCAAAGCGCTGTGGGTGGCGCAATGGCGATGGGTAAAGAGTGTGCTTCCGGCAATAGCGGGAATAAAATGCCAGGTTAAACGGGCTTTCATCTGCACAAGTAATGAAGACATCTTTTTTGCCCAAGGAACGGCAAATAGACAGGGCACGCGGAGAAATTGCATCCGGCAAGAACACAGTTTTTGAAGAACTATTTTGCATAGCTATCATCTCGAAAATAAAAGCGTCAATGCAAAATTTCTCTCAAGCCAAAATCATCATCATAGAGCTGTTGGTATTCTGTTTTGAAGGTGATTTGGGAGATTTGTCCGTCTGGGGTTTTTTCAGATTCTTTTGGGGGAGTAAACAAACGATTTAGCCGTCTGCTTTGATATATTTGCCCTTTTGTCAGGGCCAACCTATCGTCTTGAAGTTCTGTGCGCATCACATCAGCCTGCCAGGATGCCAAACTTTGAGAGAAACACCTCTCAATGGCACCCGCGCCAATGACGCAGATCCTTTTAAGTATCAAATTGTTTACTCCTTCCGCGCTTATTTTGTCATGATCAAGACGGCCGTAGTCGCTCAATCTACGGCCGTTTACTGCTTAATCATTTGTCAATTTGCTGTAACTACGGGGACGCAGTTCATTTTTTCGCCGACTTTCCCTCAGCTTATCATTTGGACAGCCTGTTTGTGGGGGAAGTGACCCTCTCTTGGGGGATGGTAACAAAAACAGCAAAAACAGCCCTATAAAAGAGCTACAAAACATCTGCAAAATTAGCGGTTTTTCTTCACAATTTGTCGCAAAAACGAAGGGCAAACAAATAAGATTTGAGGCGTGCGCGTTCTCATTGGGGGCCAGGCCAGGCTGTTATGGCGATGAGGTAGGTACGGCCGTTTCACACGCAGGCCACGGATCTTCACCCGCCAGCAGGGCAGCCAGGGCTGGGCTATCGGCATAAACACCCCAATAACGCGGCGGCAGCAGCGCAGCAATTTTCACCATAATCAGGTGGGTGAATGCCGCCAAATCGGCCCCCTTGGCCCGACGGCCGATTTCTGGCAAGGTGTATGGCTCCCCAATTGTTAACTTGACTTTGGTAAAGCGCAGCTTCTTAAAATTGGCAAAAAGACGGTCGTTATTTTCAAAACTGACCGGCAAAATAGGCACGTTGGCGCGGCTGGCCAGATAGGCAGCGCCTACCTTTGCCTCTTGCATCTGGCCATTTTTGCTGCGGCTGCCTTCCGGGGCCAGGCCAAAAACCACACCCTCTTCAATCGCCGCCAGCGCGTCGCGCAATCCCTGGCGGTCAACTTCACCGCGATTGATATAAATCGCTCCCAGCCAGGCCATGATTGGCCCATAAATGGGATGGTTGCGCCACTTTTCCCCGGCAAAAAAACGCCACGCCACCAGCGGAAAACCCAGCAGCAGCAGGGGCGTATCCGCCACACTGGTGTGGTTGAGGGTGACAATGTACGGGCCGTTGGCGGGGATGTTCTCCCGGCCCACAACTTGCAGGCGTGTGAGTAAAATTGTACGTGTAATGTGCATTGCGGCACGAATAAGTCTATAGCGAAACATGGCAGAATGATACTGGTTAATGGTTAATTGTAAATGGTTAATTGCTAATTGTTTGGGCTTCGGCATGGAGCGTGTAGGTAACGGTCTCACCGCCGGGCGGCGCTGCTTCAAGGAGAAACGGCCGTTCCTCGCCCACACCTAATTGCTCCGCCACCACCTGCTGCAAGAAGCCCGTCACGTTCCCCTGAACATCATAAAAAGTTGCCGTAAGCTGCGCCTGGC
>JACKBR010000064.1 GCA_020634495.1 Ardenticatenaceae bacterium | reverse complement strand
TGGCCCCAAACTCATTTTGAATGGCCACACGGATGTGGTTCCGGTGGGCGAACTGGCCCGCTGGCACTATCCCCCCTGGCGGGCAACCGTAAATGAAGCAGACGGGAACGTATACGGCCGTGGGGCGCTAGACATGAAGGGCGGCCTTTGCTGCGGCCTGTTTGCCGTCAAAGCGATCATTGACGCTGGCGTGCGTCTGAAGGGTCGTGTGCTGGTGCAGGCGGTTATTGGCGAAGAGGATGGTGGAGCCGGGACGTTGGCGGCGGTGCTGCATGGCCCCCAGGCAGATGCGGCTATCATTATGGAGCCAACAGAGCTGATGATTGCTCCAGCGCAGGCGGGAGCCTACAACTTTCGCGTTACCATTCCTGGTAAAGCGGCGCATGGCGCGATGCGCTTTGAAGGGGTCGATCCGTTGGAGAAGTTCTTGCCGGTTTACCAGGCCATTCTGGATTTAGAGAAAAGGCGCAACCAGGCTGTTGACCATCCGCTGTTTACCAGCTATTCCGTACCGTATCCCATCTGCGTGGGCAAAATTCAGGGTGGCGTTTGGGCCTCCACCGTGGCCGAGACGTTGACCTTTGAAGGACGCTACGGCGTAAAGATTGGCGAAGACCCGGCAGCGGCGAAACGGATGTTGGAAGAATGTGTGCAAACGGCCGTACAAAACGATCCCTGGCTGCAAGAAAATCCACCCATCGTTACGTGGTGGGGGGCGCAGTTTGAACCGGCAGAAATTGCGGCTGACCATGAGATTGTGGAGGAAACGGCCGTTGCCTTTCAGGAGGTCACCGGGAAGCAAGCACGCCTGCAGGGAATGACTTACGGAGCCGACATGCGCCTGATGGTGAATGAAGGTGGCATACCCACCATCATGTTTGGCCCAGGAAATGTGCGCCAGGCCCACCAGCCAGACGAATATGTGCCGCTGACGGAGCTAAAAACCTGCACCCAGGCCCTGGCCCTAACCATTTTACGCTTCTGCCAGGTTGCCGCTTGAGGCTCGCAGGTGGCGGAGGCCATTTCTGAGCTGAAGCACGTAAGCTCGCCAACGGTCGTTTGATGAAACTGTCAAATGAACAAAAGAGAGAGTTTTGGTTGCATAAGAAAAAAGGAGAAGGCTGGTTGTTGCCTTCTCCTTCTATATTTTAGCGTGAAACTTTTGTCTTGCTCTACGCTAACTAGACGAATTTGCTACCAGATGACAGTCACCTCGCAGGTGACTGTCATCTACGGCAATGGCTAGAACAACCCAACCACCTTGCCGGTTTCCAAATCCAGGTCAACGTCGTAGAAAGACGGCCGTGTGGGCAAACCGGGCATCGTGCTCATCGTGCCCACCAGCGGGTAAAGGAAACCTGCCCCCACGCTGGCCCGAATCTCACGAATGGGCAATGTGAAGCCAGACGGCCGTCCCTTCAGGTTGGGATCGTGGCTCAGGCTCAGATGCGTTTTAGCCATGCACATCGGCAGTTTGTTGAAGCCCAGCCGGTTGTAATCGGCAATCTGCTCTTCCGCCTTCTCCGAATATTCCACGCCGTCCGCGCCGTAAATCTCTCTGGCGATAATCTCGATTTTTTCTTTGATGGAGATGTCCAGCGGATAGAGGAACTTGAAGTTGCTTGGCTTTTCGCAGGCGGCCATGACAGCTTTGCCCAACGCCACAGAACCTTTACCACCTTCCGCCCAATGATTGCTCATCACGGCATCTTCAGCGCCCGCTTCCATGGCAATTTTGCGCACCAAAGCCACCTCATTGTCCGTGTCATCCTTGAACTTGTTGATGGCCACAACCACCGGAATGCCAAAGCGCAGTGCATTTTCAATATGAGCCACCATGTTGACGCAGCCTTTTTCCAGCAGTTCCAGATTTTCTTCTGTGTAGGCCGGATCGAGCGGCTTGCCTGCGACCACTTTGGGGCCACCACCGTGCATCTTCAGGGCGCGAATGGTGGCTACCAGCACCACCACGTTGGGAATTAGCCCGCTGTAGCGGCACTTGATGTCGAAGAACTTCTCCATGCCGATGTCCGCACCAAAGCCGGATTCCGTCAGGACGTAGCCATCTGGCCCCACCAGCTTGAGGGCAATTTGGTCAGCCACGATGGAGCTGTTGCCGTGGGCGATATTGGCAAATGGCCCAGCGTGTACCAGCGCGGGCGTACCTTCCAGCGTTTGCATCAGGGTGGGCGTGATGGCGTCCTTCATGAGGACGGTGAGCGCGCCGCCCACACCCAAATCGTCGGCGGTGATGGCGTCACCCGCTTTGCTTTGGCCGATGACCATGCTGCCCAGCCGCTCGCGCATGTCGGCCAGGTCGGTGGTCAGCGCCAAAATGGCCATGATTTCGCTGGCCACGGTGATGTCGAAGCCAGTTTCACGCTCAAACTTTTCGGCCGGGCCGCGGCCAATGGTGATACCGCGCAGGAAGCGGTCGTTGGTGTCTACGACGCGCCGCCAGGTGATGGTGTCTGGATCAATGTCCAGCCGCACAAATTTGCTGATTTCGGCTTCGGTCAGGTCGTTGGGATCGGTTTTGTTGATGCCCAATTTTTCCAGACGCTTGATCTGCACCGGGGCAATCTTGCGGCTGCCGTCTTTGTTTTTGGGGCAGAGGGCGTTAAAGAGCCGCATGTCGTCCTGGTATGATTCATGGTGCATTCGCACGTCGATGGCCGCGGCCAGCAAATTGTTGGCGGCGGTGATGGCGTGAATGTCGCCCGTCAGGTGCAAATTAAAATCTTCCATGGGGATGATCTGGCTGTAGCCGCCACCGGCTGCACCGCCTTTGATGCCGAAGGTTGGCCCCTGGCTGGGCTGGCGAATGCAGGTGAATACTTTTTGGCCCAAATGGGCCCCCAGCGCCTGGCTGAGGCCGACAGTGGTTGTGGTTTTGCCTTCGCCCAGCGGGGTGGGGGTGATGGCGGTCACGTCGATGTATTTGCCGTTGGGGCGATCTTTCAGGCGGTCGCGCACGGCGAGTTTAACTTTGGCCTTATCGATGCCGTAAGGGATAAGTTCGTCGGGCAGCAGGCCAACTTCATTGGCAATTTGGCTAATGGGCAGGGGGGTGGCCTCCTGGGCGATTTCGATGTCGCTGGGAACGGCCGTTTTCAAATTTGTAAGTTTATGGGGCATAGTGGTTCTCCTTAGTTTTGTTGGTCAATTTTGCAAAATTGACCTACGTTGACGGATCATATTTTGGGAAAAATTGGCAAGAGCAACAAGTAACAAACGTCATATCTTATTCAGAATCTCGGCGACGGCGGCGACGCTCACGACGTTGACCAGCCTCCGGGTTTGCCTCCGCATCAACCGGTGGGCGATTGACTTTGATCCACTCCATGCAGTTTTCATCATTGCCCATCATCACGTCGGCTACCATGATGCCCTGCTTAATTTCATGCTCGATGGGGTTGGTGATGGCGGAGGTGAGTCCGTGGGAAATAGCCATCGCCAAAAAGTGGGCGTTCAGTGGCGGGCGATGCGGCAAGCCAAACGAAACATTGCTGGCACCGCAGCAGGTATTCACTTTCAGTTCGGTCAGGCAGCGGTGAACGATGCGAAACACCTGCCGCCCGGCATAGCGCATCGCGCCGATGGGCATAACGAGCGGGTCGATGAGAACATCTTCGCGGGGAATGCCGTAATCCATGGCTCGCTCAACAATCTTTTTGGCCACGGCAAAACGGACGTCGGGGTCTTCAGAAATACCGGTTTCGTCGTTGGAGATGCCAATAACGGCCGCTCCGTATTTTTTAATCAGCGGCAGCACGCTCTCCAGTCGTTCATCTTCCCCGGTGACGGAGTTGACCAGCGGCTTGCCCTCGTAAGCGGCCAGACCACTTTCCAGCGCAGCCACAATCGAGGAGTCGATGGAGAGCGGCACGTCGGTGACGGACTGCACAATTTTAATCGCTTTGGCCAGGATGGCGGGTTCGTCGGCCAGGGGGATGCCTGCGTTGACGTCCAGCATGTGCGCCCCGGCCTCTACCTGGGCCAGCGCATCGCTGATGACGCGGTCGTAGTTGTCGGCGGCCATTTCGCGGGCCAGCAGCTTGCGCCCGGTAGGATTGATGCGCTCACCAATGATGGTAAACGGCCGTTCCGGGCCAATGAGTACGGTTTTTGTTTTTGAACTAATGATTGTTTCCATGTTTTTCCTTTTTTAAGGAGATTGGGGACTGGAGACTAGAGATTAAAAAATACAATCTCCAATCTCTAATCTCCAGTCTCATTCTTTCGTTTACGAGGCCGCGTACGCTCTTGTCCGCTATCAAACCCCACCTGCATCGGGCGGGGCAGCAGGCCAGCTTCTTGAATGATTTCGGCCACCAGCTCTTCCTGCCGGTAGGCCATCACGTGTACGCCGGAAACGCCTTCTATTTCTTTCACCTGCTGAATAATTTCGACACAAATCTTTTTGCCTTCAGCCAGCTTTTTTTCTTTGGGCGTTTTCCTTAGCCGCTCCACAATTTCGTCTGGAATGTGGACGCCGGGGACTTTTGTGCGCATGAATTCGGCCGTTTTTTCTGAACGCAGCGGGCCAACGCCAACCAAATAAAACGCTTTTTCGTGTAGACCCAAATCGCAGACTCGCTTCATAAACTGTTTAAAGCGGGAAATATCAAAACAGTATTGTGATTGGAAAAAATCCGCGCCAGCCTCGATTTTTTTTGCCAGGCGCAGGGGCCGCCACTCAAAGGGCTGGACAAACGGGTTGGAGGCGGCTCCAAGAAAAAAACGCGGCGGTACGGTCAGTTTACGGCCGCTTAAAAAAACGCCCTCATCTCGCATAATTTTAGCCGTACGCAGCAGTTGGATCGAATCAAAATCAAAGACGCGCTTGGCTTGCGGCTGGTCACCGGCGGTCACATCATCGCCAGTGAGGCAAAGCACATTTTTAACGCCCATCGCCGCTGCCCCCAGCAAATCGCCCTGAATGGCAATGCGGTTGCGGTCGCGGCAGGAGACCTGGAACACGGGCTCGTAGTCGGAATGGGTAAGCAGAGCGCAAATGGCGACGCTGGACATGTGGCAGTGTGCCCCTGACGCATCAGTCGCGTTGATAGCATCACATACCTCCGAAAGCACCAGGGCGGCTTCGTATACCTCTTGCGGGTTGGCGCTGTCGGGTGGATTCAATTCGGCCGTTACGGCAAAACGCCCTGAGCGAAGAACACGTTCCAGGCGGCTGCCGGATTTGTACTCTGTCATTTTACTGTCCAGTTTTCAGTATTCAGTAGGTCGGTATTCAGTATTCAGCGGATTGGTCACTGATTACTGAATACTGATTCACTGATCACTGGAATGTTAGAGATGCCCACCCAGCCTTTCGGTGTTGCTTTGTCCACACCAGTAAGCATGGTGATCCAGGCAGAACTGCCCTCAAGCTGGCGGTTGACGGGGGGCTGGATGTGCAGGATTTCATCGCCAAATTGGGGCATTTGTTGGGAGCGTTCAAACGCCTGTACCCAGATGCACTTCATTTCTGGCTTAACTTCGCAGTGGCCGTTGGCTCGCACGCCGCCGCAGGGGCCGTTGCGCAAATTCTTGGGGCAGGTCATGGGGCAGGTCATGCCGGTGGAGTGCAGGATACATTGGCCGCACATTTGGCAGTCGAAAGTGGCTTTTTTGGCCCACTCCTCGCTGCCTCTCAGCCAGCGGTTGGCTCGTTCGTAGCCCATTCGTTCAATCAGGGGCTGGAGGTTGAGAACGGCCGTATGCGTCCATCCATACAATTTCTCCAAAAAAGCCGGATGGTTTTGCAGGCGACGCAGCAGTCCCATGATTTCCCTCTTTAACTTTGTCGGCTCATTTTAATCGAGATAGGAGACTGGAGATTGGAGATTTTTAATCTCTAGTCTCCAGTCTCCTGTTTACCCTTTTGCCCGACGAATTTCCATGAACTTTTTGGCAGTATCGACGGCAACGGCCGCATCCCGGCAGTAGGCGTCGGCTTCAATGTCTTCAGCAAAGGCTTCGTTAAGCGGAGCGCCGCCTACCAGCACCGTGATCTTGTCGCGGATGCCTTCTTCTTTGAGGGCGTTGATGACCACGCGCATGTAGGGCATGGTGGTGGTGAGCAAGGCGCTCATGCCCAGAATTTCTGGATTGTGCTCTTTGATGGCGGCAAAATAATCTTCTACTGAATTGTTGATGCCCACGTCGATGACTTCAAAGCCCGCGCCTTCCATCATCATGCCCACCAGATTTTTGCCAATGTCGTGGATGTCGCCTTTAACGGTGCCAATGACCATTGTGCCCATTTTGGGTGCGCCCGTTTCGGCCAGCAACGGCCGTAAAATGGCCATCCCCGCCTTCATCGCCTTGGCCGCCATCAACACTTCCGGCACAAACAAAATGCCATCGCGGAAATCGACGCCCACAATGTCCATACCGGCTACCAGCCCTTTGGTTAGGATGACGTATGGCTTGATGTTTCGACCGAGTGCCTCATGCACCTCCTCTTCGATCTCTTCAGCATAGCCATCATACAAATCTTCGTGCATGAGTTCATAAAGTTCATCGTCTGAAAGCTCTTCAAGGATGATGTCATCTTGTTCATCTTCGCTCATTGGTTTTTCCTCTTGAAATTGAGATTGGAGACTGGAGATTAGAGATTAGAGACTCAAAAGTCCCCAGTCTCTAGTCCCCACTCTCTTGTTTTCTTGTTTTGCGGCGACGTTTTCGTTCTGAACGGCCGTTTCCATTCAAGTCTGCTTTTGGAGCCACTTCAGGCAATAAACCGTTCAGGTGCGGGAACGAGTCTGTGGCGTGGGGCAAATGGATAGCGCCTACAAATTCCTGCTGAAAATCGGGGTGAACGGCCGTTTCCACATAAGTCACCCACTCAGCAAGGCGCTGCGCTTCGTCCCGTTTGTGTCGATTTAAAAGCGCAATTCTGGCCCCGTCACCGGCTGCATTGCCAACGGCCGTTACCTTTTCTAGATCACAATCGGGGATCAGCCCCAAAATCATGGCATATTTGGGATCGATGTAGCTGCCAAACGCCCCGGCCAGCACAATGCGATCCACACGCTCTAGTTCTGCTTTGTTCATCAGCAGCTTGGCCCCGGCGTACAGCGCCGCTTTGGCCAGCTGAATGTTGCGCACGTCGTCCTGGGTTACCAGGATGGGGCTGCCGGTGGTGGTTTGTTCGCCCGTGGCTAAAATATATTGCCCGCGCCGCTCGTCCCACTGGATGCGCTCATGATCGAGATCGGGGTTGAAACGGCCGTCTGGCAGCAAAATCCCCGCCAAAAACATCTCCGCCACCACCTCAATAATGCCCGACCCGCAAATGCCCGCTGCCAGATGTTTGGGCTGGTAGCTGGCCGATACCTCAGGATACATCTGCCAGGCGTCCGACCATTCTTCCTCGCCAATGATGCGGAAGCGGGCTTCCAGCGTTTGGGGGTCGATGCGTACCCGCTCGATGGCCCCCGGCGCAGCCCGCATCCCAAAACGAATTTGGGCTCCTTCAAAGGCTGGCCCGGTCGGGCTGGAGGCGCTGAACATCCATTCCTTGTTGCCCAGCACAATTTCTGCATTTGTGCCGACATCCACCAGCAGCGTGATTTCATCCTGCGTGTACGGCACCTCGGCGATGAGCGCGGCCACGTTGTCTGCTCCCACGTGGCCCGCTTCGGCAGGCAAAACATGGACGTTGGCGCTGCGGTGCAGGCGCAAGCCCAGCTCGCGGGCTTTCACGTCCATGGCGTCCCGATTGGCCAGGGCAAATGGTGCGCCGCCCAGCTCCACCGGGCTAATCCCCAGCAAAATGTGGATCATGGTGGTGTTGCCCACAAAAACCGCTTCCTGGATTTGCCGCTGGCGGATACCGGCTTCGCGGGCGGTGCTGGCGGCTAAGCGATTGAGGGCATCGATAACGGCCGTATTCATTTTGTCCAGCCCGTCATTGTGCATCATGGCGTAAGACACGCGGCTCATCAAATCTTCGCCGTAGGTCACCTGCGGATTCATCATCGAGTTTGTGGCCAAAATTTCGCCCGTGCGCAAATCGCACAAAAATCCAGCGATGGTGGTGGAACCAATATCAACGGCCAAACCGTAAACACCTTCTTCATAGCCTGGCTGCACGTCGATGACCTCTTTTTCTTGCCACAGCGTCACGGTGACGGCCCATTTGCCTTTGCGTAAATTGGCTTGCAGCTCGCGCAAAACGGGCAAATCGATGCTGAGATCGTCTAAATCCCACTTGGCTGCCAGGGCATCTTGCAGACGGCCCCAATCGCCGCGATGTTCGCCCAGTTCGGCCTGATCCACTTCCACGTAAACCTGGCGCACGGCCGGATACAGGTCGATGACTCGCTCCGTGGCGTCTTTGCGCACAATTTGCTTGTGGGCGCGGCTTTCTTCCGGCACATAAATGAGAATGTCATCCTCAATTTTAGCATTGCACGAGAGGCGGCAGTCGAGGCTTTCTAATTTTTCTAGCAGGCGCGTTTCTTCGTCGCTGGGCGGGGAGAGGTGGTTGGCGGCGGAGGTGATGCCGTGTTTGGCAAATTGGCCCTCCTCGACGCGAATGCGGCACTTGTTGCAGGTCAGCCGTCCGCCGCAGATGCTCTCGATTTCTACGCCAAGCTGGCGCGCGGCGTCCAGCGCTAGCGTGCCAGAAGGAATCAGGCCACGCCGCCCGGAGGGCATAAAAATGACGAGGTGGTTTTTGTCTTGAGGTCGGTCTGCCATCTTATTTTTTTAGGGAAACGGCCGTTTGCCGCCAATCAATTGTTTCATATTGGGTATCTAACTCAGCCGCTACCGCCTTGGCCACCGCCTCAGGCGTGCCGTCCCGCTCCTGCATCTCACTCCAGCGAAACCCATCCAAATAAGCATCTGTGCCGGTCAGTTCGGCCGCCATCGCCGCATTGTCCACCGCCACCTGGAAACGCTGCGGTAGCTCAATGCTCACCCGGTCGCGCCGCCCACCAGCACGCACCTGCACCGGAATGTCATGCCAATACATGATTTGATACTTTGCCATAAGTCAGTTCTTTACCTGTTTTCAAGATAACAACACAAAAACAGGGATTGTATCAACCGTCACGCCGTTTGCCGAACGGTAGAAAGACCGTATTGGAGAGATTGTCCCTGATCGCCGGAGGCTGAAGCCGTCCGGCTAGTTGTGCAAGCCCATTCGGGCTTAAAAATCAGGCCCATCGGGCCTTTCATAGATAGCGGGGGCGTTTACGCCTCCGCGAGCATGGCTTTTCTTTGGTTTGAAAAATATTGTCAACTGCTGCGGTCGGTCTCGGCGCATGTATACGCAACAGTGCCACATGGCGGCGCGGTCAGGAAACCGGCCGCAGCCAAAAATTGTCTTTCTGAGCATAGCGAAGAATCCCTACGACGTTAATGAAGAATTTGCTTTGCCCGCGAGCAAAGGCTGTGTTTGGAAAAATTTAGAGGGATTCTTCATTTCGCTGCGCTTCATTCAGAACGAAAAGTACGTGACACGTTATTCTTTCAGTGCCGTGATTAAGGCTGGTAAAACCTCGTGCAAATCGCCGACAACGGCGTAGTCCGCTTTGGTCATCATGGGGGCTTCGGGATCGGTGTTGATCGCCAGAATTTTCTTGGAGCCTTTGCAGCCTACCCAGTGCTGAATTGCCCCGCTGATGCCGCAGGCGATGTACAAATCGGGAGCAATGCGGGTGCCGGTTTGCCCTACCTGGTCGGCATGAGGCCGCCAGCCCAGATTGGTGACGACGCGGGAGCCACCAACCGCGCCGCCCAACAGCTCGGCCAGCTCATCTAGCTTGGCAAAGCCTTCGGCGCTGCCCACACCGCGACCGCCACCCACCACCAGCCGCGCCTCGGCCAGCGAAATTTTGTCGCCTTCTGGCGCTTCGCGCCCTGTGACACGCACGCGGAAAAGCCTGTCATCCAGCTCAGGGGCAAACGTTTCGACGGCCACACCGTTGACTGGCGCTTCGCTCACTTCCTGGGTAAGCGGAGCCACGGTGAGCAGCTTGATGTCGCCGTGCAGCCGGGCCTCTTCGAGCAGGCTGCCGCCCCAGCGCACGCGGGTGATGGCGTAGCTGTCGCCCACAGCCACCTGGGTGACGTTGGCCCCCATGGCCAAATTGAGCCGGGCGGCGACGTGGGCCATGAGTTCGTTGCCCCGGTCGGTGCCGGTGGCCAGGATCGCTTTGGCGGCGTTGGCTTTGGCAATCTGCACCACCGATTCGGCCCAGGCTTCAGGGGCATAATCGGTTAAATCTGGGTGGCTGGCTACGATGGCCTGGCTGACGCCGTAGGCTGCCAGCTTGTTGGCGATGGGGGCGGCTGCTTCACCGATGAGTACGGCCGTTACCCCCACACCTTCATCCGCCGCCACCTGTCTGGCCAACGTCAACATCTCCAACGATTGGTTGTTTAGCTGTCCCCGGTCGTGTTCTATGATTCCTAAAATCATTTCGTTCTCACTTCGATGGGAGAAAGTGAAAAGTAAAAAGTGAAAAGTGAGAGAGTGCACCACTTTTTACTTTTTCACTTATCACTTTTCACTCAATAAACTTCAGTTCCCGCAGCAACTCAACTATCTTTGGAACGGCCGTAACCCCAGACCCAAGCACTTCAGCCGACTTGCTCTGCTCTTGAGGGGTCACCAGCTTTACCATTTCCAGGCCGCCGCCGTTCCTCTCCGGCGTGGCTGTCTCCAAGGGTTTTTTCTTGGCGCGCAGCCGTCCGGGTACAGACGGGTAACGGGGCAAATTGAGCCCTTCTTTGACGGTGATGACGGCTGGCAGCGGGATTTCGTAAATTTCAAAGCCGCCGCCAGCTTCTCGTTTGGCAACGGCCGTATCTCCCTCAATCGCCAATCCCTTTATTCCCGTCACACAGGGCACATCCAGCGCATGGGCCACGCGCACGCCCACCTGGTAATCGCCGCTGTCGGCTGCTTCGTTACCAAAAAGCAGCAAATCAAAGGTGCTGCCCGACGCTTTGATGGCGTCCACAATGGCATTGCCGGTGGCTACCGGATCCCACTCTTCACCAGCCGTTTCTAGCAAAATGCCCTTGTCCGCACCGACGGCCATGGCATCCCGAATTTGCTGCGTGGCTTCCGGGCTGCCCAGGGTTAGCACCGTCACGCTGCCGCCGTGCTTTTCCACCAGCTGCACCGCCTCTTCCACGGCACATTCCTCGTGCGGGCTAATCGTAAAGCCCAAATTGCGCGTCTCAATCGCCCGGGCATCCTCCGTGAGCACAATTTTGGCCCCGGTGGTGGGCACGCGCTTGACGCATACTAAGATTTCCATCTGATCACCTTTTTCGGTAATCAGTATTCAGTAATCAGTATTCAGTAATCAGTAACTGACCTACTGATTACCGACCTACTGATTACTAAGCACTGATCAGCATTTCATTCTCTCATTATCCGGATCAAACAACGGGCGGCTGCCAGCCACGGCCACGGTGACCGGATACCGTTCGTTCATGTACTCGACGGCCAGTTTGGTGCCTTCTTTGGCTAAATTGGGCGGCAGGTAGGCCAGGAGCAGGTGCTTACCAACCGATGGCCCCGCTCCGGCAGTTGTGACGTAAGACGACCGTCCCTTGCTATCCACAATGCGCTGGCCGTCTGGAGTCACGATGGGTTCGCCACCGTTCATGTAGCGTTTGATGCCGCTGGCCGAGGTGTGGTCATCCACCGTGAGCGTACACAAAATGGCCGCTGGCCCTTCCTCGCGTGCTTTCAGGTACGCTTTTTTACCGATGAAGTTGGCCTTTTTCACCAGCCGTCGCTCTAAGCCAGCCTCGATGGGCGTGTATTCGCCTTCCAGCTCGCTGCCCATCAGCCGGTACCCTTTTTCCAGGCGGCCAGTCGTGCCGTAAACGCCGATCCCGACAGGGACGATGCCATATTTTTGACCCGCTTCCCAGAGCGTATCCCACAATTTCAGGCCGTGTTCCATGGCCGTGCTGATCTCCCAGCCCAGCTCGCCCACGTAGGAAATGCGGAAAGCGGTCACGGGAATGCCGTTGACGATGAAGCTTTGCACGGTGCTGTAGGGGAATGCGTCGTTGGAAACGTCGTGGTCAGTGACCGATTGCAAGACGTCGCGAGCGTGTGGCCCCCACAAACCCACTGTGCAAATGGCGGAGGTGACGTCTGTCAGGGTGACGGAGCGATCTTTGGGCAGGTTGTCGCTGAACCATTTTTTGTCCCGGCCGCCGTCGCTGCCGCCGGTGACGATGCGGTATTTGTCTTTAGCCAGGCGCAAAATGGTGAGGTCGGACTTGAAGCCGCCGTGCGGGTTGAGGATGGGTGTGTAAACGCCGCGTCCCACGGGTACGTCCATCTTGTTGGCCGCCATCTTTTCGATGTAATCGACCACGCCGGGGCCTTGCACGTCAAACAGGGCAAAGGCGGTGAGATCGACCATGGCGACACGGTCGCGCATGGCTAAATGTTCGGCGTTGCTGATGGGCGACCACCAGCGCGCGTCCCATTCGTGCGGCCGTTTCGTAATTTTGTCTTTGTATTCATCCAGCAGGCTGGCGTTGCTGTTGTACCATTGCGGCCGTTCCCAGCCAGCCGTCTCAAAAAATTCCGCGCCTAGCTCCACTTCACGGATGTAAAATGGGCTGACACGCACGTTGCGGTTGGAAGCCCACTGTTCGCGGGGGTGGATGATGCCGTAGGTTTTGTTGAATGCTTCGGAGGTGCGGGCGTTGATGTGGTGTTTGGTACGGCCGTAATCATAAAACCGCGCCACATCTGTCCCGTGAATATCAATTTCTGAGGCTCCGTGCGTGAACCATTCAACGGCCGCTTTGGCAAAACCAGGCGCTTCTTTAATCCAAATAGCGGCCACCGACCACAAATTCTTGACTTCTGGCGTTTCGCCAATGATGGGTGCGCCGTCGGGCGTCAAGGAGAGCAGGCCGTTGATAGCGTGGCGGATGCCCGCCTTTTCGTCGCCCAGAATTTCCGGCATCAGCTCCAGCGCCTGCTCCAGCTGTGGCTCAAAATCATCTTCGGTGAAGGGCAGCTCGGTGGGGGACATGGCCGATTCTTCAATGGAAGGAATGTCGTTGGCGTCCATCAAAATGGGGCGGTGGGCGTAGGAGCCAACCTCCATGTCGTTGCCATTTTGCCGCTCGTAACAAAACGTGTCCATGTCCCGCACGATGGGATATTCAATTTCGCTGGTGGTCTTTTCCATCAGCGCCAGCGGCCCTACGCTGATCATCTGGTGGACGGCGGGCGTTAGCGGAATGTTGGCTCCGGCCATCTCGGCAATGCGCGGGCTCCAGACGCCGCAGGCGATCATCACATATTTGGCTTTAATTTTGCCTCGATTGGTTTTGACGGCTTTGATTTTGCCCTTTTTCACCACCAAATCTTCAATTTCTGTGTTGGGGAAAACGGTTAAGGCATCTTTGTTCATGGCGTATTCGCGCATGAGCGTGCCGGCCCGCAGGGAATCGACCACGCCGACGCTGGGGGTGTAAAAGCCGCCTTTGATGATGCTTTTGTCGAGGTAAGGCACCAGCTTTTCTACCTCGTCCGGGGTGAGCAGGTGCGATTCAATGCCCCAGGATTTGGCTGAGGCCATGCGCCGCCGCAGCTCTTCCATGCGCTCGTCGGTGCGGGCCACTTCGATGCCACCGCTTTCGGTAAAAACGCCCAGCTCTTTGTACTGGCGCACGCTGTCCAGGGTGATCATGGTCATTTCTTTGGAATGGTCCACGGGGAAGATGAAGTTGGAAGCGTGCCCGGTGGAGCCGCCGGGGTTGGGCAGGGGGCCTTTGTCTAGCAGCACAATGTCCTTCCAGCCGTGTTTGGCCAGATGGTAAACCAGGCTGTTGCCCACAATCCCCGCGCCGATGACGACGATTTTTGCTTTTTTAGGTAAATCACTCATTTTGGAAAACTCCTTCCTAATTTTGTCTTTCTGAGCGCAGCGAAGAATCTCTTTGAAGGTATTAGGGATGCTTCACTTCGTTCAGCATGACAATTGAAAATATTTTATGTGCCTTCAAACTAATATTCCGGTTTAATCTCTTCTTTGCGCTTGGCCATAAAGGCTTGCAGCGCTTCATCGATGGCTGGGTCGAGGTCTGGGGGTTGGTATTGGCGGAGGAGTTTTTTGTAACGGCCGTTTGCCTTCTCCATCGCCGTAATGCCCCCTTCATCCCGCCACTGCTCAAACGAGTTGTAATCAAAAAAGTCGGAGCGGTGGAAGGCATGGCGGAAATTTTGCATGGTGTGCGGCGTGCCTAAATGATGCCCATCCGTCGGCACCGTGCGCAAAGATTCCATCGCCAGGCCGTTTTCCGACAAATCCAAACCCTGAACGAATTTGTGGAACATGCCCAACAGCTCATTGTCCATCACAAATTTCTCATAGCCAGCAGCCAGACCCCCCTCCAGCCAACCGGCAGCGTGCAGCACAAAATTTACCCGCGCCAGCACGGCGGGCAGCATCACCATCACCGATTCATAGGCGGCCTGGGCATCGGCAATTTTGCTGCTGGCAAACATGCCGCCGCTGCGGAAGGGCAGGCCGTGCTTGCGGGCCAGCTGTGCGGCTGCGTACAGGGCAATCTGGCTTTCCGGCGAACCAAACACGGGCGCACCGCTTTGCAGGTCGATATTGGTTTGGAAAGCGCCGTACACCACGGGCGTACCGGGATTCACCATTTGGGTAAAAACGATGCCCGCCAGAGATTCCGCATTGAGCTGCACCAGCGTACCGGCCACGCCCACCGGAGCCATCGCCCCAGAGAAAAGAAAGGGGGTAATGATGAGCCCCTGGCGGGCTTTGGCATACACTTTTAGCGCACCCAACATGCGGTCATCCAGGCGTCGCGGGCTGCTGATGTTGATGAGCGAGAGGAGCGCAGGCTGCTGGCGAATCTCTTCTGCACCAAACAGGATTTCGGCCATTTTTACGCTGTCGGCGGCGTTGGCGGCGGAGGTAACGGAACCCATGAAAGGTTTGTCGCTGTACTTGATGTGGCTGTACACCATGTCCAGGTGGCGGGTGTGGGTGGGTTCATCGGTCGGTTCCACAATCGTACCGCCGGAGTGGTGCAGCCAGGGGCTCTGATAGGTGAGCTTGACAAAGTTGCGAAAATCTTCCAGGGTGGCTTCTCGTCGGCCGCGCTCCATGTCTACCACAAACGGCGGGCCATAGACGGGGGCAAAGCAGAGGTGGTTGCCGCCAATCACCACATTTCTTTCTGGATTGCGGGCCAGTTGGGTAAATTGGCTGGGGGCTTTGGCCACATATTCGGCAATCATTTCCCGATCGAAGAAGGCGGTGTCTCCTTCTAGCCGCACGCCATGCTGTTTTAGGATTGCCTGGGCTTCGTCGTCATAAAAGTCGATGCCCACATCGGACAAAATTTCCAGGGAGGCGTTGTGGATTTTTTCGAGGCCTTCGTCGTTGACGAGTTCGTAGGTGGGGAGGGTGCTAACAGGTTGAGAAATTTTGGCAACGGCCGTTGCCCCAGGATCAGTTTGGCTGCGGTCGCGGCGACTTACCCGGCGTTGTCGTCTATCACGGCTCATAGACGGTACCTCCTGCGAAAAAAGTTTAGCAATCTGCGGGAATCCGCTAGTGGTTAAGGGAGCCAGGTTTCTCCCAATGTGGGGAGAATGCCTGCTCAGACTGTTTGGCTGCGTGGCAAATTAGGCGGCAAGTAGTTGGGCAGATTTGCCTAAAATAATGTTTTCGATGTATTGCTGGTAGGCTTCAATGTGACAGTGCATCAAAGAAGCGGCCTCTTCGGCCGCTCCCGCTTTCAGAGCGACCATAATTTCTTGATGTTCTGCAATATGCCTGTATTCAATAATAGAATCTTTTTTGTCGCCCAGTTTGGCCAGAGCCACATACCACATGCGCAGGCTAAGTGGAAACAAGGCCATGAGGGTTTGTTCCAAGAATTGGTTGTCGGCCGCTTTGTAAATGATGCGATGGCACGCTTCATCAACGGCGATAAGTTGTTCTGGGGAGATGCGGTCGGGCTGGCCAATTTGGCCAAGGACTTGAGCCATTTCTTGCCAGTGAACGGCCGTTCCCCGCTGCGCAGCCAATTCGGTAGCCAAACATTCTAGACTGAGCCGAACTTCGTATAGACGCTGGAGATCGGTTAAATTGATGGGGGTGACAAAGATGCCGCGCCGGGGGATGATGGTGATGAGTCGTTCCAGCTCCAGCCGCTTGAGCGCTTCCCTGATTGGCGTGCGGCCCAGTCCCAAATCTTTTTGCAGACCCGCTTCATCTACAACGGCACCCGGTGCCAGAGCCAGGGTGACAATCCTTTGCCTGATCTGCTCGTAAGCCTGTTCACTAAGTGATCGCTGCGCATCACCATGTGCACTCATTTTTCCCTCTTCGCGAGCTGAGTCGCAACAATGTGATTGATATATCTGTGATATATCTCAACTTGGGCGCAATGGTAACACACGTTCAGTGTGGCGCAAGGGTTTGGTTTGGGATTGGTTGATGGCTGAGGTGAGAAGTTAATCGACCCCAATAGGGCGCATCAGGTTTGGGCGCGTTTCGCCAGCAGTTGGGCCACAGCTTGCTTGTCTTTCGTGATAAATTTTTGCAGAAAGATGTAGCACAGCAGCGCTGGGAGAACCAATGCCTGGAAGATGGAAAGGCCAACGGCATAATTTGTTGGTTCTGGCAGGCGGCCCGTGAGGTTGGCAAACAGCCAGCCAGCCAGCCAAACGCTAATGGCGTTACCCACGGCCCGAAACAGGCGGCTAAGGCCGATGACGGTGCCGCGATGTTCGGGCAGGTTCACATCGGTGATCATGGCGGCCCAGTTGGGCGGATCGGCTGATTGGAAGGTTACGGCCGTAAAGGCCACCACAAATGCCAGAATGACCCAGCCATTGTTGAGGAACGCGACTAAAACGGCCGTAGCCAATTCCCAAAAGCTGGCCGGTTCTGGCAAGGCCAAGTTACGAAAGGGAATGAAGTAGAGCCAGACGTACAGGGGGGCGGAGACCAGCAGCCCAATCATGGCTAATTTGGCGCGACCCTGACCGCTGCGCTGCTCCCATCGATCCCCCAGGTGGCCGGAAAGTACGGCCGTAAATCCCCCCAAACTTAACAAGGCAATAATCAAATTGCCCACAATGGTGGCTGTTTCCAACGTGTAGCCCTCGGCCTGCACGCGGGCAATGGCCCAGCGCGGAATCCAGACGGTAGACCCGTACGCCAGGGCGTAGAAAAAGCTTTGCAGCAGCAGCCAGCGGTTAGAAGCGCCCTGCAAAATTCGGCCGATATCTTCCCGGCTGATGCGAAACTCATACCGTTTGCCCTGGGCAAACAGGGGTTGGAGCTGAGGTTCCGCCTGCCCCCGCAGCGGTTCGCGGGTGAACAAAAAGAGGGCAGCAAAGAGCAGGCCAGCGGCGGCAATAATCCAAAAGGGAAAGCGCCAATCATAAGCGCCGATGGTTCCGGCCAGCAGCGCCCCCAGCGACGTGCCAATGCCTTGCGAAACGCTCCACAAACTCAGGGCCAGCCCGCGCCGGTGGGCGGGCACCAGATCGCTCACCACGCTAAAGCCCAAGGAGCTAATGCCGCCGACGCCAACGGCCGTTCCCATTTGAAACAGTAAAAATTGGGTGAAGTTCTGGGCGGTAGTGGTGAGCAGCATGGCGGTGACCCAAACCAGCGTGCCCCAAAACAGAAGGGGTTTTCTACTTTTTTGGTCGCCACGGTAGCCCCACAGCACGGCGGCGATGGCTACGATAAGGATATAAACGGCCGTTACCGATCCCAACGCCGCGTCACTGGCCTGCAAATCGCGGGCAATGATGGCGTACAGCGGCGGCAAAACACCCGCAGCGGCATTGTCTAACGAGGCCAGCACGATAAAGACGGTAAAGGCAAAAAATTGTTTGGCGCGGGAGTTGACCGCCATTGCTCTTGTTAGCCGTTCCGTCGCCAGAAGTAAAAGAGCATACCCGCACCCAAAACAAGACCCAAGGCAAGCAAAATGAGGCCGCCACTACCCCCCTCATTGGGCGGTTCGTCTGTAGTAGCGGCAAGCGTGGTGGTTGGTTGAGGGGGAACGGCCGTTGGCTGCACAATTGGCGTGTCGGTGGGGCGCACTTCTGTCGGGGCTGGTTCGGTTGGTGCTGGCGTTTCTGTGGCCGCTTCCTCAACGACAGACTCACTGCTTACGGCCGTTGCTGTTGCGGTGGGCGTGCCGGTTGGCACTGGGGTGACGGTGCAAAACGGAATGGGTGTCGGATTCCAGGCCGGGCCAGGCGTGGGCGTGCCGCCGTTGAGCGGGGGCGCTTCTACAATGGGCACAATGGGAGTGTAGCCCTGCACCAGCACAATTGCATCGGCCACCCAGCCAAACTGGCCATTGTTGAACTGGATTAGCCACCATTCGGCCGTTTCGGCTCGCCCCACAATGTAGCGAACTTCCAAATAGACGAGTTCACCAATCACCTCGTATTCCAAACCTGGGCCGCTGCGCACGTTGGTGGCTCCTAAGGTTTGGATGGTGGGACTGTTGCCGCAAGGAACGGCCGTCGGCAAAAAACCACCAACCGGCGTGGGCGCAATTTCTACAGGCAGCAACGTAGAGGTTGCGGTAGACGTTGCTTGCGCAGGAGGAGGGTTTGTTGGCGCGGGGTCGTTACCGCCACCACCTGATTTGGTGGCAGTTGCTGGCGGCGGGGTTGGCGTTCTGGTTGGTATCGTTTGGTTGGCTGCAGAACCATACACTGTGGGCAGTTCTATGCTTCCCCAATAGACAGCCGCCCCACCAATTAAAAAGAACAAAGTTAAAAAGATTTTCCGTTGCATCATTTATTTTTTACTGCTGGTTGAAGGTAATAGAAATTTGTGTATCGGCCTCTAAATCAAGCGAAATTTCAATCACATTCGATTCGCTTTTTATGGTAGCTTCTTGCGTTGCCCAGGCATCCAGCAAAGTGCTGCCTTCGGGTAGCGAAATGTGTACCTTTACCGGTTCTATGTTTTGGCTAGCTTGTTTTCGCAGCCAAAGATTGTAAACGAATTGGCCATTATCCATTTGCTGGATAATGTTCGCGGGCAGGGTGTAATGATAGGCTGTGGTTTGTTCTTCCCCACGAGGCACCATAAAAAAATTTGTGAAGGTTGAAAAGTTAGCAAACTCATTGATTTCCGTTGATGAACTCTCCCAGGCGGTGCCGCTTAGCAGGTTTTCTGCTGGAATCTGGTGTGTTGTGGCATCAGCCAGGTGCGAATTAACTGGCGTGTAAATGCGCAAAAAATTGTAATAGCAGCGGTCTGCAATTTCATAATAACTTGGCGCGTTGGCATAGGAGATGCCTTGTTCACAAGCGGAATTTTCGCCGGGCGGGTTTGTGTGTTTATAGGCAATTGTCAGGTCAGCTGCTGACTCTCCAGCCGGGTTCAACCTGACACGATAGTCAAAGCTGCGCTGAACATACATGTTTGTTTTGTTGAAGCCCATATTTGTATCCAGCACCAGCAGAAAATCCTGGGCGGCTGGGTTTTCTAAACGGCCGTCCCAATCTAACCGATCTAATACGGCCGTTTCCTGCTCATCTAGCATGTAAAGCTGCAAATGGCGGCTCGCCAGCGCAAAATGAATGTTTTTGATAAAAGTGACGGGATCAACTGCGCCAAAATCCCCCTGGATTTTCTCTAAAACCGCCGAGGAAAATGTGGTTAAAAAGGATTTGCGATTTCGCAGCCATTCATTGACAGATTGCCCCTCATCAATATTAAAAGCCTCCCGGAAGCTCTCGATTGTGTTTTGGGCAGTAATGACTTGCTCATTATCTGGCACAGAAATGGGGCCGGTGGCGGCAACCAATAAGCTCATAAACTGCTGGTCAATGGCAATGACGCCATCCAGCGCCGTATCCGGCTCCACGCGGCGGTACAGTTCTAAGGCGGTTTGGGCTGAGTAAGGGAAATCGGGCCAATAATTGGCGTCCCGCAGCAACAAGTAATCCAATCCCATCAGATCATGCAGTGGCTGTGGGGGATAATCATACAGGGCTGAGTTATTCAATAAGGTGGGCGTGTCAAACGTGCTGGCATCCTGAAAAGTGAGGCCCAGAATATCACCTTTTTCGAGCGTCAGGGTGCCCACGCCAGAGATGAAGCCGCCCGTGGCCCGAATTTCATCCTCGTTTTGGGCAAGCAGCAGGTAAGTGCGACGGCCGTTTTGCCCCATGATGTCCGGTAAAATTTGCACAATGGCCAGACTGTCTTGGGCGATTGGCAGCCATTCGTCTGCCGTGGCAAACAGCGGTTTTAGCCGCTCAGGGAAATCAGCCACATTGCTGATGTCTGCCCGCGCCTGGGCCACTCGGTCTAAGGCGGCAGCGGCCTGAGCCAATCCGGGGCGGGCTTCTGCCAGGGCGTTAACAAGCTGCGGCAGCTGGGTTTCGCCACTATCTTCTGCTTGAAGGATGTGCAGGATTGGTTTGAGGCTGTCAATTGCGTAAACGGCCGTTTCTGTTCCGGCATCACCCATTGCCACCAGTTGTGGGGCAGAAAGCAGCAGTGGCCCCACTTTGGGCACCCAGCCCAAATGAGGCGTAAGCGGCAGCAAAAAAGCTGTCTCATCCCGTAAGACAACAAACTCCTGGCGGATGGTTTTTACCATGGATTCGGCCGCGTCTGGGTCAATGTTGGTCAGACCGTTGGCCATAAGCGTTTCCGCCGCCGATTGCTGGTCCAGCAATGAATTGACAGCCCTCCCAATGCGCCATGCCTTCACGCCAAGCCACAGCAGCAGCAATATTCCCAGGAGCAAGAAAACCGTTTTCCAGCGCATGGCTAAAAAGGCAAACGGTTGGGATTTTTGAATGGCGTTACCAGTTTTTGTTGTCACTCGTTACTGTCCTGTAGACAATCAATTGTTGCCTTGCCATCTGATTGTGATGAGAAATGGGTCTGGCAAATGGCTCGCTGCGGCTGATTGGCCGCTGTAAACTGGGCTAAATCGTCTTCTTCTAGACCACGCAAGGATGAATGTTGCTGCCTGAGATGATGGCGATACCAATCGAAGGCAAGCAATTTGTCATCAACAAGAATAATATCTGGCCTCTGTCCCTCTACGTAGTGAAAATACCACAATGTGAAAATGTCCGGGTCGCCAGATGTTATTAAAACTGCATCTGCCGGGGCAGACGCAAATATTTGTGCTGCTTGCTGCCGGATATTGTGAATATTTGCACCATTTTGGCTGGTTAAGTTTAGCAAAAGTGCCAGACCCGGCAAGATCACTCCCCATTTTCCTACGAGATTCAAAGCTGGAATTAAACAAAGGCTTAAGATTAGCCAGGCTGGCAAGGTGAGTACGATGGCGTCTTGGGTGTTGTAAAAAAATGCGTAAATCAGATAGAAAACGGCCGTTCCCACCAATCCTCCCCAAAGTTTCGCCGAAAAAAAACGGCCGCCCACCACGCGCCACCCGGCCAAAAAAAGCAGCGGCCAGCCCAACATGGCCAATTGCTGGCTGAATGCCCCAGCCCAGCTTGCCAGCCGTGGCCAAAAATTGTTTGGCGGCAGCGCAAATTGGTTGGCCTGGTAAATTTGACCACTCACCAGCCACCACCAGCCAGACAATGTCGTGAGATCACCCCATAAAACCGGGCTGCCCAGGCGGGCCAGAAAGGGCAGCAGCAGGTAAGGGGAAGCCCCAACCAGGGCACCAATGAATAGCTGCCGCCAGGTTTTGAGCGGCGAATTGGCCAGCGCCAGCGGCAGCAGAAATAGCGAGGTAAGGTGCGTGGTCACACTCAGCCCAAGAAAAAAACCGGTTACGTGAGACGGCCGTTTCCCCACAATGGCCCATAAAAAAGCAGCCACCACCAGCAAGTTCAGGCTGTACACTTCAGCCACAATGGCCTGGCTCCACACCAGTGGCGAAAAAGCAAATAAAAGGCCCGGAATGACGGTTAGAAATTGAGAATTTTGCGTGCCGGACGCAGCCATCAGCTTTTGGGCAGTGGCGGTTACCAGTCCGGCAGCGATGGCCACACACAGCGCCGAAAACAGGTGAAAGCGGTAGGCAACCGGCTCAAACGGGAGAAAACTGGCAAGTTTGCCTAACAAAACGTAGGTGGGGTAGCCGGGCGGGTGGGGAATGCCCAGGGTGACAGCGGCGGTGATCAGTTCGCCCCCGTCGCCGCTGTTGGCCTGCCAGGTCAGGTCAGGGGCCAGCGTGGCCCAGTAGAAAATGAATGCGAAAACGGCCGTACCCAGGCTGTAAAGCATCTTCCGGTGTTGCCGAAACCAGGTTTGCATGGGGTCACTTCTTGGCCAGGGGCCGGGCTAAGCCCCAGGCGTAGCCAATGCCCAGCGCCAGAGCACGGCAAAAAAGCAGCCAGGGCGATGCCAGACAAACGGGCTGGTCTTTGGGCCATGCTTTTTTCAGGAACGGCAGGGTTGTCAGGAAAAACAGCGCGAGGAACAGGACTGTGGCAAAAAATGTGATGGGCAAGACAAAAGAGGCAAAAAGCGTGCCCAGGCAAAGGGCAACCAGACCCATTTGCAGCTTGAGCACTTGAGGCGTGTGCGAATCTTTAATGATCCTTTCGGGGTAGAGGCGCATGATTTGGGCTTTCCAGTAACCAATCATCACCTTTTTTCGAAAGTAGCGGGGCAGGCTGTCGCTGTGTTGGTGGAACACAACGGCCGTTTCCTGAAATACCATCTTGTGCCCTGCGGCTGCCAGCCGAAAAGACAGCTCCTGGTCTTCTACATAACGAATCGCTTCGTTAAATCCCCCCGCTGCTTGGAGCGCCGCCGCCCGGTAGCCAGCCGAGTAAGTGTCGATGAAGTCGATGGCGGGTTGGGCACGGAGCAAATCATATTTGTCTTCATATTCAATTTGCACAAAGCGAGCAACTAGCTCCGGCTGTTGGGTGGCATAGATACCTTTGCAGCCTTGGATTGTAGGGTCTTGGAACGGCCGTATCATTTCTGCCACCCAATTTGGTTGAGGCACGCAGTCGGCATCGGTGAACAGGATAATCTCTCCTTGGGCCACGTTTAAGCCGTTATTCCGGGCGGCGGCTGCGCCACGCCGGGTCTGGTGCCGGATCAACCTGACGTTTTTTTCTTCGGCGATTTCTGGCGTGCGGTCAGTGGAGCCATCATCAACCAGGATGATTTCCAGGTGAACTCCTGCGGGCAGCGCTTGTTCCCGGCACGCTTGCAGGCAGGCAGGCAGGGTGTCTTGGGCGTTCAAAGCGGGGATGATGATTGAAACGTTCATACAAAAAGGATATTCCCTGAGGCTAAAATTTATGAAATCGTGGGTGCTGATAACCGTCGCCACGACCATTTGGTTTGTGCAGCGGCCAGGCTGCCCAGGGCAATTTTGGGCAGCAATGTACAAAGATGAAAGATAACGGCATAGCTGAGGATAACGGCCGTTCCCAAAACCTCCACTTGCCCCAGCTGCGCCAACACAAAAAATACGGCCGCTTCAAAAATGCCTAATTCGCCAGGAGCCGTGGGCGGGGTTGTTGCCAGCCCCACGGCAATGTTAATGAGCACGGCGGTAACAAACCCCAACGGCAAAGAAAAGGCAAAAAAAAGCAGGTAAGGCACAAAAATATCCAGAAAAGTAATGAGCAGTGAAGAAAAAATAATGGCCCTGAGGCTACGGCCGTTTTGTAACACAGACAAACCGTTTAGCCCCAGAATCAAGCTGCGATTGAGCCAGGCTTCGAACCGGGTGGGAAAGTAGCTAAAAAGCTGCTGCAACAATCTGATAATTTGCTCAGTTTTATAAGTTACCAGCCCCAGGCCCAACAACAGAATCGCAGCGGCCAGCGTCAGCACGACGCCTAGCTGGTTAAAATTTGCGGGCAAAATGGCTAAGGGAATGAGGACGAGCAAGCTTAATCCGAGCAGGATGACTTCCAGGCTTTTTTCGATGAGCATGGTGCTAACGGCCTGTACTTTGCTGTAGCCAATTTGTTGATGAATGGCATACGCTCGGCCGATTTCCCCCAGGCGCAAAAAAGGGAGCACGGAATTTACAAACTGCCCCAGCCAGATGGCCCAAAAAACGGCCGTGTACGGCACTCTTTTGTCGGTCTCTGGGGCCAACAGCACGCGCCAGCGCCAGGCCTTCACGCTGCCGTTGAGAATGAAAACGAGAAACGCCAGGCCAATGAAACGGCCGTCTGCGGCAGCAACTGCCTGTTGAACATCACTAAAATTGAGGGTGCGCGAGAGATACCAGACGCCGCCAATGAGCAAAACGGCCGTAAGCCCCACATTAAACCAGGGCCAAAACTTGCGCCAGCGCGAGGGAGAAGCTGCCCTTTCAGCTTCAGGCGTTGGTGACATTTGGCCCTTTAGCTGCGCGACCGGGTATACATCAACATTGCGCCATAAACGGCCAGCCCAAAAATGAACATTGTGAGCAAAAAGCCTGCCCACAAAATGGCTCGATTGCGTACCAGACTACTTTGGCTAATGGGCAGCGTAGCCACAATTGTAGCCACCGGTGCCGCCCCACCAATTACGGCCGTTGGTTCAGTTTCAGGATAAACAACAGTTGTTGGCGCAATGTACGGCCCATCGGTGGCGGTTGGCCCTGGGGGTGGTTGGATAGGATAAGATTCATCCCGCAGCGCGGGGGTTGCCGGGGGAGGATACCCATCTGCGGGCGTTGTGGTTGGATCGGTTTGGGCAGCGGCCGGTTGGGTTGGCAGCAGCAACAGGGCAGCAAGGGGGAATAAAAAGAAAGCCCAGATCAATAATTTTTTCATTGCACTTTTCATGTGGAACTTCTTAGTGAAGCAATAAAGTTATAAAATGCCCAGGCGGTAAACAACAGCCAGACGGCCGTTTCCCACCAGCGGGAGCTTGTAAAAACAAGGCCCAGCAAAACGAGCAAAAAGCCAGACCAAAACAGACGATTGATGGCAGGCCGCTGATTGATTTCTGCCAAACTGTGCGGCTCAGTTTGGGACAGCCAATAACTATAGCTAAACGTGCCAAGCAATACGGCCGTTCCCAAAATCCACAATCCATTCGTCCACACAACTTGCCAATCAATCACGGCGAAAAAGTATAGCATATGTTAAAATCGCCACAACCTGAACGCTGATTCTCAACCTGACTGGCTTCCCCCTTTTCGAGGTATAAATTGAATTTACCGGTCAGGTTTAAGCAACGGAGAGATAGTATGGCCAAAACCCGATCCCGCTATGTGTGCAGCAACTGTGGCCGCGTAACGGCCGCTTACGTGGGCAAATGCCCCAAATGTGGCGAATTTAATACGATGGAAGAAGAAGTGTTGGTGGCTGAAGCCCCAGCCAGCCAACGCAATCGCCGCGCCGGACAAAGC
The DNA here is from genome assembly GCA_020634495.1 of Ardenticatenaceae bacterium. The sequence continues at coordinate 1,944 of JACKBR010000064.1, read as the reverse complement.
GACAGCCAGCCACAGCGCCTGGCCGAAATCACCGCCGATGGCTTTGAGCGGCTGCCCTTGCCCCTGCCAGAATTTGGCCGCGTGCTGGGCGGCGGCATTGTGCCCGGTTCGCTGGTGCTGGTCGGCGGCGACCCCGGCATTGGCAAATCAACGCTGCTGTTAGACGTCTCGGCGCTGACGGCCAACGCCCACGGCACCACGCTCTATGTTTCTGGCGAGGAAAGCAGCCGACAGATAAAAATGCGCGCTGACCGGTTGGGCATTACCGCCGATGATTTGTATTTGGTCACGGAGACAAAGCTGCAAGCAATTTTGAACCACGTTGAGCAGCTCCAGCCCACGTTGGTGATTGTAGACAGTATTCAAACCACATTTGCCGAAGATTTAACCTCGGCGGCGGGGAGCGTGAGCCAGGTGCGGGAATGCGCCAGCCGTTTTCAGGAGCTGGCGAAGACGTCGGGGGTTAGCATATTTTTGGTGGGGCATGTGACCAAAGAAGGCACAATTGCCGGGCCGCGTGTGCTGGAGCACATTGTGGACACTGTTTTGTATTTGGAGGGCGATCCATTCCATCGCTATCGCCTGCTGCGCAGCGTAAAGAACCGTTTTGGCGCGACCAGTGAAGTGGGCGTGTTTGAGATGGTAGAGAAGGGCATGGTGGAAGTGCCAAATCCGTCTGAGGCGTTTTTGGCAGAGCGGCAAATTAATGCACCTGGCTCCACTATTGCCGTGACGATGGAGGGCACGCGCCCACTTCTGGTGGAGGTGCAGGCCCTGGCCAGTTCCACCACATTTTCTAATCCGCGCCGGACGGCCAATGGGGTTGATTACAACCGGCTGCTGCTGATTACGGCCGTTCTCTCCCGTCGTGTGCGCATTAAATTGCATGATAAAGATGTGTTTGTCAACGTGATTGGCGGCTTGCAAATTGATGAACCGGCAGCCGATTTAGCCATCGCCGTATCCATTGCCAGCAGCGTGAAGGATCAATCCGTTCATGCCGATATGGCTTTTGTGGGCGAGGTGGGGCTAAGCGGCGAGCTGCGGGCGGTGAGCCAGCTAGAAGCCCGCCTGAAAGAGGCGATGAAGCTGGGGTTTAAGCGCTGCGTTATCCCCAAAACGGCGCAGCGTCGCCTGACGGAGCCGCCACAGGGGTTAGAGCTGGTAGGCTGCCGCAATCTGGCAGAGGCGATTGATGTGGCGCTGATTAAGACCTGACAGGTGGCCGTTGTTGATTTTGCCGGGTTCGAAGTTGAATGGCCACCTGTCAGGTCTGTTTTCATCCTAGTTGTCGCGGATTACGGCCGTAATCTCCATATCCCCAGCATTTTCAAAGGTTAACGTCAGCGGGATTTCGGTGCCAGCTTCAAAATCAACCTGCTTGCCCATGCACATGACGTGCAGGCCGCCCGGTTTTAGCTCGGCATTGCCCCCAGCCGGTAGCGGAATCGTGCCGCCTTCAACAGGGCGCATCCCCATGACGCCGTCTCCCTTATCGTACATTTCGTGCAGCTCAATCATGCCGCAAGCATCGGACGTGGCGGATAAGAGGGCATCGTCGCTGTCGCTGTTGTTGGTGAGCATCATGTAAAATGCGCCGTTTTCAGCGACCGCCGGTGATGTGCGTCCCCAAGGATCGGTTACGGTGATGGGGTCGTCGCTGCTGGTGGTGCAGGCTACGGCCGTTAGCAAAAGAATGGCCAATAAAAAGAGTGCTTTTTTCATTCGTTCCTCTCCAAACTGTTATTTGAATATTGTTGTAAGTAAGTGTGGTTTTGGTTGGGATGTGGATGTTTTGCGGGGAGGCGGGAGCGGGGGCAGCAGGAAGAGTTCTTGTGGGCGGTGACATTTTGGCTTGAGCCAGCAGATGACGTTGAGTGTGACAAGGACAGTGATGCTGGCAATGATGGGCTGAATGAAGTTGTTTTGAACGGCCGTATTTCC
>JACKBR010000063.1 GCA_020634495.1 Ardenticatenaceae bacterium | reverse complement strand
GGCTGCAACGCGCTCATCGCTCATGTCAAAATCAGTTGTTTGGTACCCCTTGGCGGGCAGGCGGCAAACGCCATCTTTGTAGGCGTCGATAATAGTTTTATCGTTGCCGGTGGTGATGGTATTCACCAAATTAGACACCCGGCGCACAATGGGTAGATTTTTGACGTCAACGGCCGTTGGCGCAGCTGCGGTTTCCAGTCCAATTTGGCTATTGGGCACAGGCTTGGTCTCATCAATCAGCATCCCCAGGGTAAACGTCCCGTCGTGTGGCCCCATCACATCCACAACGTCCGGGCTGCGCGAGATTAACAGTCGAATGGGAAAGTTAGAGTTGAGGCCGCCATCAACAATGGCGTGGCCAGTGATCTCCCGGCCATGATACGTTCCCCATTCCTGCCGCCAGCGCACTTCTTGCCAGACAAAAGGAATGCTCATCGACATGCGCACGGCCCAGGCCACAGGGCAATTGGGGGCGGTTCGATGATTCAAGACCAGGACGCCGCCATCGGTGATGTTCGAAGCCACCATATTTAAATCTTTGCCGGTGTGCTCGTAAAATTGTGCCAGCGTGGCCTGCCCCAGGTTACGGCCGTTCAAATCCAACTTCTCCCGCAGCCAGGTTAAAAAGGCACGACCGGCATACAAACCGCCCAGCTCCAGAAATGTAAAAAGCAGGCGGTAAATCTTCATCTGCATAAACTGCTTAAAGATGAAATCATCCATTTTCCGTTCGGCTGATTCTGGAACAAACGGCCAATTTATTTGGTTGAACAGCTTAAAAAGAACGCTGTTTTCCCAATCTTCATCGGTAATTGATTCGGCAATGTCCATGAAGGTGCCAAAGCGGGGAGAGCCATCAGGCAGTTTCTCGTTGACCTGTACGAGCATCTCTTGCGGAGAAAAGCCAGCCGCCAGGAGCGTGGCCGTGATGGCCCCGGCAGATGTGCCCAGCAAACGGCCGTACGTATGCCCTTGCTTTTCAAACTCTTGCATTGCCCCGGCAAAAACCACCCCTTTGGCACCGCCCCCTTCAAAAACAAGATTAAAGTGCATGGTTGCCTCCTAAACAAATCTATCCCGCTTACGGTTGTTCGGGCAAAGGCCACCAAACCGTCGCCGTCGTCCCTTGCCCTGGCCCATCACTGTGGATTTGGATACGGCCGTTATAGAACTCTACAATAGATTTGGCCAGCGGTAAACCCAGTCCGGTGCCGCCCGTGGCCCGCGTGTGGGCCTTGTCGGCGCGGTAGAAGCGTTCAAACAGGCGGGCCGCGTCTTCTGGGGCGAGGCCAATGCCGTTGTCGGTCATCTCGCTGCGCAGGTAGCCGTCCTCAAGCGACAAGCGCCACGCTACCTGCCCGCCTTCGGGCGTGTATTTCAGGGCATTGCCCAGCAAATTTTGCAGCACAATGCGCAAATGGCTTTGATTGGCCTGAATAACGGGCAGCTCGTTTGGCGCATCAAAATTGAGGCTGATTTTTTTGGCTACGGCCGTTTTCTGCATTTGCTGGCACAAGGAGCGACCCAATCGCACCGGATCAATTAGCTCGTTGCCCACTTCCGCCCGGCCGGAATCAAAGCGGGAGAGCTGGATCAGATCGTTCACCAGGCGGCCCAGGCGGGCAACTTCATCATCAATTTCGGCAATGTATTGTTGGGCAGTGGCGTCATCCAAGTGGCCATCGCGCAGGGCTTCGCTGCGCAGGCGAATGGTGGTGAGCGGCGTGCGCAGCTCGTGCGAGGCGTTGCTGGCAAACGCTTTTTGCTCCAGCAGCATCGCTTCCACCTGCTCCGCCATGTGGTTAAACGTTTCGCCAAGCTGGCCCAACTCATCCTGGCGGGTCACGGTCACGCGCTGGGTCAGGTCGCCTGCGGCCAGCTTCATGGCCGAGGTTTGCAGCCCTTCCAACGGCCGGGTAAACGAGGCAGCCAACCAAAGGGCGGCAACAATGGCCAGCCCGGTCAGCCCCAGAACCCCAGCGGCCAACTGCAAATAGCGCTGATTCACCACGTTGGCGGTGGCGCTGGCCGGGGCCGCCACGCGCACAATGCTGAGCAAACGGCCGTCTTCGGCCAGGGGAACGGCCGTATAAATTGTGTTTATATTGTCTGCATCGGGGCGAGTATCAAAAACGGCCGTACTGCTGTGGTTGAGCACGGCCTGCACTTCTGGGTCTTCTGCCAAATTCGGCTTCCCAACGGCCGCATCGCTGCTGGCCCAGGCATAACCGTCCGGGGCAATGAGCGTGATTTGCAGATTAAAATCGTTGGCCAGCCCGGTAACGGCCGTTTCAATCTCACTAAACGCCCCCTCCCCTTCGGCAAAATGTTCTACCGGCTCGCGCAAATTGCGGGCCACCAACTCTGCCTGGGTTTCCAGACTGCGCTCAAAATCTTCAACAGCCCCGGCCGAAATCTGGCTGCCGGCCAGCCAGGACAATCCCACAAAGCCCAACAGAATGAGGCTGACATAGGCCACCAGCAGGCGCGTGCGCAGACGCCATTGGCCAAACATCAGTCTGCCACCATGCGGTAACCCACGCCCCGCACCGTTTGAATGTAGCGCGGCTGGCTGGGATTGGCCTCAATTTTTTCGCGCAGCCAGCGGATGTGAACGTCCAGCGTGCGCGTATCCCCCAGCCAATCGGTGCCCCAAATTTTGTCGAACAGTTCAGCCCGCGTCACCACGTCGCCCGCCCGGCTCATCAACAAACTGAGCAGTTCAAACTCCTTGTAGCGCAGCTGCAATGGCTCCTGGCCTATGAACACCTGGCGGCTGTCCAGGGCAATGCGAATGTTGCCCAGCAGCAGCTCATTCCGAGCAGGCTGCGCCTGCTGGTCTAGCTCCACCCGACGCAGCAGCGCTTTGATGCGGGCTTTTAGCTCGCGCACGCTGAACGGCTTGGTCAGGTAATCGTCGGCCCCTAGCTCCAGCCCCAGAATGCGATCCACTTCATCTCCCAACGCCGTGAGCATGAGAATGGGCACGACGCTGCTTTGGCGCAGCTTTTGGCACAGCTCCCAACCATCCATCTCTGGCATCATCACGTCCAGCACCACCAGGTCTGGCTGTTTCATTTGGGCAAGCTGCAAACCGGAACGGCCGTCATGTGCCACCAGCACGTCGTAACCAGCCAACCCCAACTGGCGCTCCAGCGGTTCTGTAATCATGGGATCATCATCAATTAAAAGCAGTCGGGTCACGGAAAAGCCTCCATGAGTGAGATTGTGGCATAGGGTGATGGGGGGAGCAAGCAGGCGGGCCAGATTTAAGCCAAATTTAAGGTGGTTTTGCCTCCGCTTAACTCAAAATCAATGATTCTGACGTAAACTAACCGTGAGGTTTTTCACAAACCAACTTACCTACTTTTTGTATTACTGTTGAAGGAGCTTTCTTTTATGAACGCACTGCTGAAAAAGATCGTGAAATGGGGAGCCATTTTGGCCGTGGCCGGTTTTGTGGTGATTCAATTGGTGCCATACGGCCGTAACCACACCAATCCCCCCGTACAAAGCGAACCCAACTGGATCAATCCCGAAACCCGCGCCCTGGCCGAGCGGGCCTGCTTCGACTGCCACAGCAACGAATCGGAATGGCCCTGGTACAGCAACGTAGCCCCCATCTCCTGGCTCGTCCAGCACGACGTGGACGAAGGGCGGCAAATTCTAAACTTTTCAGAATGGGATCAGGGTGGCAAACCGCGAGAGATTGATGAAATGTGGGAGGTATTGCAAAACGGCAGTATGCCACCTGCCATTTTCCTCCCCACACATCCAGAAGCCAAGCTCACCCCCGCTGAAGTGGAACAACTGATCAACGGATTTAAGCACACGGCCAGGAATTAGGTGTCCAAGTTCCCCGGAAACTTTGAGTTTCCGGGGAACTACAGAGCCAATCACTCCACAATTACAATGTCGGTGCCGGTGCGGCCAAAAACGTCTGGCGAATACATTTCTTCTGCCTTGGTGGGCGGGGTAATGAACGTGCCAGGCGTGGTCGCCCGCGCCACGTAATCATAGGTGTACACCCCTTCCCACAGCAGCGAACTGAATGCTTCGACGCGCTCATCCCGCATGTTTTGATGATCGTACCACTGCCACCACCACCACCAGGGCAAACTGCCGTTGAGGGCATCCGGGTCTTCTGGCACGCTTTGCGAGACGGCCAGCGCCGGGTTAATCGCTTCCAGCCCGGCAGGCAGCGGATCAACCAGGGCCACATGGTAGCGGCGATTGTCGGCGACCAGCGTCAGCTTGACGCGCACTCGCGCACCCAACTTGATGTGCCAGACGCCATCGGCATCCTGCCAGACATCCTCAGGATCGTCCACGCCTTCGTAGGTGCGCTGCACCATAAAGCCACGATTTAGCGCATCCAGGGAAAGATCGGTGGGGGCATAGTTGAGAGAAAGGCGGTAGTAGAGACGGCCGTTTCCATCCACACTCACAATAACATCCCCCACTTCTTCTTCCGCCAGGTAGCTCATAGGAATTTCCGTCTGGAAGCTGTCGGTACTGCGCCCTTCAAATGCCTGCGCCCCGGCATACGTCTCTCCCAGCCAAAGCTGGGCCACAAAGTCTGGCGTTTCCGCTTCAAAGGTGTTGAAATAGCTGTCCAGGGCCAGCAAAATAAACACATTTTCCTGGCTGTTGCCCCAACGTCCCTGGGTGCGGTGCGCCAGCAAGCCATTCACCACTTTAGGAATCAGATCGCTTTCTGGCGTCTGGTTGATCAGCGTTTGCAAAATGATGCCATCGGTGCGGCGGTTAGAGTGCAGCATCAGGTAAGCTTCGTCGCCGTAGGAGGTGATGAAGTTGGCCGCATCGGCCGTTTCCACGGCGCGATTGCTGATGTACTGGCGGATCGCCGCCACCCGATCTGCGGAGGCGGGATCATTGGCCAGGATTTCCCACAGCCAGGCGTTGGCCTCCAGCGACAAGTTTTCACTGCCCGCTTCGTCCAGCAGGGCACGCGCCTTGGCAAAATCGCTGTCCCCGGCCAGATGGCGCACGTACAGCGCGTAGGCACTCAACGCCCAGCGCGTCTGCTGACCATACCAATGCGGATAATGGCTTTCGATGCTTTGCAGGTATTGTTGCACATTGGCCTGCATGGCGGCTGGCGTGGCATACCCTTTTTGCTCGGCAACCGCCAGCGCGTGGGCCACATGCACGGTGTGGAAGGGGTAAGATTCCCGACCACGCTCCCAAATGGGGAAGCCGCCATCCGGGTTTTGCAGCCCTTCCAGCGTTTCAATGTCGCGGATAACGGCCGTTAGCAGCGTTGCCGGTTCAGGCAGCCCCTCAGCCTCAAAAGCAGTCAGCACATCGCGCAAAGCGGCCACGGTGAGAATGCGCGAGGCAATCTCATCCGCCGAATCGTAGCGAGAGTTGGTCAGGTAGAGCACGGCGTCCGTCAGGGCTTGCAGCGCCGTGGAGGAGGTGTTGATTTCCAGACCGCCATAGCCGGGAATCACGCCATCGGGCATGACAAACGGCTGGGCCACAGCACCCTCGTCTAGCGTGCCGTAGGTGGCAAACGCTTCGGTGGTGGCGGGGGTGTAAACGGGCATTTCACCACTGGCGGCATCGGCATAGGGGCCAGAAACAACAGCCACCTGGTACCGGGCCGTGCCCGCCTGATTGGTCGTCGCCGGGAAGCGAACCTCCACCCGGTCGTTGGCAGGGACGGTGACCCGCTGGCCTGCTCCGGCTGTCAGATTAAGGTTGGTGACATCAATGACCACATCCACTTCCATCGGCTCATTGGTCTGATTTTGCACCACGATGGGCAGTTCAAACTGGTCGCCAAAGTTGAGGAAACGGGGAGCAGACGGCCGTACCATCAAGGGCAGCCGCGCCGTGAGATTGCTCTCCGCCGCGCCAAACAAATTGTCGCCCGCCACGGCCACGGCCATGATGCGGTAGCGCGTCAGGTTGTCCGGCAGGGTAAAGCTAACTTCGGCCTGGCCTTCCGCATTGGTCTGGCTGGTGGGGGCAAACACGGCCAGCGGATCAAAGTTGGTGCGCAGGTCGATCGGCGTCTGGGCAGCAGCGTCATCACCGCCCACGTCAGTGTCTGCCACCGTAGGTGCGGGGGCCTCAAACGCCAGGTCTGCTGCCCCGTCAGCGGATTCTTCCATTGCTTCATCTTCAACAACCAATTCGGCCGACACGCGAGTTACAACAACATCTCTTGCGGAATTGGCTCCTATTTCTCCAGCCAGACTTTCAGGATTGACGAGAATGATGCTGGAACGGCCGTATCGACTATCCACCCAGCTCCATTGATTAGAGTAGAAAATGTCCAGGGGATTGACAAGCTGGTAGTTGGTCAGGGCCAAAATGGCTTCATCGACCACCACCAGGGCGACCTCGGCGTTGGGCACGGGCTGGCCCTGGGCATTGGTGACGGTGAGGGAAACGGCCGTTTCTGCCCCAGGTTCTAAGCTGTCCGTCTGCGGTGCGATGGCCACAGACAGCTCCCGGCTGTACGGCGGCACGCTCAATTCCAGGCTGCCGGTAGCAAACGCCGGGCGAGGTGGCAAATCTGTCAAAGGTTCGCCCGCATCATCCGTGCGCGGCGCAGAACCCACCAGGTCTACCTTTAGCGACAGGTTGGGAATGTGCGCCTCGGTGATGGGGATTTGCAGCGTGGCGCTGCCATCCTCCAGGGCAAACTGTTCGGTAGACAGGATGCCGCCGTGGCTGAGCGTCAGCACTCCTTCGGCGGGGCTAAACGGCGACTGCACTAGAATTTCGGCCACATCGCCGGGCTGGTACTCTTGCAGGTTTGGAATGAGGGTGACGCTTTCCTGGGTCACGTTGCGCTGCACGGGCCGCTTGCCGCCGCTCACCCAGCGGGTAAGCTGGCTCTGGTTTTGCCGTCCTTGGGCGTCGCTGAGAACGGCCGTAATTTCATACGTGCCGCCCACTTCGGTGCTAAAGCTGCATTCCACTGGTTCAGTGGCAGAGGTCACTTCACAGGTCTGGCTATCCACCGACTCTTCGCGCCACTGGCCATCACGATAATTCCATTCCAGGCGGGCGGCTGTGAGGGAAACGGCCGTGCCCGCCACCGCCGCGCCATCAATATCGGTGACGATGGCTTCGATTTCCAGCGGCTCGCCCTGCTCCACAAAGGTGCTGGGGCTGCGCAGCCCCACGTAGAGGCTGGCCGGATGCACCAGAAGGCCGGTGTTGGCTGACCAGGCCTGCTGGTTCACATCCATCACCGTTGCTTCGGCCCGCACGGTAAACGGCCGATTGCCTTCCAGCGCTTCAAAATCGATCTGCAAGAAATGCTCGCCTCCCGCATCGGTCAACCCGCTAAAGGTCTCCGCCACGGAATCAGACCCGCCAGGAAAGCCAAAATCAACAAAGCCAAACTCTTCTTCGATGCCAAAGCCACCGAAGTACCACCAGGGCGTCCAGGTACCAAAGCTGAACTCTGGCCAGCCAGGCGGCGAATAATAGGTGGGCGTGGAGGTGACAAACCAGCTTGTGTCGGCATTGGCCAACGGGCCACCGGAAAAGTAGCTGGCGGTGACGGCAACGGTAGCTGCATCGCCCACCACGTACGGGCCGATGCTTTCTTGCCGGGCGCTTACTTCAAATTCCGGGCGGCGGAATTCTTGAATCTGGAACTCATGGCCCCCATATTGACCATTGGCCAGGAATTCCATGTAGGCGTAGCCCAGGTTGCTATTTTCGGGCAGGTCGAAGCTGAAATCGAAGCCGCCAAATGCGTTGAGAACGGCCGTTCCCTCCACAATCACATTGCCTTGCGAATCATACGTGCGGTAGCTGATTCCATTCACGCGGTCGCCGGGCAAGGTGATAGCACCCTCGCCGCTGATGTGACGCAGCCAGCCCTTGATGTGAACTTCTTCGCCAGGGCGATACATGGCCCGATCATCAAAGATGTGCCAGCGCAGTTCGTCTTGCAGGGCGCGTGGCCGCCAGCCTTCTTCGTCCCACCAGGAATAGCTGGTGGGCAGGATAGCGGTGTCGTCGCCTAAGGTAGCCAGCAGCCAGCTAAGGCCACCGCCTGGAAGATCCATCCGGGCCAGGCCGTCGGCACCGGTGGTGGCCGCAGCGCTGTTCTGGCTGCCGCTGATGCGAACGCCGCTGAGCGGTGCGCCATCGGCCAGATTGGTCGCCCAGGCCACCACTTGCTGGTGGTCGGCAATGGCATCCAGGCCAATTTGGGTCACCTGCACCCAGGTGTGAATGGTCTGGCTGCGCTGCTCCCAAATTTCGCGGGGCAAATCAGGCGGCTGCACCACCACAATCAGATGGCCAGTGTCTCCATCGAGCGCTTCACTGAGGGAAACGGCCGTTTCCGTCAGCACATCTTCTTCGGAATCGATGGGCACCATCTCATCAAACACCAAATTGCCAGGCGGGGTGGGCAGCTCATCTTCCCGTCCCTCATCAAAATCCCGGCGGTATTTCATGTAATCATCCCAATCATCCGGGCTGACGGCATACATGCGCACGTGCAGCTCATCGTAATTCACCACGTACAGGGTCAGGCTGGGATCGCTGCTGGAGGGGTCGGTTGTCACCAGCATTTCACGCGGCCCGCTGACAAAGGGAGTGGCCGAATCGACACGAAAACGCACCGTTTCTTCGTCTCCCAGCGTTTGGCCAAAAATGTCCATCAGGCTGCCATCGATGGTTACTTCGTATCGGGTGCGCCCTTTGGTTAATCCTTGAATGGTGAGGCCGTTGTAGTTTAGCTGCACCGTTGCGCCGGGCAGCTCTGGCTCAATGCGAATCATTGTTTCGCTAAAAGCAGCGGGATCCAGCGGATTGTTGAACTCAAGGTAAAACGGCGTCAGCGGAGGGCAGTCGCCGTTTGACCAGCCGCAACTGTCGCGCTCCAGGCGCAGCGGCGGGTAGGTGTAAAAGGTGATGGTTTGGGCCTCTGGGTTCAGCCGTGGCCCTTCGGCAGAGGGGGTGTTGGGGCCGATGGTCAGGATAATTTCACTGTCTGCGGGCAACGGCCGTTCCGGTCGAAGCGCCAACCAATACCCCTCGCGAGCAGATTCAGCCAGGCGGCTCACCTGTTTATCAGCTTCAATTTCTTCAGAAGTGGCCAGGCGGAGGGCTTGGGTGTCGCCGTCGGCGATGAGGTGAATGGTGGGAAGAACGGCCGTTGGCTCAACCAGCTGATCAAAGGCAATGAAGATGACTGGCTCCAGCGGCTGCGGTTCATACTGCGGCGGGTAACTGTTCACCACCTGCACAGGCGGGGTGCTAAACGTCCAGCGCACCGTTTCGGCCAGCGCATTCCCGCTGGCCGAGGTCGTGCCTGCGGGAATCTCGGCCACAAAATCAGTGGCCATCGGCAAGCGATCAACGGCCGTTGAATCAAATTCAAAGCGCAAAGTCTGTGGGCTAATCCACTGCCAGGTACCGGGCAGATCGGGCGTCAGGTTCACGGGTACATCGGCTTCGCTCAAGCTGGTCAAATCAGTGAGGGGCACCATCGGCTGGTTAAAGGTTACGTTGAGGAAGGGAGCCAGGCCAATATCGCCTTCTGGGGTATAGCGCAAAACCTCCAGCGGGCCGTCTACCACGGTGGGCGGGGCGGCAGCGCCGGGCGGTGGGGGAAAGGCTTGGCTGATGGTGGTGCCGGGTCGCGGCGGGGGCAGCAGTTCATCGGGCAGGTTAAACGGCTGTTCATCCTCAATCTCGCCGGTGAGTTCGGGCAAGCGGGCCAAAATTTGGGCAATTTCGTCCTCTGTCAGGGGGTCACCGGTCACCAGTGGATTGGCGGCGACAGCATCCGGCAAAGATTGGCCTTCGCTGAGGCTAATCAACAGGCTGGCGGCGGTGGTGTTGGGGGAGGAAAAACCTGCGCCTTCCAGACCGACGCCGCTAACGGCCGTATCGCTGCGCAGCGTAGGCGTGGTAAATCCATCGCCACTGCCAGAGCCATTTCTTTGCTGGTAAAACCAAATACCCAACCCGGTGGCAATGAGAACAAAAAGTGAAACAACGCCGCCAATAATCAGACGACGCTGCCGTTTTTTATCCGAACGTTCTGCTTGAGACATGATGACCCCATCCTTTGCTGCAATTTTTTAGAAATCTACAGGGTAAACGTCAGAATGCCAACAAATGTTCCCGGAGGCTGCTTGTTTACGGCTGTAGGGCCATCGGCACAAACATTTCTTCCAATTCAGGAACAACACGCAGTTCTACCGGCAGGGCAAATGGGGAACCAGACACGGCTGGCAATGTCTCAATTTGGACAACGGTTGTGTAGCTGCCAACTGGCAGGCCCGCGCTGTCAAAAGACAGGGTCAAAGCGGCGCTGCCGCTGCCGCTGGTCTGGCTGAGGCTGGCGGGCAGACTGCCGCTTGTGTCTAGCGTGGCCGTCCAGGTGAGTCCGGGGGTAACGCTGATGCCAATGGTGTGGGTTACGGCCGTTGGCAAATCCACATCAATAAGCGAAGTGATTTCTCCTGGCAGCACCTCAGCCGCCTGGTACTGCGTCAGCCGGGCATCGTCCCAGTACACATCATTGTGCTTCACGGGGATGTTGGCCTTGGACCAAATAAAAACGGTGATGGTGTCTGCCTGGGCCACAGCTTCCACGCTAAACACGCCAAATTCATCGTACTGCAACCGCATCTCGCCCCAAACCACGTTGGGGCTTTGCCAGTCGGTGCCGCCTGTGGGGTCGATGCCCACGCGCTGGTACAGCTCGCCGTGGTCGTTGGGATCGCTCAGCCAGCCGGGCAGCGTCTCCCGTGCCGACCAGGCCTGCCCCCAACTGCTAAAACAGTAACGGCCGTTTTCCAACACACTCACCTGCTGCATCAACCCGCCCTCATGCGTACTCCAAAAAGAGAAATAATGCTGCGACTTGTCGCCGCTGCGCACGCGGGGCGGCTGCTCGTGCGGCAGCGAAGGTACGTATTCCGGCTGGATGTTCATCCAATTTTCTGTGCGGGGTGTGTCCAGCCAGTAGGGATGCCAATCGTCGGCCAGCTTGACGCGCTCGCAATATTGGTTGGGCTGGTCGTCTGACCAGGTCTGGCAGTCGGGGTGCCCCGGCGCGGGCATAATGTAGACAGGGTAGTCGCCTTCAAACGAGGGATTGGCCAGCAGGTTGGTGCCAGCGCACACCTCTTCACCTCCCACGGTGATGGTGAGAGGCTGCTGCGGGGTAGAGGCCAGGACAACGGGGCGGGGTCGCAACAGCAGAGCGACGATGGCCGTTAACACAAGAAATGCAGACAAGATTGACAGGGAAACGGCCGTATTCCTTTTATTCACAACAAAACTCCTTGGCTGGTTTTGCCAGCATGGTAACAAAGCAAATACGCTGTTACCGTGCCTGGCACGTGAAATGTTGGGCAGAAACGGCCGTTTTTACGCGATTTTTGCGGGCAAGATCACCTAGTTACCCAACCCCAAACCGTGTATCATTAGGTCATCAACAACCTGCGCCACACCCGCAAACGCCGCGTGTCTTCTTTGGCGCAGCCCACAACCCTCTGGAGGAAAAGATGAAACTGGCAGCCCGCATTGGATTGATTTTAGTTGGCATTCTCGCTTTGCTGATTGTGGTTTTGGCCATTGTTGGCGTGGTGAACGTGAGACGGCCGTTCCCCGACACCGACACCACCCTCACCCTGCCCGGACTGGAAGAGGAAGTCAACGTCTACCGCGACGAAAACGGCATCCCCCACATCTATGCCCAAAACGAGCATGATCTCTTCCTGGCCCAGGGCTATGTCCATGCCCAGGACCGCTTCTGGCAGATGGAGTTTTGGCGGCACGTCAGCCTCGGCCGTATTTCCGAGATTGCCGGTGAAGCCACCGTCAGCAGCGATACCTTCATCCGCACCATGGGCTGGAACCGCATTGCCGAAGAATCACTGGCCTATTACGAAAGCGAAGCGCCAGAAATGCTGGCCATCATGGAGGCGTACAGCGAAGGCGTCAACGCCTACATTGCCGAACAAGGCGACAACCTCTCCCTCAACTACACCGTTTTGGGGCTGGTCAACGACAAATGGGAAATTGAGCCGTGGGAACCCCTGCACACCATCGCCTGGGCGGTGGTGATGGCCGATGATTTAGGCGGCAACTGGAGCCAGGAAATCGAGCGCGCCAACCTCATCAAAGAATTGGGCGAAGGCACCACCGCCAACTTGCTCCCCTTCTACCCCTACGACAGCCGCCCCGTCATGGTGCCCACCGACGCCATGGACATTGAATTCAGCAACGACGAAAGTGAAACCCTGCTCCAGCAAATGCAGCAGGTCAATTGGGCCAACGTCAACACCAATGTTGTGGGCAGCTATCCGGCCGATGGCTTTTTAGGCGGTGGCGACTATGTGGGCAGCAACAACTGGGTCATCAGCGGCGAACATACAGACACCGGTATGCCCCTGCTGGCCAACGACCCACACCTGGGCATCCAAATGCCTGCCATCTGGTATCAGGTTGGCCTGCACGCCCCCGGCTACAACGTGGCAGGCTTCAGCTTCGCTGGCGTACCGGGCATCGTCATCGGCCACAATGACAACATCGCCTGGGGCGTCACCAACGTCGGCCCAGATGTGCAAGACCTCTACATTGAGAAAATCAATCCCAACAACCCAAACCAGGCTGAATTTATGGGTGAATGGGAAGATATGGAGATTATCGAAGAGGTGATCAAGGTTAACGGCGGTGAAGATGTGGTGGTTGAAGTGAAAATCACCCGGCACGGCCCCATCATCTCCGATTTGCGCGACGACACCAGCGACGTATTGGCCTTGCGCTGGACAGCCCACGAGCCAATGCGTACGCTGGAATCAATCATGGGGCTGAACAAAGCTGAAAATTACGAAGATTTCCGCGAGGCGTTGCGCTACTGGGATGTGCCTTCGCAAAACGTGGTGTATGCCGATGTGGAGGGCAATATCGCTTACCAAACACCCGGCCTCATTCCCATCCGGGCCAATGGCGACGGGCTGGTACCTGTGCCAGGCTGGACAGGCGAATACGAGTGGGAAGGCTGGGTTCCTTACGAAGAACTGCCCGCCGTACTGAATCCCGAATGGGGCTATATCGCTACCGCCAACCACGCCATCGTCGATGAAGATTATCCGTACCTGATTACCTATTACTGGGCCGATGGCGACCGGGGGCAGCGCATTGTGGATATGATCGAAGCCGAGCTGGCGGGTGATGGCGAACTTTCGCAAGAAGATTTGGCCCGCATCCAGTTTGACAGCCGCAACCTGATGGCCGACAGCTATGTGCCGCTGCTAGACGGCCTCTCCAGTGAGGACGATAAGGTGCAGGCTGCCCTGGAACGGCTGCGCGGCTGGGACCGGCAGGCGCGGCGCGACAGCGTGCCCGCTGCCCTGTTCGAGATTTTCTACATGAACCTGGCTCAGGCCACTCTGGCCGATGAGGTTGGGGCAGACAATGTTAGCTCTTTTGGTGGGCGAATTTTATTCCACCAGCTTGCCGACAATCCAGAAGCGGTTTGGTGGGATGACACGTCTACCAACGCCGAAGAATCGCAGGCAGATATTTTGCTGGCGGCGCTGGCCGACACCGTGGCCTGGTTTGAGGAAAATGTGGGCGAGGATATGAATGAATGGACGTGGGGCAGCATTCACACAGCCACGTTTGTCAGCAATCCGCTGGGGGAAAGCGGCATTGGCCCGGTGGAGTCGTTGGTTAATCGGGGGCCGTTCCCAGCGGACGGGGGCAGCAGCATTGTGAATGCCAATGGCTGGCGCTGGAGCAATCCAGCGGCCGTTACCGGCCATCCTTCCATGCGCATGTTGGTAGACATGAGTGATTTTGACGCCAGCGAATGGGTGATCCCCACTGGCGAATCGGGGCATCCGTACCATCCGAATTACGACGACCAGATTGAACTGTGGCTCAATGGCGAGTATCTGCCGATGGTGTGGAGTGAGGACGCGGTGCTGGAAACGGCCGTAAACCATCTCATTCTCACCCCAACAGAATAAATCCAATGTAGCCGCGGATTCTTTCCGCGCACTCTCTACGCGGTAAGAAACCGCGGCTACGAGATAATCTATGATGAAACGATGGCAAAAAATTGTTCTGGGAATTGTGGCGGTGCTGGTGTTGGCCGCTGCCTACATCTTTTGGCCGCAGGGCGTTTGGCCCTTTGTGGTGAATCTGGATGAACTGGCAGCCGTCAATGACAGCTACAACGTCGTCATTCGGCGAGACACCTTTGGCGTACCCCACATCTTTGGCCAAACCGATGCCGATGCCGCCTACGGCCTGGGCTACGCCCACGCCGAAGACGACTTCCTCACCATTCAGCAGGCGCTGGTGGCGGCACGGGGCAAATTGGGCGTGGCCTATGGCATCGACGCCGCCCCTAACGACTACATGGTGCAGCTGCTGCGCATTTGGGACGTAGTAGATGCCCAATACGAGACCATCCCGCCCGACATTCAAGCCATCATGCAAGGCTACGCCGATGGGCTAAACTATTACGCCGCCCTGCACGAAGACGAAGTGCTGCTGCCAGAACTATTTCCGCTATCTGGCCGGGACGTGGCGGCCGGGTTTATCCACCGGGTACCGATCTTCTTTGGCCTGGATGGGGCGTTGGGCGAACTGTTTGCGGAGACGAGACAGCGTACGGTATCACAGAAGGAGATTGGAGATCGGAGATTAGAGATTGCTCAATCTCCAATCTCCAATCTCCCCAACACGGGGAAATATGGCAGCAACGTCGTTGCTGTTGGGCCAGAGCGCAGCGCCAACGGAGAGACGTTTCTGGCGATCAACTCACACCAGCCGTGGGAAGGGCCGGTGGCCTGGTACGAGGCCCACATGGTCAGCGAGGAAGGCTGGAACATGGTGGGCGGCCTGCTGCCCGGTTCGCCAACGATTACCCACGGCCACAATGAGCATTTGGGCTGGGCGTTCACGGTAAACAACCCGGATTTGATTGACATCTACGTACTGGAGATGAATCCCGACAACCCGGATCAATATTTGTTTGATGGCGAGTGGCGCGATTTGGAGGTGGGGGAAGCGCCGATTACGGTGACGCTGTTCGGCCGTTTTCGCTGGACGGTGAAACAAGAGGTGCTGTGGTCGGTTTATGGGCCAACGGTGCGGCAAGATCATGGGGTCTATGCCATTCGCTATGCCGGAATGGGCGAGATTGGCCACGTGGAGCAATTTGTGCGGCTGAACAAAGCGACAAATCTGGCTGAATGGCAGGCGGCGATGCGCCAGGGGCCACTGCCGATGTTTAACACGGGGTATGCCGATGAGGCAGGGAATATTTTTTATGTGTACAACGGCCGTATCCCCCTCCGCACTGAAGGCTACAACTGGGAACAATATTTACCCGGCAACACCTCCGACACACTCTGGACAGAGTATCTGCCATTTGATGCCCTACCCCAGGTGAGCAACCCGCCTTCCGGCTTTATTCAAAATGCCAACAGCAGCCCGTACCGCACCACGTTGGGCGCAGGCAATCCAGACGAAGCTAACTTCTCGCCCACCCTGGGCATTAACGACACAATGTCCAACCGCTCGTTGCGGGCCTTAGACCTTTACGGCGGCGACGCATCAATCACCGAGGATGAATTTTTCGCTTACAAGTTCGACATGACTTACCATCCTGAAGCAGACGTGGTGCGCATGGTGCAGATGATTTTGGCGGAGCCGCCGCCCAGCGATCCAGACGAGCGTGCCGCCTACGATTTGCTGGCCAGTTGGGATTGGCAATCCACCCCGGACAGCACCGGGGCCACGGTGGCCATGCTCACGCTGAACTATGTTTTGCAGGCGGACGATACGGATATGTCGGTATCGAACATGACGGGTGGGGTGTTTACGGCCGTTTCCGTGCAAAACAGCTTTTCTCAGGCAGTGGACTTGCTATTGGCAAACTTTGGCACCGTCGAAGTGCCCTGGCAAGAGGTCAACCGGCTGGTGCGCGGCGAGGTCGATTTGGGATTGGGCGGTTCGCCAGATGTGCTGCACGCGGTGTACGGGGAGTTGGGGGAAGACGGCCGTTTCCACGGCATTGCTGGAGATTCTTACATTTTGCTGGTTACCTGGCAGCCCGATGGCAGCGTTCGCTCGCAAAGCATTCACCAATTCGGCAGCGCAACGCTGGACGAAACATCAGCGCACTATGCCGACCAGGCACCCATTTTTGTGCAGCGCAAGCTCACGCCGGTCTGGTTCACCGAGGCGGACATTTTGGCCAATTTGGAAGAAGCATATGAGCCAGGCATGGAAAACGGCCGTTAGCCTCGGAGTACCTATTATTACAACAAAAAAACCTGGTAATGCGTATTATTGGTTACCGTATAAACAATTCACCTTCAAAATCAAGGAGCTTTCATGAATTCCCAACTTACATTTACGCGCATTCGGCGCGTGGTGCTTGTTGTTTTAGGCATCGTCGGCATCGCTTTGCTGCTCTCATTTGCCGGACAGTTTTTCTACCTGCTGGAATCGGTTGAAGAGCAAGAAGTCGGCATTCAATTCCGCAACAACCGCATTTACCAGGTTGTTGGTTCCGGTGTGTACAGCGACGTTGGCCTGTTTGTGTCATTGGAAACGATTTCCGCCCAGGCCATCCCCTTTACCGTGCGGGATGAAGAGATCATCACCCGCGACAAACAGCGCATTGGTTTGGTCGTCAGCGGGGACATTTTCCGGCCTAACCTGGCCCAGGCAGACCTGATTCGCGACAACTGGTCGCGCTATCGTGGCATTTATCGGGAAGATCCATTAGCCAGCGCCCGGGTGCAAGATTTGGCCCGGCAATCGATGAAGGTGTGTGTGGGTGATCGCACCTTTGACAACAACATCATTGGCACCTCCCGCGACGAACTGCGCTCCTGCATTGATGAAGAGCTTAACAACCTGGTGGCTGACATTGGTTTACGGGTAGAAAACCTGGTTGTCCCTGAGGTGATCCTTTCGCCTGAGGTGCAGGTTGCTTTAGATGCCATCGTGCAAAGCCGCCTGGAAACGGAAAAAGCGGCCCAGGATGAGCTAAAAGCCGAAGCCGAAGCCGCCGCTGAGCAAGCTCGCCAGGAAGGTGAAATCCGGGTAGAGCAAAGCCGAATCCAAGAGCAAACCCGGCAGCAAATCATTTTGGCGCAGTTAGAACAGGAACGGCTGCGAGCGCAGTTGGTGGTTATCGAGGCAACCCAGGCAAACTCTCTGGCTGAAATTGCCAAAGATCAGGCCATCCTGCTGGCTACCAAAGAAAATGAACGGCTGCAAGCTGAGGAGGATTTGCGCATTGCTGAAATTTTAGCTGATGTTGCCCTGGTAGACGCCCAGGCCAACACCGCTTTGCAGCAGGCATTGGCGCTCATCTACGAAGAAAATCCTGAATATGTACAGCTGCTGCTGGTGCAGGCCAATGCCAGCGCTCTCAACGACACAGACAAGATTATCTTCACGCCAGAAGGCACTATTCCAACCCTGGTTCTGCCAGGGCCAGGCATTGTGCCTACGGTGGAAACCACAGGGCAAACGGTAGCTCCCGAAACCACCGAACCTTAAACGAAGCAGCAACCACGCTTTTAGCATAAAAAAAACAGGGCACGCCAGGTGCCCTGTTTTATTTTCTATGAAATGTATGTTGCTGGCCGTTGGCACAGGCAAATAGTTTAGCGCGATTTTGCTGCGCAATCGCAACGGCCGTTTCGCGTAAAAAGCGTCTTTAATTTAACCTAAATTTCCGGTAACCACCAGCAGGCCAATCGTTCCCATCACGATGTTGAGCAGCACCAGCAGGGCCAGCGTCAGCCGCTGCCCAGGGGTGAAGTTGCGCCAGGCAAAGCCAGACCCGCCACTGCTCTCCTCGCTAAAAAGGGCATCTTCGCTGTCCAAATCATCATCGAGCGATCCGCCGCGTGCGGATTTCCGGCGTAGATGCTCAAATTCATCATCGATGTCACCAATGGGTGGCAAATCTTCTACCAACGACGCCCCTTCCTCGTCACTAAATAAGTCCTCACGAAAGGCGGAGAAGTCATCGTCGGAAGTGTCATCAAAATTGTCACGAAAGTCGGTCATGAGCTTTTACCTCGCATCAGTTTATGCCGAAAACTGTCTGGCGCTTGTTCTGCCCTTCGGTCAATTGAGAAAGCGTGCGACGGCCCGAAGGGTTTCTCTATTGTAGCGGAAAAGCTTGGAAAAACGAGATTTTAACTTGACCATAATTATTTTGGCCGCAGGGTCACGTCGGCAGCGGCAACGGTGTGAAGTTGGCCGTGGTCATCGCGCACCAGCAGGTGGCCTGCGGCGTCGGTGGCTTCGGCCACACCGCTAAAGCTGTGGCTGGTTTGGGTTTGGGTCACCTGCACGGGCTGGCCCAGGGTAATCAGTTTGTTTTGCCAGGCGACGTGGGGGGAACGGCCGTTCCCCACCGCATCATACAGGGCCTCGACTCGCTGCAAAAAAGTAGCCAGCAAGGCCAGGCGAGCAAACGGCCGTCCCGATGCAGCCAGCAAACTGGTTGCCGGGGTGTGGCTGGCGGGTAACTGCGCGGCTGGAATATTGACGTTGATGCCAATACCCACAATCGCCCATTGAAGACGGCCGTCTCCAGAAAAATCCCCCTCCTGCAAGATGCCGCTTACTTTGTGCCAGATGCCCGCTTGCCGCACCACCACATCGTTGGGCCACTTAATGCCCACGGCCAGATCGGCCGCGTGTTGGGCAATGGCCTTAGCAGCGGCCAGGCTTACCAGCATGGTGAGCCAGTTTGACTGTTGGGCAGGCCAGTTTGGCCGAAACAGCATGGAAAGCAGCAGCGCACTGCCGGGCGGCGCATCCCAGCGGCGCGCCAGCCGCCCCCGCCCCTGTCGTTGGTAATCTGCCAGCAAAATAAATCCGGCTGGGGGTGAGGTCATAGTGCCTTGCTGCACCATTTGCTTGAGCAAATCATTGGTGGAATCAACTTCGGGTAAAAATTGGCAGGTTTGGCCCAGCCAGCGTGTAGAAAGTGCCTGAGAAACGGCCGTTGCCGATAAATCATTTATCATCTTTACTCTTTTTTTCTTCTCCAGCAATCAATAAAATTCCTATAAAATTCCGTTTGACACAGGGTCATCTCCAACTATAATTGAGCCTTAATCTTATGTATCATACCAGCTTCTTCCACAAGCAGTTGAATAAAATTTAATGTACATTCACCATCGAACCCTGCCACGCTATTTTTGGCTTTAAATTCGCCTATTTGTCAACCAGATGCAAATTAGCAATAGAGAGTAATGGAAATGACAGCAGACACCTCCCCTGAAATGTCCCACACCCAATCAGATGATGCTTATTGGACTGCACTATTTGAACAGGAGGAGGCGTTGCTGCCGACAGACCCAAAGCCAGACATCCCCTTGGGCAATAATGGGTGGGCACCCCTAAACCAGCGCATAGACGGCCGTTTCCGTTGGGCCGATGGCGAACGCCCCGAAGAAGTTGATCCCTGGCATAAAGCGCAGCAGATCATGAATGCCGACGATGCCATCTCGCTGCCCGTGACGGGCTTCAACAAAGGCGGGCTGCTGGTGCAGTGGGAAGGGCTGCAAGGGTTTGTGCCAGCGTCACAACTCATAGATTTCCCCCAATTTCATCTAGAAAGCGAACGCCTCAACGCTCTGCGCCAGTGGCAATCTGAAGAATTGACGCTAAAAATCATTGAACTCAATCGAGACCTGAACCGGCTCATTTTGTCTGAACGGGCCACGTTGGTGGAAGCTGACGAACGAGAAAAACTATTTTACCGCATTGCCCCAGGCCAGCTTCATGAAGGAACCGTAACCAATCTGACAAATTTTGGGGCATTTGTCGATTTGGGCGGTGTCGAAGGACTCATCCACATTTCAGAACTCTCTTGGAGCCGGGTTATTCATCCCAGCGATATTTTGGAGCCAGACCAGAAAGTTCGTGTTAAAGTGCTAAATGTAGATTCGGAAAACGGCCGTGTTGCCCTTAGCCTCAAACGGTTGAAAGATAATCCCTGGCTCACCGTTGATGAACGGTTTAAGGTCGGGCAAATGGTAGAAGGCGTCATTAGCAATGTCGTGAGCTTTGGCGCGTTTGTCATGATTGAAGATGAGTTAGAAGGCTTGATCCACATTTCCCAATTGGCCGAAGGTGTATTTTTACACCCGCGCAACGTGGTGCAAAAAGGGCAAATTGTGGTGGCCCGCGTGCTAAAAGTGGATGGCAGCAACAAGCGGCTGGCGCTTAGCCTGCGCGGCCTGACCGATGACGATGGCGAGTAGGCTGGGCATAAATAAAAGTAACTGAGTAATTTGTATGCCCAGTTACCCTTCGGTACTGTACTGGTATGGCGCGAACAAAATCATCTGGCGGTCGTAAACCCCCGGAACCGCCGCCTCCCACCTGGGATGAACGTCTAATCAACAGCTTGATGCCCTGGCGCATTGAGATCGCGGGCATCGTCCTCTTCACCATTTCCTTTCTTATTTTCCTGGCCCTGCTTAGTTTGCCCAACAACGCCTGCCCTGGCGTCTGGCTTTGCCTGTTTCGTGAAGGGTTTGGCTGGGGAGCTTACCCACTGCTGCTTTCGTTAGCGGCGGGTGGACTGCACCTCACGCTGCGCCAGGTGGAACGGCCGTATCACATTCGCGTGGCCCAGGTGATTGGCTTTGAGCTGGTGCTGCTCACCCTGCTGCCTTTGAGTTATCAATTAAGCGGGGCCACGCTGCCAGAAGCCCACCTGGGCAAAGGTGGTGGTTTGGTCGGCTGGGCGCTCTCCGTACCGCTGCTCGACTTTTTCGGCTCTTTGCTAACCAACAGTTTTTATCTGCTGCTGCTGGCTTATGGCGTTAGCCTGATTGTGGGCTTTACCTGGGAGGATTTTCTAACTGGCTTGAACAATCTCTCGCTGCGTCTGCGCCAGCTTTCCCAGGAGCTTGCGCCCGCCGAGCCGCAAGCCCAGCCCCGGCCAGAGCGGGCAACCCAACTGCCCTTGCCAGAAACGCCACCGGTGCGCAATCCTGATGAGCTGTTGATTATTGATGATACGGCCGTTTACAACGATCCTACCAACCGCAGCAAACGCCTGCCGCCCCTGACCCTGCTGGAAGAAGGCAGCGACATCGTCCTGACACCCGAAGAAATCGACGAAAAGAAGCGCATCATCGAAGAAACGCTGGCCCATTTTGGCCTGCCCGCCACCGTCACCCAAATTCAGCGTGGGCCAGCCATCACCCAGTTTGGCGTGGAGCCGGGCTACGTGGAACGAACCGGCCCCGATGGTGAGGTGAAGCAGCAAAAGGTGCGGGTTAACCAGATTGCTGCGCTACGCAAAGATTTAGCGCTTGCGCTGGCCGCCACCCGGCTGCGCATTCAGGCCCCGGTGCCGGGGCGGGGCATTGTGGGGGTGGAAGTGCCAAATTCGGAAACGGCCGTTGTCCGCCTGCGAGCCATCGTGGAATCCCCAGCATTTACCCGGCAAAGCTCTAATTTGGCCGTGGCCTTGGGCAAAGATGTCTCCGGTGCGCCAGTGGCCATCGATCTGGCCAAAATGCCGCATTTGCTCATTGCCGGAACCACAGGCTCTGGCAAGTCCGTTTGCATCAACACCCTCATTACCTGCCTGGTTTTCAACAACACGCCTGATAATTTGCATCTGGTCATGATCGATCCCAAAAAAGTGGAGCTGATCCGTTTCAATGGACTGCCGCACCTCATTGGCCAGGTGGAAGTGGAGGCAGACCGGGCCGTGGGCGTGCTGCGCTGGCTGACGGCCGAAATGGACCGCCGCTACGAAATGTTTGCCCAGGTAAACGCCCGCAACCTCGGCGGCTACAATCGCAAAATTGCCGGCGACAAAACGCGCAAGAAGCTGCCCTACGTTGCCGTTTTCATCGATGAGTTAGCCGATTTGATGCACATGTATCCTGGCGATGTGGAGCGCACGCTTTGCCGTCTGGCACAAATGGCCCGGGCGACGGGGATTCATTTGGTAGTGGCTACGCAACGGCCGTCTACCGACGTCATCACCGGGCTGATCAAGGCAAACTTCCCCGCCCGGCTCTCCTTTGCCGTGGCCTCCAGCGTCGATTCCCGCGTCATTTTAGACACCACCGGCGCGGATCAGCTGCTAGGCAAGGGCGACATGCTCTTTTTGTCACCCGAAGCCAGCGCTCCAGCCCGCGTCCAGGGCGTTTTCCCCACCGATAATGAAATTGAGCGAATTGTGAACTTTTGGCACAAAAACACGCCTGATACCTTTGAGCCAATGTCCGCTCCTTGGGAAAGCCTCATTGCCAAATATGCGCTGCTGGACGAAACGGATAGTTTGTTGGAAGCGGCCATCGAACTGGCACAAAAAAACGACACGATTTCTGCGTCTTTTTTGCAGCGCAAGCTGCGCCTGGGCTACCCGCGTGCCGCCCGCCTCATGGAGCACCTGTATGAGATGGGTCTGGTCGAGGACCCCAAATCTGGCGGCAAGACCCGCCGCACCCTGGTTGATGAGGACGACGATCCGCTGGATGATTTTTTGGGAAAATAAGGTTTGGAGTCGTTAACGGCCGTTCCCTTTCCTACACTCCCCCGCTTACCCTGCACAATTATTCCAATTTAGCACAAAGTCGCGGAACTGTTCGTTGGATCCAGCATCGCGCTGGATCACAATGAGGCCCCCGGTGCGGAACGTGACACCGTAGGCATCGATGTCTAGCTGCTCCACATAAGCGCGAAAACCATCACAAACTATGTATTGCTGATCGTAAAGATTTAAGAAAACAATGTCGGGATCGGTGGGGGCTTCTCGCTGGGAAGGGATACCGATAATGTACAATTTTTCTCGCTGGGCCAGATGGGGAGCGTAATCATTGGTGGTTACGACGGAAAGATTGGGGGGAACGGCCGTTAAAGCCTGTTTGACCACCTCAGCATTGTCAATTTGGTCCAGGGCTGCTGGCACAAGTGGGGTGTTTTGGAAAGGGTTGTCTAACCAAAAATTGACCATTGCCAATGGCAAAATGAGCATAATGACAAACTGCCAGCTTCGCTCATCTTTTAGCCAGCGGCGCAAGCGAGCCAGGCCAAACACAAGGCCAATAAAGATAAAGGGAATGATAGGGGCATGATAATGACAGTAAATTGTTGGCTGACAAAAATGATCGGCCAACAGGTTGGTCATTAAAAAAGGTTGCGCGATCAATAATTCAGGAAGCCCCACAAAGTTAAGAAATCCAACAGGAATAGACAGCTGAACAAGGTAAAGCAGGCGATCTGTCTGAACTAAATAATCCCATACGTGCGTGGGATTGGTGAAGAGTGTCTGCACAATTTCGGCCGTATTACCGCCCAACCAGGCATACCGTTCCATTGCGTCCAGCGTTTCGCCCCGAATAGTAGGCAGCAGCCAGAAGGAGGTGAAGACAAAAGCACCGCTGCCCAGCAGCAACCAGGCCGCTCCCCAACGCCATTGACGATACATAATTCCAGCATACAGTCCCATCATTGCGACCACAATGCCCATATTTTCTTTGCACAATAAGGCCAAAAGCAGCCAGACCGTTGCCTGTTTCCATCGCTGCTTTTCCATTGCCAGAAAGGCAAACATAAAGAGCGGCACGGCAATAGCTCCCATATGGAAATCAAAGCGAGCCAAAAACCCAACCGCCGGGTACAGCAAATACATAGCGGCAATTGCTAGAGCAACAGACTTATTCTTAAGTTTTAGTTCAGCCAGCAAAAAGAGGGGAACGGCCGTTACCGCCAAAGCAATCACCTGAATGATCAGTAAAGTTTTAGGTGTCGGGAAAACAGCATAAAAGGGTAAAAAAGCTGCCATTAATGGGCGGAAATGATCGGCAAATGAATTATCAACTTCCAGCGAGGTGGCAAAGAAACGGCCGTGCAGCGTGTTCCACAAAATTTGCTCGTGTATCGCCAGATCGTACCCGGTTGAGTTGAATCTTGCATGACGATTGAGCACCAGCCACCCATACGACCCAATAAACACAGCTAGCAAAACACCCAACAGCAGCAAAAACGTGCGCCGTCGTTGAAAAAATGAATATAAGCTCTGTAGGTGCGTTTGCCGCTTCACCCATATTGGCAGCACGACGACGGACAAAAAAAGTAACAACCAGCCGCCAGCAATGGAAGACAGCAGTAACAATTGATTTTTTTGCCAGATCAACAAATCCATTTGGTAATCTCACTTCCAACAGGACGCTACTTTTACCTTTGGGACAAGGTGGCAATGTGGTCGTTGATGTAGAGTTAGCCCGCCCAACAGCACTGGCCTAAACATATCACAATTGCCCCTAAAATCCATTGTCTATGGCCGCATAGTGGAATTATAAGATCAAATTGGGGTCAAACGGCCGTTCCCTAAGTGACCTAAGCCTGGCATTCACAAAACACTCATTTATGGTGCAAATGACCCCCTCGCCATCCATCAAATTTAGAAAACCAAGAAACCAAATCCTTCATAATAATTGTTGACAAAAATCATCCATATTTTTGTCAAATGTCACCCACCCCGTTTGGAAAACCTGAAACGATTTCCAAAATTGGTATAATCGCCCAGGATCAGACCCAAAAAGTTTGGCGGCTGTGAAGGGAGCCTATTTCGGACAAACCTTAGGGTCTTAGAAAACGGTATGTAGGAGAAAGGCAATGTCGGAAAAAGATAATAAACGAATTATTCGCTGGCTTTTGGTTGTGTGCGGCCTCATTATGATTATGGTGGTGTTTGGCGGTTTTGTGCGGCTGACGCGCTCCGGTCTGTCCATTGTGGAATGGAACCCGGTTAGCGGCGTCATCCCGCCCATTGGCCAGGCCGCCTGGGAAGCTGAATTTGCCAAATACCAGCAAACCCCAGAAGGCTCCCTCATCAACCACAGCATCACCCTGACCCAGTACAAAGAAATATTTTATGTCGAGTACATTCATCGGCTCATCGCCCGCTTTGCCGGACTCATTGTGGTGATTCCCCTCTTTTACTATCTGTTTAAGGGCATCATCCCCTGGCGCAAATCATTTGTTTATTTGTTGATTGGCGCACTCTTTGGCTTTCAGGGATTTCTG
The DNA here is from genome assembly GCA_020634495.1 of Ardenticatenaceae bacterium. The sequence goes on along the minus strand of JACKBR010000063.1, from coordinate 2,781 downwards.
GGCTGGTACATGGTTAGCAGCGGTCTGGTAGAAAATCCGGCCGTAGACCATTTCCGCCTCACGACCCATTTACTCATGGCCCTCTTCTTGCTGGCCCTGACGATGTGGACAGCGCTGCGCCACGTTCACAATTTCCCCAAAGTGATCAAAAAAGGGCGTGGTTCCTTACCCTATGTTTTGTCTGCACTGGTGTTATTGATTTTAGTTATTCAAATTACCTACGGGGGCTTTGTGGCTGGCTTGAAGGCGGGCTGGATTTCGAACACCTGGCCGCTGATGGGTGGTCGCTGGATTCCCACTGCGCTGTTTAACCAGTTTGACGCCTGGTGGCAAAACCTGATTTCGGCTCCGGTGGGGGTTCATTTTGTGCATCGCTGGTTTGCTTTTGTGGTGTTGGGTGCGGCCGTTTGGCTCTATTTCATTACAAAACGGCACGCTTATTCGGCCAATGTCCACAAGGCGGTTATCTACTTCCTAGGTCTGGTAGCGGTGCAAATTACGCTAGGCGTGCTCACGATCTGGTTTAGCGTGCCCATTTACCTGGCCCTGATCCATCAGGCAGTGGGGCTGCTGCTGTTTGTGGTGGCCGTCTACATTCGCTACGAAATTGTGCATACACCTATTCCTGAACAGGTGGTGAAACGACAAACGGCCGTTGCCCAAACCGGCGATTAAGAGTGAGATCGGAGACTGGAGATTAAATCTCCAATCTCCAATCCCCAATCTCTAAAATGAATTCCTCTACCACCTGGCATTTGGGCACAATGGGTTTTGGCTACAAGCAGTGGCTTGGCCCTTTTTACCCGGCGGGGATGGCTTCCAAGAACTTTCTGGCTTATTACAGCACCTTGTTTGATGCGGTAGAAATTGACAGCACTTTTTACGGTGCACCTCGTCCAGAGTTAGTGCAACGATGGCATTACGCCACCCCAGAAAATTTCACATTTTGCCTCAAGACGCCCAAAGCAATCACTCATGAAGCTCGCCTGACAGATGGCATTGAGGCGATGCAGGAATTTGTGAAAACGGCCGTTCTCCTCCAAAAAAAGCTTGGCTGCATCCTCATCCAGTTTGGCCCCGCTTTCACCTACGCCCACGCGGATGAGCTGGCCCAATTTTTGAGCCAACTGCCACGAACGGGCCGCTTTGCTGTGGAGTTTCGCCATGATTCCTGGGTGCGGCCTGAGGTGGTGGATTTGCTACGGCCGTACAACATTTGCCTGGTTGCCGCTGACTACATCTACATGCCCAAAACCATCACCCCCACGGCCGATTTCTTGTATTTACGCTTCATTGGCCCCCACGGGCAGTTCAAAACCAAAGACAAAGAGATGCTCGATAAAACGGCCGATTTGCAGGCGTGGCAGCAAAAACTCGAACCGCTCTTGCCGCAGTTTAAGCACGTCTTTGGTTTTTTCAACAATGATTATTCCGGCAATTCGCCCACGACCTGCAACCGGTTTAAGAAAATTGTGGGATTAGAAGCAGCGGAGATACGGCCGTTGCGGCAAGGTCGCCTTCTGTAGCTGGCAAACCTGGCAAGCTTGATCCGAAAAAGAAAAAGGCCGCTCAATGAGCGGCCTTCAATTTTCATATGCGAAATGACAGACAGAACTTATTATCCGCCAGCCACTAATTTGGCCCCCAGCAGAGCCGCTTCACGGGTGATGGCAAACCAGGCACCGGGGAAAAAGCCAAGAATGAGGGTGGCAACGGCCGTAATGCCCACCGCCAAACGCACCCCAGGCATCGCCACAACCTCGCCATCCCCATCGTGCATGTACATCAGGTAAACCACACGCAAATAATAGTAACCAGACACCACGCTGGTAATCACGCCAATGATGGCCAACCAGAGCAGATCCGCCTCGATGGCCGCCCGGAAGACAAAAAACTTGCCGGAAAAACCACCCGTCGGCGGCACGCCCGTGAGCGAAAGCATAAAGTAGGCCATCGCCAGGGCCAGCCAGGGATTTCGTTTGGCCAACCCCTTGTAATCATCCAGCATCGTGCCTTCGTTTTGCTTATGCTCCAAAGCCACCACAATGGCAAACGCGCCTAAATTGGTAAACAGGTAGGCAAACATGTAAAACAGCGCCGAGCTAACTCCGTCGGAGCTGCCCACGCCAGAAGCCACAGCAATCATAATGTAACCCGCGTGGGCGATGCTGGAGTAAGCCAACATGCGCTTGATGTTTGCCTGGGAAATGGCCACAAAGTTACCCAAGATGAGCGTGAGCGCGGCCACAATCGCTGCTGCCCCAACCCAGGTGTCCCCCAGGTCTGGCAAGGCGGTGACAAAGATGCGCAGCATGGCTGCAAAGCCACCAACTTTGGCCCCGACAGACATGAACGCGGTTACAACCGTCGGTGCACCTTCATACACATCCGGTGTCCACATGTGGAAAGGAACGGCCGCAACCTTAAAGGCAAAGCCCACCAGCAAAAATGCCGCGCCAGCCAAGCCCAGCGCCCCGCCACTGCCAATTTTGGCCAAAACTTCTGGCAGAGCCGTAGAGCCAGTCGCGCCGTAGGTGAGGGCAATGCCAAAGACCAAAATGCTGGAGGAAAACGCGCCCAGCAAGAAATATTTCATGGCCGATTCTTCTGAATCGGTGCGGGGCCAGGCCATGCCAGACATGATGTACAGCGGGATGGACAGCACTTCTAACGCCAGGAAAATTAAGATGAGATCGTTGGCCATGCCCATCAGCATCATGCCGCTGATGGAAAAGAGCATGAGCATGTAAAATTCGGGCCGATCCAGATCGTGCTTGCGCA
>JACKBR010000062.1 GCA_020634495.1 Ardenticatenaceae bacterium | reverse complement strand
TGATCATTACCAAAATCCGTTTAGGTTTCTTATCAAAGACATTGTACCATTTTTTGAGCACGATCAATATTCCGAAGGCAGAAGTATCGTTGTGGCCGACCTATCGGCTTCAGTAATAATCCATATCCGTTCTGTCTCATCATTACCGACTGGAACGGAATAGGCGGACAGGATGCGATACCTTTCTTTGACGGCCGTATCATTTTGCCGTCTATCGAAGCTGTCTAAATCATCGCCCCAGTCACCCTGGGCGTGTCGGGCCAGGTAGGGCGCAAAATCTACGCCTAACTCAGCCGCCCCCGGCGTCATGACCACGTGACCCAGGTCGAATAAGGCGTTGGGCTCGCCCTCATCAGCCAGACGTATAGTTAGGAAGGGCGCACCGCTGTTTTCCTGCTGGATGCAGGCTTTGAAGCGCCAATAGCGCCGCTGGCCCAGGCCACGAATAATGACAGTGAACACCCTTTCCGTGGCACTGATGTCTTGACCGCTGGCCACGCACATTCCCAGGATGTCGTGCCAGATCCCCTTATAATCGTTAGGCCAGTTGGAATTTACCGCCCGGTGCATCAAATCAATAACGGCATCGGAAGCGGTGACCGGGATTTTGAAATGCTGCTGGTTGACCTCTGCCAATCCCAGTTGGTTGAGGCGGGCATCAAGCAATAAGCCATCCTGAATCATTTCGATGCGATGAGGGCCGGCGTGAATTAAAACCGGTTCTTCTTCTGTGGCAGGCCAGGGAATGTTTGGACTGTGTGCAACCGCAGCAGACGACCAATACAGGCCCATCTCCGAAAACGGCACAGTTGGCGGCGCCAGCTTTACGACTGAGGCGTAGCCCAGCTCACGGCACAGGGTATCCGCCGTTTCCAGGACACGTTGGTAGCCGGTGGCATCCATCTGGTCAGCGGGGTAGGTAGGGGTTCTTTGTGGGAATAAAAAAGCGGCTACCGTGTTGGTGACCGCCTGGCAGGAAAGATAGATTTTGCCGTCTACCTGCAGGGTTGGCAGCGCAGCTATCTGTGTTTTAAGTTTTTTCATAAACAACTCCCGAAAATGGGGTGAGGGCAGTGGCATCGAGCGGGACGACCTCATAGTCCCGACCGGCTGCCAGTTCGTAGGCGGCCGAATACATGGTGACGCCCGGCCAGATAATTGCAAATGACGGTGGAGAACCTGTCCTGAGCTCAGCCGAAGGGTCATAAGCGTTGTGGATGATGAAAAGCGGATGCAGGTGATCGGGCCAACAGCTGCTGCGTGTTCTTAATGGCGCGGTGATGGGCATCGGTGATATCCGTGATGCAAGCATCGCCTCGGCCAATTTTCACTCGTAGATTACAGTTAGGGTTTGTCTTGTGACGTTCTCTTGCCCGCCGACGGATATTCCCAGATGGTGACCTGCTTTGGCAGTTGGCCAATGATGGGCAAGACAGTTTTGCTATGGAGACGGCCGTTGCCAATGCCAGGGTAGTTCAAAATAACTTGGGCATCGGGATGCATAGCGCACCAGGCACACAACATAGCTGTGCTATGACGGATAAGTTCCAAACCTGCGGGTTGACTATAATGCGCCTTCACTTGAAAGGCACCTAACTTCGCCTCCGGCCATCGCGGGCTCACGAGCAGACCATACTGCCCTTCGTTGCCACAAAGGCTCAGAATTTGCTTGCCTATTGCTGCATCAAGGCCCGGAAAGCGCTCTCGCGCCTGTCGGGCAATGCCGCATCCCATAACCAGCACGCCATCTTTGCGAATCGTACTGTTGGTTGTGATGAGAAAAAGGTCTGTGGTGGCAAAAGCGGCCCACATATCACCGCGTTGAAAATGGGGCATGGGAAGGCCTCCTGAAAGGTTTGAAACTCACCCCAACAGCGCGGTTACGCGCCAAAAGGCCTGCCAGGAACCCTATTTCGGTGCCTGAGAGCCAGTCTAAGAAATTTCAGGTTCTTAATGATCAGATCAGGGCTTAAATATAAGGTTAGGGAATAACCTAATTTGATGTTCCTGGTGCACTGTCCTTTGTTTGAACATAATAATAACGCATGAGAAAAAAGAACTGGTTTTTAATGAGGTTTATCACTTCCAGAAAGTAAACCAATCATTGTAAGATTAGGATTGGCGTAATTTGAAACAACGAGGGAGGCTATCGAAAGGGATTACATGTCTCTTCACAATTATTTAGCTGAAGAACAAAGTGGTGTCCTAAATTTTGGGGGTGCGCGTATAGCCTTCATGGACATTGAGGCCGGTTTTTGGGGGTTGCGTCGCCAAATAGAAGCCCTTATTGGTGAACGCTTGACCAATTCTGTATTGCAGCAGGCTGGTACAAATGGGGGTGCATCGTTTGCCCAATCGTTTGCCCAGCAAGCCGGTAGGAACAAATCGAAAGCCTTTACCGCTTGCATCAAGGCCTATCAAACCGCAGGGTTTGGTCAATTCACAATTAGTAAATTTGAATGGCCTCTCGGACATATCCTAATTAGTGCGACTAATGCTTTCGAAGCATGGATGTACCGAGAGAAAAATGACAACCCCGATACGCCGATTTGTTCATATACGGCCGGTGTGTTTGTGGGTTTTGTCAATGTGCTTGGGAATCGGCAGGATGTGGTTTGCATTGAACATGCTTGTGAAGCCAGGGGGGATGAGGCGTGCCTGTTTGAACTGCTCCCAGCATCTCAGACTAATGGGCAAACGGCCGTTGCCTTTCGACCTGATCCTGGCCTGGGTCGCCAACTAAACTTGCTAGAAATGCTCTTTGAGCACATGCCGATGGGCATCGCTGTTCTCGATTGCGAATATATTATCCAACGTTACAATCCTACTTGGAACGATTTCTCTGCCCGTTATGCGCCCCCTTCAGCGACTCCGCTGGCTCCCGGCGTTTGTTATTTCGACCACCTCCCCGGCACAGAACCTATCGTATTACCCATGTTCGAGCGAGTCCTCATGGGTGAAACCATTCAGCAAAATGACGTCCTCTTAGAATTAGCCGGGATTGTGTCTTATTGGGATGTGGTCTTGGCCCCTCTGCTGGAGGGTGACGAGATCGTGGGCATTTTGATTGTATCCATCGATACAACGGAACGGGCCAGCCTACGGCAAAATCTGGAACAGCGCGTTTCGGCTCGTACTCAAGAATTGCAAATGCTGCTAGATGTCTCAGCCGCGGCAAACAGCTTATTGGATTTGGACGAAATGCTTGCACGAACGCTCGATCTATTGGTGGATTTGGTAGGTGCGTCGCGAGCGGGAGTGAGCTTGATCGATGAAAAAACCGAGAAATTAAAGCCTGGTATCTTGCGTCCAGAACAAACGGTTAACCCAGCAGAGATGGCTCCGATGCTGCAGGCAGGGCAGGTCGTCATTGACAGTGGTGAAATGAGGTATATTGCACCGGATGTTTCTAAGGCATTTTTAGAACCGGGCGCACTGCTGCCGCTGCAAGTTCGGGACAGAAAATTTGGGGTTTTGGTCATCATTGGTGCGCCTGGCACCATTTTTACGCCAGATCAATTGGCCTTATTTAAGTCAATCGCAGATCAATTAAGCGTTGCCATTGAAAACGCCTATCTCATAGAGAAAGCCGAGGATGTGGCTGTGGCCGCAGAACGCAACCGCCTGGCGCGAGAGTTGCACGATGCCGTCACGCAAACCCTTTTTTCTGCCAGTTTGATTGCCGATGTACTGCCGCGAATTTGGGATCGCGATCCGGGTCAAGGGCGGCTACGGTTAGAAGAATTGCGGGAATTGACGCGAGGTGCGCTGGCGGAGATGCGTACCTTGCTTTTGGAACTGCGCCCGGCCACGCTAACTGAATTCAGCCTGGCGGAGCTGCTGCGCCAGCTGACGCAGGCGTTTAACGGCCGTTCACGCTTACCCATTGAGCTGATTGTGGAGGGGGAACGGCCGTTGCCTCCCGAAACCCAGATCGCCCTTTATCGCATTGCCCAGGAAGCGCTCAACAACATCACCAAACATGCCGGAGCCGGTCAGGCGATCATAAAGTTGCTTTTTTTGCCCCTGGCCGTGAGCTTAACTATCCAGGATGACGGCCGAGGGTTTGACCTGTCTGGTGCCTCCCCAAACTCACTGGGGTTGGGCATCATGCGGGAACGTGCCGAAAAAATCGGCGCAAAATTAACAATTAACAGCCAGATTGGCGAGGGAACAACCGTGACAATTCTCACACCTGTCGCTTTAGACAATGAGGAAGATGATGATAGAAGATAAACCTATTCGCGTGTTGATTGTAGACGATCATGCTGTGGTTCGCAGCGGCCTGGCCGCATTTCTGATGGTATTTGATGATTTGCAGCTAGTGGGCGAAGCAGCTGGCGGAGCAAAGGCGATTCAACTGTGCCAGCAAGTTGAGGTAGATGTCGTTCTCATGGATTTGGTAATGCCAGAAATGAATGGCGCGGAGGGAACCTACCTGATTCGCCAGCAATGCCCCAATGTGCAGGTGATTGCCCTTACCAGCTTCAAAGAAGAAGACCTCATTCAGGGGGCGCTGCGGGCGGGGGCTATTAGCTATTTGCTTAAAAACGTTACGGCTGATGCGTTGGCAAACGCTATCCGCGCCGCCTACCGAGGCCAACCAACACTGGCTCCGGAAGCGACTGCCGCTCTCATTCATGCTGCCACGCGCCCCGCACCGCCACAATACGATCTGACCCCGCGCGAGCTGGAAGTCCTAACTTTGCTGGTTCAGGGGCTGAATAACCCTGAAATTGCGCAAAGGCTGGTTGTTAGCCGTTCTACTATTAAATTTCATGTGAGTAGTGTGTTGTCGAAGTTGGGGGTAAACGGCCGTACCGAAGCCGTCGCCCTGGCCTTGCAAGAAAACCTAGTCAACTGACCAGAAACATCCCCCCCCAATTGACTCGCCTAAAACTCCCCATCTATCCGATATAGATGAGGAGTTTTTTATTTATAGTTCAGGCAACAATCTTCACGGGATTAGTCAAAGAGGAACTAGATGAAATATAAGAGGAAGCTCTTAACATTCGGCCTGCTGTTAATCCTGGCCATACTGCTGATTTCTGCACTTGTTTTCCCTAAATATGACCTAATCGAGACAACTGGCGAGTTCAAAGTTGCCACAGCCCTCTATACATATACCGATGGGAATCGCATCGAAACTTATTCCAATACAAGTGCTTACAGAAAATTGACCGTCGCCTTCTGGTACCCCCAAAATTACGACGCGGCAGATTTCCACACTTATCCGCTTGTTGTGTTCTCACACGGTAGCTTTGGTCTGAAAACCAGCAACGAATCCCTCTATAACGAGCTTGCCTCGCATGGCTATGTTGTCTGCTCAATTGATCATACGTATCAAGCCTTATTCACTACCGACGTGGAAGGAAACAAAACCTGGATTGATTGGGGATATGTGCAGGAAGTTGCTGTTCATGACGCCCATGCCAACAAGCAGCAAGCATTTGCGTTCTTTCAAAAGTGGATGGACATACGCACTGGCGATATTAATTTTGTCATTGATACCATTCTGGCGCAGGCAAAGAACAACGATGTAGATGCGGTTTACAAGCTCATAGACCCGACAAAAATTGGCGTTATGGGCCATTCTCTCGGCGGATCAGCGGCATTGGGCATCGGCAGGATGCGCAACGACATTAGCGCAGTGCTCGCACTCGAATCCCCATTTCTTTACGACATTGAAGGCGTCGAGGACGGCGAGTTTGTTTTTACAGATGAGATTTACCCCGTGCCTGTCCTCAATATTTATTCGGACGCCTCCTGGAGCCATCTATCTGAATGGCCGCAATATGCAGAAAACTATGCGCTGCTACAAGATAGCGAAGCTGCTGCGTTTAATGTTTATATAACCGGGGCTGGGCATTTAACGCTAACAGACCTTGCTTTAACCAGCCCAATATTGACCCGCCTTTTGAACCAACAGCAGTCGCCAATCGATGCCCATCACAGCCTAAAAACAATCAATAGGGTCTGCCTTAAATTCTTTGATAGCTATCTGAAGGGCAGGGGTAACTTTACCGCTGCTGGAACATATTAACTAACGGTTTGAAACATGAACGAACGCTTCAAATCCAAACGCCCCTGGCTAATGCTAATCAGCCGCTCGCTGCTTTTTCTGGCAGGCCAAAGCGTGGTTGCGCTGTTTTTCTGGCAGAGCGGATCATCTGACTCCTGGAACAAATCGGCTGGCTGGTGGCCGATGGCGGTGGTACTGACAGACCTTGTCTGCTTGTGGTTGCTCATCTTTTGGTTCCAACAGGAAGGCAAACAATTTTGGCATATTTTTCGGCTTAGACGCGCGTTCATCAAGCCAGATTTGCTGTTTTTGCTTAGGTTTCTGGCCGTTGCTGGACCAATTAGCTATCTACCTAATTTATGGAGTGCGCAGTGGCTGTTTGGGTATCCTGAAATAGCGTTGAATTTGCTGATACGGCCGTTGCCCGCCTGGGCAGCAATCGTCACTTTTGCCCTTTTCCCATTGTTGCAGGGATTGGTTGAACTGCCCGCCTACCTGCTCTACGCCCTACCGCGCATCGAAGCACAGGGGGTTCGCCCCTGGCTGGCCGTTTCGTTAACCATATTTTTCCTTTCGGCCCAGCACATATTTGCTCCTTTCATCCTGGAGACACGTTTTATTATTTACCGGTTGGTAATGTTTCTCCCTTTTGCTGGTTTAATAACTGTGGTTTTACGCTGGCGGCCGCGTCTGATGCCATACATGGCACTTATCCATGCCTTGATGGATATGTCTATTGCCGTCATGTTGCTGGTTGCCAGGCAATAACGTCCTGATAAAAACAACTTAACACATTGTGCAGGTAATTGATGATTAAAAAAATAACCTACGGCGTACTCATCCTGATTTTCATCCAGCTACTGAATCAATTCTTGATTTTTTCCGGTTCAGAATTAGAGCGAACCATATCCCCGGATTTTCAATACACAAGAACGATAGTTGGCGTGTATCAGCAGACTATCCAGGCAGTTACCGGCATTGTTCTTTATCGCTGGTTGTTCAAAAAAGGTGTCAAAGACCTGGGAATCAACAGTTACCACAAAAAGCTTTCAATGAAGTTTTTCGCTGCCTTTGTTTTGCTCTGGTCTGCAATTATTGTCCTGTACGTTTCAGCTACATATTTCTTGTTCCCGAACACCTGGCTCACAATGAAAACGATCCCTCTGCCTCCAACAAACATCATGATTGCCACGCTGCTATTTCAATCATTCTTCCCAGGAATGGGCGAAGAGATTTTGTTTAGAGGGTTCATCATCAGCGTGTTGTCTGCCTGGGTGTTTGCTGGATTTAGGCAAAATATGGCGAGTAAATTTGGATTAATCGCATTATCGAGTGCGTACTTTGCCATTGCCCATATTTACTTCACACTGGCACCATTTCGATTAACGCACATTGATTATCTTCAAATTGTTACGGCCGTTTGCTGTGGCGCTTTTTATGCAATTGTCTATTTAAAAACAAATAGTTTGCTGGCTCCTTTTCTGGCACATAATTTTGCGAACACAAGCGCAACGATTGCCGGTTACATCATTTCAGGGTTATTAACATGAAGATCACTGTATTTTCTGCTGGTTCACGAGGAGATATTCAACCCTGTATCGTTTTGTGTGCAGGACTCCAACGAGCGGGCTATTGTGTACGTCTGGCAGCGCCGGAAGATTTTGCCAATTTTGTTCGGGGAAATAAAGTGGACTTTTATCCGCTGCGCGGCGATGTGCAGCAGATAATGGCCAGCGACACCGGGCAGCGGTTCATGGAGAGCGGCGGCGCAAACCCGCTCATGTCGATTGATGCCATCAGGAAAATGATTGCCCCTGTCGTTAGACAAATGGTTGAGGATGCCCTTGCCGCCTGCCGCGACGCAGATGCAATGATTTGCCTGGGCGTGTTTAGCGCGTTTGGGCAGGCTATTGCTGAATCATTGGGCATTCCGATTGTCCATGTCGAACCAACCCCGCTGTTGCCGACGGGTGCGTTCCCAGCTCCCTCATGGCCGTGGCAAAGAAATTTTGGCTGGCTGCATAATCATTTGTCTGGCACCATGATGCTTAGGGTAATCTGGCTGTGGTATCGTCCATATGTCAATGATTTTAGACAAAGCCTGGGATTATCACGTGGCACCTTTGCTCAGTTCACCCGTGCCTTGCTCGCAACCCCTATGGTGAGTGCGTACAGCCCTAGCATCATTCCTCCCCCATCGGATTGGCCCAACCACGTGCATATCACAGGATATTTTTTTCTGGATGGACTCACCGATTGGCAGCCTTCCGCTGAGCTGACTGCATTTTTAGATGCAGGCGATCCACCAGTTTATTTTGGATTTGGCAGTATGGCGGGTCGAAACCCGGAGCAGTTAGCCAAACTTATTTTGGAAGCATTGGCTAAAAGCAGCCAACGTGGCCTGCTGCTCACCGGCTGGGGCGGCTTGCGCCCGGAGTTGGTGCCAGACAATGTATTCGTTCTAGACGCTGCGCCTCATGCCTGGCTGTTCCCGCGCATGGCCGCCGTGGTGCATCATGGTGGGGCGGGAACAACGGCCGAAGGAGTGCGTGCCGGGGTTCCCTCAATCATTGTTCCATTCGTGTTTGATCAACCGTTTTGGGGGGCACGCATCAAAGCGCTGGGCTTGGGGCCAGAACCAATCCTGCAGAAGCATCTAACGGCTGACCGTTTAGCAGCGGCTATCGATACGGCCGTTTCAGACACAGCAATGAGGCGGCGAGCCAGCGACTTCGGCGCAGCCATTCGAGCTGAACGTGGCGTTGATACGGCCGTAACCTGCATCAAACAATATTTTGGCGAACCTACCATGGGAAAAAGTGATTACACATTATGAGAACAACACAAAATTTGTTTACGGTTCAACCCTATCCAAGAATGCGACAACTAATGGCCGATGGCGGTCGGATGGGCCACCAGAAGCATATCATTCATGGGCTGGTTGAATTTGATATTACCCAAGCCCGTGAAAAAATCCGCCAGCATAAAACGCAAACGGGCGAAACCCGTTCCTTTTCGGCGTTCATCCTGGCTTGCCTGGGGCAGGCAATCGCACAAAACAAGCAAATGCACGCTTATCGCAGCTGGCGCAATCAGGTGATTGTTTTTGATGATGTAGATGTGAATATGTTGTTCGAGGTTGATGTGAATGGCCGCAAGACGATACGGCCGTATATCCTCCGAGCCGTAAACAAAAAGACGCTTCACGAAATTCACGAGGAAATTCGGGCCTTCCAAAACCAGCACCAAAGCAGCCAGGAATCCAGCTTCATTGATTGGTTTGTAAAACTGCCGGGGTTTGTCAGACGATTATTCCTTTGGTGCCTCTTTAAGCAGCCGCAGCTGCTGAAGGCATATTATGGCACTGTGCTGGTCAGTTCCGTTGGCATGTTTGGCACAGGCAGCGGCTGGGGCATTCCGGTTCCCAATCATTCTCTCCAGCTAACCCTGGGGGGCATCGCAAAAAAACCGGGAATCGTTGAGGATCGGGTTGAAGTTCGTGAGTACCTTTGCGTGACTATCAGCATCGACCATGATTTGATTGACGGCGCTCCCGCAGCGCGTTTTACGCAGCAATTGAAGCAGCTAATCGAGAAAGGTTATGGATTAAACGAAATTTAACTAACCATGTGACCAGGACAAAGACTCCCCCGCAGGCGGAGGAGGTTTGAATCTCCCAAGATTAATATGTGCGTAACACACGTATTGAAGGAGACTATTTATGTCCAATCAAACAAAACCTCGATTTTCCCTTTTGCTGCTCACTGCGCTTCTGGCAGGATCGCTTGTGCTATCAGCCTGTGCTCCTTCCTCCGCAGTAGCCAACCCACCGGTCAACACCGTGCCCCCTGCAACCGGGGATTCTACGCCAATGCCGGTCAATCCCACGGCCAGCCAGGCAGCAGAAATCCCAACGGCCGTTCCCACCACAAAGCCATCTCCCACCACAGGAACAGAAGTGACCTTCGGACCGTTCTCGCTCGTGGTGCCCCAGGAAGTGGCCAGCGGTGCAAGCGGCAGTGACGCGCCACGCAACGACAGTGACGATGCCGCTTGGTGGCAAAAGACGCCAGGCCACCTTCAGGTGATGCTGGACGACTATTACGTCTTGCAAGATAAACTTCACCAGCCACAGATTTACATCTACCCGGCGCAGGCGTATGCCGAGATGGTTCCCACTGCCTTTGAAAGCATCCGGCGTTTGGACGATATCTTGTACGGCTCGGACGGTTCGATTAGCGAAGATGAGCTCCCAGCAGTGCCGTTTTTTAATGCGCAGCAGCTCTTTGCCACGAATATCCAGACCGTCTCATTCCAAAATGGCAGCGGGGTACGCTTCTTGACCGAATATGCGCAAACCAACGCGCCAGTCAACAACCACGAACTATTCTATCAGTTCCAGGGAGTGACGCGTGATGGAAATTATTACATTGTGGCTATCTTCCCAGTCACAGCCCCGGTGCTGGCGGAAACCAGCGACGCAGCGGCAGTCCTACCCACTGACGGAATCGCTTATCCAGACATCAGTGACACCAATGCGGATTGGGCAGGTTATTACACGGCCGTTTCCAATCTGCTAGACAGCACATCTCCAGATACGTTTACACCTTCAATCAACCAACTGGATATGCTGATCGCCTCTATGCAAATTGCTCCGTAACACGTTGTTCAAGGGGCTGGTAATGGCTTGAAGTTCTCGCTTTGACCTACCAATGAAACTGGTCACCTGACCAGGGAAAACGCTCCCCAGATACCTGATCTGTCTGGGGAGTTTTGCTATAAGCTAAAGGTATCTGACCAATTACCAATTTTGAGGATTTAATGATGCTGCGTATCGCTTTTTTTATTGCCGTTGGCATTGCCGTCATTCATGGCTTGATTCATCTCATGGGCTTTGTGGCTTACTGGCCGCTGGCCGAAATTGCTGAACTCCCCTACAAAACTACGCTGCTGAACGGCCGTTTCCAGCTTGGCCAGTCCGGGATGCGACTTTTTAGCGTTTTGTGGCTGCTGACGGCCGTAGGGCTGGTTGGCGCGGCGGTGGGTTTGGCAGTTAAGCAATCCTGGTGGCTGCCCGTCATGTCGGCAGCGGTTGTGCTGTCGCTGGTGATCACGGTGCTAGATTGGAGCAATGCCTTTCGTGGCACAATGATCAGCCTGGTTATCCTGGTTCCACTCCTGTTGGCCTGGGGGCTGCGGATACAGCCTGAACCATTTACTACTTTCCCGCAGGCATCTCAGAGGGATACGGCCGTTTCCCTCCCTACCGATTTACCTGAACCCGTCGTCCGCTATTACGAGGCCATGATGGGAGATGAGATAGGCGTGGTGAAAACGGCCGTCATCACCGGACGCGGCACGCTGCGTTTTATGGGCATCACCTTCCCTGCCCGGCTGCGCTTTACCCATGATGCCGGGCAAGGCTACCGCCACTACATTGAAGCCACCCTGTTTGGCTACCCCATCCTAAAGGTAAACGAGCGCTATCTGGATGGGCAGGCCCGCATGGAACTGCCTGTGGGCGTGGTAGAAAACGAGTCCAAAATCAACATGGCCGCCAATCTGGGCCTCTGGGGCGAATCCATCTGGCTGCCCGCCATCTACCTAACCGATTCCCGCGTGCGCTGGGAAGCCATCGACGAGACAACTGCCCGGCTCATTGTTCCATTTGAGGCAAGCGAGGATATCTTCACCGTTTTCTTCAATCCTGACACAGGATTGATCGAACGAATGGAGGCAATGCGCTACCGGGACGCCACCGATACGGAAAAAATTCTGTGGCAGCTAGATATTGACAACTGGGAAACATACCAGGGCGTTTTACTCCCATCCCATTCAACCGTCACCTGGGCCGATGAAGGCACGCCCTGGCTGATTCTCGAAGCAGAAGATATTGTCTTCAATGTGGATGTCAGCAATTATATCCGGGCCAAAGGGCCATAACAGAGACATTTTTAGCTCCAAAATACAGTCGGAGGAACCAATTATGAAGATTGATGCCCTAATCACCCTTCAAGAAAAGCCTGAACCTTTCACACCAGGTGAGCCGCTCTTTTGGGATGATCCGCACATTTCAACCCAGATGCTGAAGGCGCATCTTGACCCAAACAGCGATCTGGCCAGCCGCCGCCCAGAGACGATCCAAAAGTCGGTCGCCTGGCTGATCGCCACGCTGGGTTTTCAGGCGGGTGATGCCGTGCTTGACCTGGGTTGCGGCCCCGGACTCTATGCAGCGCGCCTCGCAGAACACGGTTTGCGCGTAACGGGTGTGGATTATTCTCGCCGTTCGATTGCCTACGCTCAAGCGCACGCCGAGGAGCAAAAACTGGCCATTGAATACCGTTACCAGAACTACCTGACGCTTGATGACACAGATCAATACAATGCTGCCCTGCTAATCTACGGTGATTTTTGTCCACTCTCGCCCGAACAGCGCTGCCAATTACTCGGCAATATTCATCGTGCTCTAAAACCGGGTGGACATTTTGTTCTGGATGTGACCACGCCGAGCCATCGCCGGAAGCACGGCAATAAAAATGGCTGGTACGCAGCAAAAACGGGGTTCTGGAAACCGACCCCTCATTTGGTTTTGGAAGAAGGGTTTGATTACCCCGAGCAATCTATTTTTCTGGATCAGGCGACGGTGATTGAAGAAAGCGGCCGGGTGACTGTTTATCGGAATTGGTTTCAGGATTTCACCCGTAAAACCATTACCAACGAGTTAACAGACGCTGGGTACAGTGTGCAAAGCGTATGGAACGACTTGATAGGCACGCCTTACACAGAAGGTACAGGATGGATTGGCCTTGTTGCGCAAAAAAAGTGACAGATGTGCAATATAAGTGCAAACAAAAAAGAAATGAGGAGTGAGCATTCTCAAATGCGAACGCCTTCAGACAGAACGCATCTAAGGATGCTTTCTCCTCATCCGACAGTACAAAATTTGTTTATACTAGTCACCTGACCAGGAAAAACGCTCCACAACTGACCAGCCGAAACGCTCCCCAGATACCCGATGTGTCTGGGGAGCGTTTCTTTTAGACTGGCCATAGGTTTCTAATTTTGTAAGGAAGGAAATTGACGAATGAAAGACAAGAAATTAAGTGCAAAAGCAATACGGCCGTTCCTAGCCACAACCCTACTCACGTTAAGTTTACTGTTGATTGTACTCACCGCTGGCTGCGCTGCGGGCATAAACAGGGCGGGTTTGACACCCCCACCAGATTTTCAACCGTTGGCTGAGGTCGATCTCTCAGATAGTCCCCTTGACAGTGAAATTTTAGGGGAGTTTACATTGACGGAAGCGGCCGTTACCACACTCTTCTACACCTTACCCAACGCCGATACCGCCTACTTTGATCTCAGCCTGCTCGGCCCAGATGATGACAGCCTGGTGATTTTGCACAGCGAAAATTACCGCACCGATGCAAGCGGCGGCGGTACCTGGGAACAAAGCCTGATGCCCGGAACTTATCAGCTTGTGCTTACGGCCGAACCCGGCCCCGGCACATTATCGGTTTACTGGGAAGCCCCCGAAATTCCCAGCAAATAATCAAGGTGGGCAGACCATCTCTCTACCCAAACAGGAGAATAAACGATGAACTTAGTTTCAAAAATTCCAACAACTATCACCAACAAAACCCTTGGTTCTTTCCTGGCAATTACCTTCGGTTTAACCTGGGGATTGGCAATTCTGCTCATCTTGTTCACCGACCAGATTGTCGCCATTTTTGGCGAGGTCAGTCCAACAAACCCGCTGTTCATACTGGCCGTCTATGCACCAGGCATTGCGGGTGTGTTCCTGGTCTGGTGGCACTACGGGTTCAAGGGTTTGGGCGGCTTCTTCCAGCGGCTGACACTGTGGCGTGCTTCCTGGCTGTGGTGGCTGTTCCTCGTTCTGTGCATTCCAGCCATTGTCTATGCAGGGTCGGCTATCACCGGAACAATTAACGACCCCTTCCCCTTCTCTCACTGGTCCCAGGCGCTGCCAGCAGTGGCGCTGGCACTATTTCTGGGGCCTATCGAAGAGTTTGGCTGGCGTGGGCTGGCGCTGCCCTTATTGCAGCGTCGCTTTGCCCCGTTCTGGGCGGGTTTGATTCTCGGCGTTATTTGGGCGTTGTGGCACATCCCCTCCTTTTTGATGAGCGGTACGCCCCAGAGTGCCTGGGCCTTTGGGCCTTACTTTGCCGGTGTGGTGGCCATTTCAATCATCCTGACGCCGCTGTTCAATGCCAGCCGGGGCAGCCTGCTGATAGCGGTCTTGTTTCACTTCCAGGTAATGAATCCGCTTTTTCCTGATGCACAACCGTGGGACATTCTCTTTTATATCGTAACGGCCGTTGTCGTTGTCTGGCTGAACCGCCGCCAGATGTTCCAGCGTGGCTCTGGAATAACTGACGTGCTCATGCCTTAAAGCAGCAAGTTAAAACAAAATAAATCGTAAGCCGTCGCCGCAGTTTCTGACTGCGCTACAGATAGGCGAAAAGAAAGCGCGGCTGCTGATCCAAAAAAAGGAACGCGAAACATGAAGCAAAACGGTATGACGCTTACCCAGGCATTTTACGAAGTCAGCGCCAATTCGGCTGGCGGTGCGCCCTTTCTCATTGCTTACGGGGCTACTTTTATCATCAGCGGAATTTTATCGTTTGCGCTGCCAGAGGAAACGGCCGCACTCATCGTTCTGTTTCAAGGAGGCGTGGCGCTGCCAGCCGCCTTTTGGCTAGAACGCCGGATGGGCTGGGGGCGCATGTCAGCTGACAATCCACTGCGGGCGCTGTCTGTCCTACTGGCAGTATCTCAGGCACTGGCACTGCCCGCCTTAATCGTAGCCTTCGACTTAAATCCACGCGCCATTCCCGTGATGATGGCGGGTTTAGGCGGCATACACTTCCTGCCGTATGCCTGGCTGCATCGCACCAGGCTGTACACGGCCTTGGCCGTGGCCATCTCGTTTGGCGCATTTGGGTTGCAGCTTCTTTTAGGGCCGATGGCGTTTCACATCAATTTGTTTTATGTGGGCCTTGTTTACTGGCTGGCCGCACCATTGATTTACCGTCATGCAGTGCAATTCGGGAAGATGGAAGTGGAAACGGCCGTTTAACGACGAAGCTGCAGACTTTTTTGCCAGCCAAAAAATAATTTTTTGGAGAAAGAGATGAACAACACAACATTCCCCGAACGGCATCCTTATGGAGCAGCTGCCTTGCTTTTTGTTACGGCCGTCATGATTTTCCTCGGGTCAGGCATGGTTGCGGCCTTGACGGAATTGCCCACGATCAGCCTGTACCTCATCGCCTTTGTGCTGCTGGGCGTGGCTTGCATTAGCTTATTGGCGAAAAATGGCTGGTGGCAAGAAGCAGGTTTCCGCTCCCCATATGAACGGCGGCTGCTGTGGCTGTTCTGGCTGCCGTTTGTACCGGTAATTGGCAATCTGCTTGATGGCCTCAGCACGACCGATCCGATGCAGATAATGCTCTTTTTTTTCGTCGCCATTCTCTCTGGCTTTGTGGAAGAGACTCTCTTTCGCGGGCTGATACTGCGAGCACTGCTGCCCACAGGCATCTGGCGGGCGGCGCTGATTTCCGCAGCACTGTTTGGAGGGATGCACATCCTGAATGTGCTGGCTATTTCCAGCCCGGCTTACGCCATGCTGCAAGTGGGCTATGCTGCGGCAATTGGGTTTGCCTATGCGGCGCTGGCCATCCGCACCGGAACAATCTGGCCTTTAATTTTGGCTCATTTTCTCACCAACTTTGTCGGTTTTATGGCAGCTGGCGGTGCCGGGGCCACTGGCCCGGTGGCTGTGCGCGAGATGGTCTTTGCAGCTGCCTACATCATTGTATTTGGCACCTATGGCATTTACTTACTGCGTTCGAACAGGAGTTTCTCATGACAACTATCAAACAAGTTTTTGATCGGCAGCAGATTGAATTGTCCGCTAAAAAACAGAATCTTTTAAGGGGAACGGCCGTTGCCATTGGCAGTTCCGCACTGGCCGGACTTCTGACGGCACTGGTTTTACCCTATGGTCCAATCACCACCCTGCAGGTGTGGCTGGTACTTGCTTCCAGTTTGGCAATTGGTCTGGTTGCCGGATGGGCGCTGGGCTCCCCATGGGCGATGCTGCTGTCCCCGCTTGCCTACGTTCTCTTCTTTGAACTTGCCCGCACAAACGGCATGGTTCCCACAACTGGGCCTATCCGCCTGGACAACACCTATGGTCTGTTGGCACTGATTGTGGGGCGCGGCTTTCACGGCCTGGTCAGCCTGCTGCCAATGGTTTTGGGGGCCGGTTTGGGCGTCTTCCTGGCACGTTCACAAGCTGGCGAGATGGCAAGCCCAGTCTGGCTGGTGGTGCAATCAATCCCATTGGGTATCCTGGCCATTGTGGTCATCGCATTGGCTGTACTAAACGGAATGCCAGCCCGTACACCTCCTATTGTAGACGCAAGTGCGCAGCCAATTCCAGGGAGCATTGCGGAGTTAACGGCCGTAACCCTCGGTGGCCACAAACAAACCATCATGATAAGAGGCCACAGTGCTGACCTGCCCGTAATGCTTTACCTGAGCGGCGGCCCTGGACAAAGCGATCTGCCCTATTCACGGGTTTTGCTTCAAGACCTGACCCAGGATTTTGTCGTTGTCAGCTGGGATCAGCGCGGCACTGGTAAATCTTACCCGGCGCTTGACCCTGTTGAAACGTTAACGCTGGATCAGGCCGTTGCCGATACCATCGAATTGACAAATTACCTGCGTGAACGCTTTGACGAAGAAAAAATCTATCTCATGGGTGAATCCTGGGGCACTACCCTGGGCGTCCTGGCTGTGCAGCAGCAACCAGACCTGTATTATGCCTGGATTGGTAGTGGGCAGATGGTCAGCCAGCGCGAAACTGACCGCCAGCTTTATCACGATGTTCTGGCCCTGGCGGCACAAACTGGTAATACAGCCCTCACCGAACAAATGCTGGCCTTCGGCGAGCCACCCTATGCCGACACCCCCTATCCAAACGCCGTCGTCATGGGCTATTATGACGCGCTTGGCCAGCCTTACACACCGCCTCAGGACTACATTGAACGAGGAACGGCCGCAAACCTGGGGCCGTGGGGCATTTTGGGCAGTGAATACAACCTGGTAGAAAAAGTGAACGTCCTGCGCGGTTTGATAGATATGTTTACCGTCATGTACCCGCAGCTTCAGGCAATTGATTTCCGGCAGGATGTGCCCCGGCTGGACGTCCCCGTGTACATTTTGGATGGCAAAGCAGAGCTGGCCGCACGGCGCGATTTGGTTTTGGCCTGGTACGACCAGCTTGAAGCCCCCAGCAAGCAAATTTACACCTTTGACAACGCCGGGCATTCGGTTGCTTTTGAGCAATTTTCTGTTCTGCACCAAATTTTGACCCAAACAATTTTGCCAGAGACATATCCAAGTGGGAGACAGTGACAGCATGTTTGAAATTAGAATGGAAAGCGTTGGCGATGAGGCTGCGGTTCGGCATGTTATCGAGCAAGCCTTTGCCCGGAAAAATGAAGCCGATTTGGTAGATGCTTTACGCGATAGTGGAGATTTTATTATTTCTTTGGTTGCCCTGCATGATGGGCAAATCGTGGGACATGTCCTGTTCAGTCCCGTTCGTATTGAATTGAGCAAAACGACGAAGCAGGCAATCGCCTTGGGGCCTGTAGCGGTATTGCCAGATTATCAGCGCCAGGGCATTGGCGGGCAGCTAATTGAGAAAGGGCTGCAAGCGTGCCGCGAGAACGGCTTCACGATTGCCGTTGTCTTGGGCCATCCCACTTACTACCCTCGCTTTGGCTTTGTCTCTGCTAAACCTCTGGGCATCCGCTGGGAACATGATGTGCCAGCGGAGGTTTTTATGGTAATGCCGTTGACTGATAATGCCTTAGCAGGCGTCACGGGGGTGGTTAAATACCATCCAGCTTTTAACGGAGTGTAAGCATGAAACGTCTTCTCAAGAGCGTAGCAAAGGTGATAGGGATTTTTGGGATTTTGTTAACGGCCGTTCTCGTTTTCATCATCCTCTCTGATCAGGGGAAAATTTTATTGCCGGTAAGGCAAACGGCCATTTTCACACACAAAGAGATGGCAAACTTCCCACAGCCATTGTACGCAGAAGGTAATCAATTGCAGGACGTTAACGGCAACATCGTGCGACTGCGCGGCCTGATGCCTGTTGATCCATCCGTGCTGCATGGCCAGAACCGGTTTAGCCGCCGCTTCTTCGAGGAAATGGCTGCAACTGGAGCCAACGTCATTCGCTTACCGGTGCATCCTCATTATTGGCAGGCCGATCCCGACTATCTTTGGCGCTACCTGGATCAGGCGGCGGCCTGGACTGGGGAACTGGGCATGTACTTGATCATTGATTGGCACAGCATTGGCAATGTGAAAACTGGCAAAGCGCCGTTGATGCCTGAACTTTACAGCCACGATTGGCAAATGACGCTGGATTTTTGGACGGCCGTTGCCCAACACTTCCACAACACACCCCATGTGCTCTTTGAGATTTTCAATGAACCGCAAGGCATTGGCCCGCGCCAGTGGCAAGCTGCGGCGACCGAACTGGTACAGGCAATTCGCCATCAAGGCGCGAGCCAGGTGGTGATCGTGGGTGGGGTGGAGTATGCTCGCGACTTACGCTGGGCGCTAGACAACCCGGTGCCAGACGACAATATTGCTTACGCGGCACATATTTACCCGCTGCACAAAGCACCCACATGGACAACTTATTTTGGTCAGGTGGCCGAGGAGTATCCGGTTTTAATAACCGAGTGGGGCTTTATGGCTGGCCTGTCGTCTGAAAAGCAAGATTTTTTGTTAAATGGCACGGACGAAACTTACGGACGTCCGTTCCTGTCTTATCTTAATGAGCAGAATATTGGTTGGATTGCCTGTTGGTATGATGAAACATGGGAACCTCCCATGTTGGCCGAAGATGGTTTTACTCAGTTTGGCGATTTTGTTATGGTGCAGCTGAGCCGATAACGGCCGTTTAGTAAAAGGAAACGACATGGGCGCAGACTCAATCCTATTAATGAAAATCCACAGATTGCACAGGTGGCAAAGTTTTTCTTTTTCCTCTGTGCCTCAGCGTCTCTGCGTTAAATTTTTTTCGAAAGAGATCACAATGAAAACAAAGCATAACGTTTACATTCTTTTGGGACTTATCATCGGCGGTATTTTGGGGATGTTATGGGGGAAATTAATTGAAAATTTGCACCTCTACCCAACTTTGGGGGCTATTGGTGGCATGTGCTTTGGCTGGCTTACTGTCACTGTGATGCTACGCAAGCAGACTGACCAATACAAGGATGTATAACCAGAAGCTTAGTCGGTACTTATTTAAAAAAACTTGCACAAAAATTTGAGCGAAAAAGATGCGTCTATTACTGGCTGATGATCAAATGAAGGTGCGTTCGGCATTGCGCTTACTGCTGGAGCAAGAGCCAGACTTGCAGGTTGTAGGCGAAGCGGCGGATGCTACGGGATTGCTGTGGGCTGTAGCTGAGAAGGAACCAGATGGTGTGCTGTTGGATTGGGAATTGCCCGGTTTGCCTGCGGCTCAATTGATCAGGTTATTGAAGGTTGAACGACCGTCCCTAAAAATCATCGCCATGAGCAGCCGCCCGGATGTTGCCCAACTTGCTCGAAACGAGAGCGTACCTACATTTTTAAGCAAAAGCGAATCGCCAGAGCGTGTATTGTCAATTATTCGTGCCTTTTTATAGTTATAATTTAAGATGAAGGATTTGGAATTTCCGCTTGGAAAATTGATAACTTTATTTTTTAGGTGAATGAAATAAAAATGACCAACCCTATGATAAACATCTCTAACTTTCACAAAACGTACGGTGATTTTGTGGCTGTAGACGACATCAGCTTCATTGTGCAGCCAGGCGAAATTTTTGGCCTGCTTGGCCCAAATGGCGCAGGCAAAACCACCACGCTGGAATGCCTGGAAGGACTGCGTCAACCAGACAGCGGCACGCTGGATGTTGCCGGAATCGATCCCGCCAGAGAGGCGCGTAAGCTGCGCCATGTCATCGGTGTACAGTTGCAAGCGGCCGGAATGCCGGAAGCGATGACGCCCAATGAAGCAATGGCTTTTTTCTGCGCCTATCATGGTGTGGTGCCCCGCTACGATCTGCTGGATCGATTTGGCTTAACGGTTAAACGCAAGACCCAGTTTCACGAATTATCCACAGGTCAGCAACGGCGGCTGTCGCTGGCTTTAGCCATTGCCCACGAGCCGCAGGTCTTATTTCTAGACGAGCCAACGGCGGGCCTGGATGTGGCTTCTCGGGCCGAGTTGCACAGCTTGATGAAGGAGTTACGAGAAAGCGGCACCACGATCATGCTGGCAACCCACGATATGGCTGAGGCGGAGCAGATGTCTGATCGGGTGGCGATTTTGCTCAACGGTCGTATCGCCGCCATCGGCACCCCCATGGAAATCACAGCGACTGGAGCAGGTCTGACAAAAGTATCGGTTCACACAAAAGCAAATATCCTGCTGCACAATCAGCCCACGTTCCCGGCTGTGACGCAAGCGCAGTTTAAGGAAAGGTATGCTATCTACTTTAGCCACGACATTGCCCAAACCGTTCCTGCCGTCATCACCTATGTGCAAGGATTGGCTGATGAATTAATAGATTTACGGGTGGAACGGCCGTCTTTAGAAGAACGCTTTTTAGAATTGACAAACCATGATGCTTCTGGAGAGTAACTATGTCTGCTTTTACGACACATTTCAGCTTTGAATTTAAAACCGGGATTCGCAACAAAACCCTGCTGCTGATGAACTATCTGTTCCCTCTTGGCTTTTACTTGATGATGGGGGCCATCATGCCGGGAATCAATCCGCTTTTTCGCGAAACCATGATTCCGGCCATGGTTACGTTTGGTATTTTGGCGGCAACGCTGCTGGGTTTGCCCGATCCATTGGTAAACGCCAGGGAATCGGGCATCTTTCGCAGCTACAAAATCAACGGCGTTCCAGCTGCATCTATATTGCTCATTCCGGGGCTTACAACAGGGCTGCATTTAGCCATTGTCACCCTCATCATCACATTTAGTGCCCCCTGGTTATTTGCCGCCGCCACGCCAGGTGTTGGGCTCAATTTCTTCATTGTCATGGTGGCTTTATCGCTAGCTTGCTCTGGTCTTGGCCTGTTGATTGGCGTTGTCTCCCCTTCCACACGAATGACGGTCTTGTACTCTCAGATCATCTTTATACCGTCGATGATTTTGGGTGGGCTAATGCTGCCCTATAGCATGTTGCCGGAATCGGCCCAGATATTTGCCCAGCTTATGCCTGCCACACACGCGATGAATGCGTTCAATGGGCTGGCTATGGGTGCTGTTGCTGATTTCAGCCCGTGGGCTTCTGTGGGGATGCTTGCTGGCAGCGGCATTCTAGCCTTCTTTTTGGCGCTTTATCTTTTTAGCTGGGATAGCAAAAACAGCCCGAGACGCGGCCACCCTGCGCTGGCATTGCTGGCTTTTGTGCCGTATGTGGTGGGCATCGTGTTCATTTGAGCCAAACAGATTGGTTGTAGGGGAGAATCATACGAAGATGAATATAACAGAGGCTGGTGGAAAACGGCCGTATATTACCTCTTTCTGGGTAACTTTATTTAAGATATCAGTCTTTATCATTGCCGTTGGGGCCAATCTGCTGCTTTGAGGTAGCCTAATCGGTCGTGTGGTGTGGCTACAGGCGAAATTGTCTTCTCATCTTGTCCCATCGTTTGCCTGGTTAGCAAGTGTGATAATTGTGACGCTTTGGCTAATGGTATTACGACGGCTGTGGCAGCCAAAATCTGTACCAATAAACCATCTCAACTGATAGGTGATGGATCCAATAAAAACCCTTACCCAGATTTTTCATACTAGGAGAAGTCCGTAATTATGTGCCCGTAGTGTGAGTAGCGGCTTGGAAAATTTCAGAGAAATGAAGAGAGCGATACACACTAGACCTCGTTAATGAGTCACTTTAATCCAAGTAATAGCAGGTAGCTGATGAGCATTAGTTGTTTACGATCTGGGTCCTTGATGACCCCCTTTTTTACGGCGTGCTTATACTGGGTACTAATCTGCCCATGACGGTTAATCCTGAAACGATTTATTGCCTCTACATCGACCGATGGCCGGTGGATCAAATTCCACTGGTAGCTAAATAGCTGCTTGGTTATTATCGTCAATTTGTCTTTGTCCCCACCTGTTGTTAGCGTCTGGCAGCGTTGGCTTTCTTCATAAGCGATCTTCTGAGTTAGCTCGTAGCGAACTCACCTGCTTTTCCCAGCGGTTAGGATCGCTACCCCAAGAAAACGTCCGGCCGCTTTAGACGGCAGTTGGCACGGGTTCTTTTTAATAAAGAAGACCTTTTATCCGGTTGAATTCGAGAAAAGCGGCCGGTTACCGGCTATTTATCCAAGGGTATTGAGGCGCATCGTCGCTCCAAGCGCGGTTACGCGCTAAACGGTCGTTCTGAAGCCCTGTTTTAGCGTCTGAGAGCCGTTCTAAGAAATTTTAGGATTTTTTCGTCGGGAATATTGACAGATTTAGGGGCATTATCTGACCATCCAGGCCCAAAACAAGCGAAGTTGCCACCAAATGCCACTTATTGATTAGAGATTGTCGTTTTTAGGTGTTCTTGACAAGATAAAAATCGATGATATTCACCTTGTGGATCGGATGGTGCAGTAAGTTTGCATTCAAGCACTTTTCACCGAACACTTGGATTCATACGAAGTTTTTTTATTGGGGGGCTTAACCGTGATGAGCATATCGACATACAAAATGAAGAGAAAATTGAAGAAAAAGAGGCTTCCTTCAAGCTTTAGCCGGGAAGCCTCTTTTATTATTTAGGTATCTTAAACTGTTACAAGCCGCTCGAACTTACGGAATCAACGTCGAGTCGTAGAGAGCTCCATCATCAACCGGCAGACCAGCAGCGCCACGGTTGCGCAGGATGGTGACCAACACTTCACCACTACATTCGTTCCCGTTGCCATCGCTGGCTGTGAAGAAGATGTGATAGACACGGCCGTTTCCGCCACCATCCCGCTCTGCCCGCACCTGGGCTATGGACGTGCCAACGCCCATGCCGTCAGGGGCAAAGTTGCCGCTGCCAGGGCCGAGAACCGGTTCGTCCTGGAAGATAGCATCGATGATGATAGAAATTGCATCCCCATCCGGATCCGTAACACCCAAAACAGAAATGTCATCGAATCGGTGATCCGGTGGCCATATGTACATTTTACTGGCATACGCATCGCCGCAGTAGGGAGGGGCATTCAGGTCAAGACCCACAATCACCGGATCATGATCTGAAGCTCGGTAAGCGTTTGGCTCATACAAGGCATCCTGTGCGTCTTGCTTGAAAGACGTGTCGTAATCCAGGAGATCAGGTTCATCAGCGTTAATATGCCAGATCGTGTTGCCCGTGACCTGACCCGTCAAGGTGCCGTTAGCTAACGCATAATCCAGGTACCCTAACTGTCCATCAAACACGTAGCTGTAGGCTAGCTCACCACCATAGACAAATGCCAGGTCGGTGTAATCATCGGATGTACCCAAGGTATCATCCGAACCTGCCAGAATCGCGTTGATGGGGTCTTCCTTATCATACGAGTTCAGGTCGCCAATGATAAGGAAGTCTGGATCACCACTCCCCGTGGGGTCGGTGGCTAACCAGTCAACCATTGCTTCTGCCGCCAGAAGACGGGTGATATTACAGTTCCCTGCCCCATCACCCAGGTCTGGGTCACCAACATCATCACAGGCAGAGCCTTTGGATTTGAGGTGGTTCACCACAACGGTAACGACAGCACCACTGCTGTTTTCCATGAAGCTTTGCGCCAGGGCGGGGCGGTTCTTGGCATCATTGAAGCGGGAATCGACTGAAGAATCCAGTATGGCGCTGGCACCAAATGGTGTAACCGTTGCTGGCTTGTAAATAAGGCCAACGGCAATTTCATCCGTGCCAATAAGCGGAACGCCTGGGTCAACAAAGGCATAGGTGCCTGGTGCAGTCGCGTCATTCAGGCCATTAACCAGATCGGCAATGGCGCTAAAGGCATCATAGCCATCATTCTCAATTTCCATCAAGCCCACGACATCAGCGTCAATGGTCGTGATGGCTGCAATAATTTTGTCCCGCTGGCGGTTGAACTCATCCAGATTGTCGGCACCGCGCGCAGTGGGGAACCCGCCACCGGAACCGTCTCCGTTGAAGTAGTTCAGCACGTTAAAGGATGCGACTTGCAGGCTGCCGCCGACAGGGTCGGGAGCAGCTGTTCGCGGATTGAGAGACGTGTAATCCGCCCCTTGGGTGGGTTGGATACGATAGAGGTCAAAGCGATAATCCACGACACCAGTAACGTTGTCCAGGCTATCGCCGCCCCGGAACGTATTCGTTAAGGTGAACTCAAAACCATTGGGATGAATGGCCGGATCAGGATTTTGGGAAGTGCGCCCATCATCCAGGGTAATTCGGTTTGCGGTATTGGCGGCTGCCAAAGCCATCTGGTCTGGGCTGCCCGGCTCAAAGATAGCCGTTGGCTGATATTGACGGTCTGGGGTGAGAACAATTTCCCCAAATCTGTCGTAGTTAAAAAATTCGGAAATGTACAGAGTATGGCCAACTGTTACCAACATGCCTTCATACGCTTCAAAATCAGAGGGTACGGTAATGGTCGTTGGGGCAACACTGCCTGTTCCGCAAAGCAGAACCGCATCAACACTTGTGATTTCGGTCAAACTGAAGAACTCGTCAACGGTACCACTGACGCGCACCAAATCACCTGGGACAACATCAATTGCGCCAGGCGCAAAGACGAAGATACCATCGGAGGTGGTGGCATCACCATCGCCAAACTCATCTTGCAGGTAAAACCCGTCCAAATCGGTATGGTCGCCATCCCCTTCTTGGAAATCACCGACTACAACACCGTCAACGACAACAGCGGTGCCGTCCAAGGGGCTGCTAGCGCCATTGCCTTGAATCTCGTAGATCGGGGTGGCAACATCTGCCGTGTCACAGCTAAGCGGCGGGGGAACAAAAACTTCGTTCATCGCCCCAGGCGTGTTATATGCCTCGCCCACAACCGGAGAGCCAGTCTCACCGGGTATGCCTGCCAGGTCGAAATCATTACGTACCCAATCAGTGGCCGAATCCGTATCGAATCCATCTGGAATACGGGAGGCACCACCCGGGGCAAAACTGCTTACCCCGTCATAGTTTTGGCCGAGTTCCGGCACGCCATAGGTCAGGTCGCCAGACCCACCATCATTGACAGAGACGGCGTCGGCAATTGCATCCCATGGAGTGACATCCAAAACGCCATCGTCATCGGTGTCTAGATCGTCTCCAAAAGCGCCAGTAAAGTTCTGTACAAGCAGGAGCGAAACCGTTCCGTTCTCCAATGTATTGGCAGCTAAATCACCAAGCCAGAAACCATTGGCGTCTGTACTGCCTACAGCGATGACCTCATCAATTGTCCCGGTTGCCGAAGTGCTGTCCCCTTCGATCTCCAGGATTGTATAAGCAGAATAGTCGGTATCTGGCGTGCCAAATACCTCGACATATTCTACGTCTGTGCCGGTAGTGCTGGCTGAGAATTCGTTGATTTTGGGACCGGCAACCGTCACGCCGCCACAATCGGCCGCGTGGCTGCCTAGGCCATCAAAGGTATCCTGAGCGAAGGTGACCCATTCTCCAGAAGCATCAAAAGCGTCATCTGGGTTGGTATCGCCTGCGCACACTGTTTCTGCGCGGCGCAGGGTGTCGTTCTGGCCACCGCCGGGCCATTCACTGCCGGGGTCAAAGCCAATCTGGCCGAAAGCATCAACAACCGCGCCATCTTTACGCAAGATAATCCCGTCATCCCCATTAAAGTTGATGACGCTGCCGCTGATCTGATCCGTTTCTGCCAAAATGGCAGCATCGGCTGAACTGTGGGCTAAAACAAAAACGTCGCCATCGGCAACGCTGCCGGTGAGGGCGACAGATTGACTGGGGGTCGCAGCGCCATTGCTATACAGCTCCAAAGTATAAAGGCCAGCGTCCAGGTCGATAGCTGAGCCAGTACCATTGAAAATCTCAATGGCTTTATTGAAGCTTGACCCCTCGATGTATTCAGACATAAATAGTTCTGTGGCCGCAGAACCACCACCGCCACAGTCGGCTGTGTGGCTGCCCAGGCCATCAAAGGTATCCTGAGCGAAGGTGACCCATTCTACAGAAGCATCAAAGGCGTCATCTGGGTTTGTATCGCCTGCGCACACCGTTTCTGCGCGGCGCAGGGTGTCGTTCTGGCCACCGCCGGGCCATTCACTACCGGGGTCAAAGCCAATCTGGCCGAAGGCATCAACAACCGCGCCATCTTTACGCAGCACAACGGCATCATCGCCGTTGTAATTGATAACACTGCCGCTGATCTGATCCGTTTCTGCCAAAATGGCAGCATCGGCTGAACTATGGGCTAAAACAAACACGTCGCCGTCGGCAACGGTGCCAGTTAGGGCGACGGATTGACTGGGGGTCGCAGCGCCATTGCTGTACAGCTCTAAGGTGTACAGACCCGCGTCCAAATCTACAGCGGCACCTGTCCCGTTGTAGAGCTCAATGGCTTTATTGAAGCTTGACCCTTCGATATATTCGGAAATGAATAGATCCGCAGCCGCTGCGCGGACTGGATTATTTATGCTCAGTGACGCTGTAAGCATAAAAACCAGGAGAGCAAGGCTTAATAAAAGTTTGTGTTGCTTCATGTTTCCTCCAAATACTAACTAATCAAAATGATGGGTATAGTGTGAGTATTGTTCTATCAACCTGCTATAAAGGGGATTCCTCCTTTCCGGTTCGCCTTTTGGTGAGGAGAACCATACTATCCAGTCGGATGAATATATTGAGAGGGCATTCTTCTCCCGCA
Source organism: Ardenticatenaceae bacterium (assembly GCA_020634495.1). Next base: position 916 of record JACKBR010000062.1, on the reverse strand, counting down.
AAGAGGTACTCAAACGTCCAGACACAAACTGTATATGACAGTTGTTAACAGACGGTTAAAATAAATGATAACAAGGAGTTAAGCAAATCTCTTTCCGTCTATTTAATGGCTAAAGAATTACTTTTCCAGCTTTTTTCACCTGGAGTAATAATCGATGACAGGCAACATAGTTAATATCTATAGCTGGCATCATTACATTTTTAACTGCTGGTTACTCGGGAAAAAGAAGCTAATTTTCCATCTCTAATTTAACGATTTAGGGCTTACATGGTTTCTTACAAGTTCGCTTAAGTATTTATATGAAATAAGGGTTATCCCTATTATGCCCAGCCTGGCACCACTAACAACCGTGCCGCGCGTATATATATTCTGGAGAATCTAGTGCCTAGAAGACTTACGCAACATCATTATGAACAATTAGCACGAGATCGCCAACTGGATTGGTTAGGTGAAGAAGTTCCTAAAAATATTGGCCAGAAAACCACCTGGCGTTGCGCGGAAGGGCATGTTTGGGAAGCTAACTATCGCAATATTAAATTCGTTGAGACTGGCTGCCCTTACTGTAGCAGCACAGCTCGCAAAGAAGCCAAAGATTACATTGCTTTAGCCAAACAAAGATACATAGAATGGCTAGGGCCATTACCGAAAAACGTCAACACAAAAACAAAATGGCGATGTCCTAAGAATCATACCTGGTTTGCAACCTATAATGGAATACGTTTAAGGGGAAAGTGTCCATATTGCGCAGGACATGATAATCGACGCAAAACCGAAGCGAGTTATCATGCGCTGGCCAAAGAGCGTGGTTTTGTTTGGCTAGGACCACCGGTAAAGAATACAAAAACCAAAACTCAATGGCAGTGTGGGGCCGGACATACTTGGTTTACCACTTATAGTTTGATTAAACGTGGAACCG
>JACKBR010000061.1 GCA_020634495.1 Ardenticatenaceae bacterium | reverse complement strand
ACCGTTGCCATCATCCAAAAAGAAGCAGCTGGGCACCGTGCCGCTGCCAAAGTCATAAACCGACAGGCCAGAATCGCCAACGCCACCAACCTGTCCGGCCCCGGTCAAGCCGCGATCGTAAAGCAGGGTGGTAAAGGGAATGTTGCCCTGGCTCACCCAGCGGGCATCGTCATTGAGTTCTTGCATCTGCGTGACGTTTTGCAACCACATCACGCCATCAATGGCGGCAATTTTGACCGCCTGGCCAGTGGTGGCTTGCACAATCAGGAGATCTGCCGTTTGGCTTTGTTCCAGCAAGGAGGCCCCCGTGAGGGAAACGGCCGTTTCCACTTCACCCAAATCGGCATCGGCAAAAAGCTGCACTAGCAAACGGCCGTCTGCCAGTGTGGGACTCAATTTGTATGCAGGATGATAGGCTCCCAGCCAACGCACGGCGCTGTGGTTGGCTACGGCCGTATCGCTGCCTTCCGCCAACCGAACCAGATAGGTAAATTCTGGCAAGTAGCCATGAAAGGAAACGCCCAGGGCAGCGAACTCATCGGCCCAGGCTGGCTGCATGGGGCCAGTGAGTTGTAACAGGGCGTAGGGGGTTGAGGAAACGGCCGTTAAATTAGCCGCCATCGCTGGCTCGCCATCTAAAAGCGGATCAAATGTGGCATAAACGAGCTGAATTTGCTGCCGCTCAACCGCGTAGAGCGGTTGCCCCACCCAAAATAGAACAATGGCCAGCACGGCCAAAATGCTAAGAACCCATTTTTTTGTCATTGTTGTTGCCCTTATTTGCTACGGTGCCATGGGTAATCCATATCCATAGCCCAACCAACCTTCATTGAGCATTCTACAAGTGTACCGTTACGAAAGCGTTACGGGCAAAAAAGAGGAAGAGATTCCCGAACGGCCGTATCCGGTTGGTTGGTCGGGCTGGCCAGTTCGGGAAACTCTAGTTGAAGGAGGGCAACAATATTATCGAGGCGGATGAATCTCCACAAAGCAGAGATTCATCCTCAACCTCAATAATTAGTTGGTTGGTTTAAGGCAAGGCTAGAACCGGAGCTACCCCCAGGTAATTGGATTCTACCGTGCCGGAGATGGCGACATATTCTGTGTATTGCGAGAGACCAACGACGGTGAATACGGCCGTACCCGTTGCATCTGTCAGCGCGGTAAACGTTTGGGTTACACCGCTGGCAGAAACCTGCGTCAGGGTCACATCAGCATTGGGCATCAGGTTTTGCTCTGCATCGTACGCCAACACCGTTAACAGCTGCGGTTGGCCAGGCACATTGGTTGTCATGAACATGGGGCCAAGCCGAACCGTTGAGGCTGCGTTGCTAGAACCACCACTGTTCCCATTGCCATTGCCATTACCGTTTCCGGTGTCCGTCCGCTGGTGCTTGTGGTGCACCTGGATGTTACCGCCGTCAATTACATCATCGACCACACTGTCGCTGCTGTTGTACACACAGCCAGTCAGGCAGGTGATGTAGAAGATGTCAATTCCGGTTCCTGGTTCATCATTGTCCTGCACACAGACCCGGAAGGTGGCGCTGGTGCCGTTGAAGGTACCGCTGCCCTGGAATTCGGCCGCCAATGGGGCAGCATTGAGCGGACCACATTCTGACTGAATTTCGCCCAGGAAGGTAATCGTATCGATGTCGATATCCACGTTGGCGTTTCTGTCCTTCACCTGGAGATTACCTTTCCAGCCATCATTATCTTCTTGAGCGGTAAAGCTGTAATTCAACCGCTTATTGTTGGTGGTTAACAGCCAGCCACCGCCTGTCGTTTTGGTAACGTCGTCGGGGTCGGGCGTCGGGGACGCCGTTGCTGTTGGGTCAGGTGTTGGCGACGCTGTTGCTGTCGGGTCAGGCGTGTTGGTGGCCGTCGCCGTTGGGTCAGGCGTATTGGTTGCCGTGGCTGTCGGGTTTGGTGTAGACGTGGCCGTTGGCGTGTTGGTGGCCGTCGCGGTTGGCGTGACTGTTTCATTCACGGTCACAACCACTGTGGCTTCGTCAGACAAACCGCCGCCATCCGTTACCATCAGGCGAGCGGTGTAAACACCCGCATCGCTGTAAGCGTGCTGCACAGATTGACCTGTAGCATCGATGGTGCCGTCGTTGTCAAAGTCCCATTCGTAGGTCAGGCTGCTGGTGGGCGTGATGTCGTCGTAAGAAGCGCTGCCGTCGAAAGTGACTGCTTCACCTGTGTTGGCGGTGGTGGGACGTGCCTGGGCAACGGCCGTTGGCTTCATGTTCGTGCTGCCGTCGGGCAAACCATAATCAAATGTTCGGCAGCCATCACCCATAGTAAAGGTCACATCAGCAATCAAGTCACCCGGTACGGTATCGGGGCCAATGGTGGTGTGGCCACTCATGCTGTCTACCGTAAAGGAAAGACAATCAAACAGATGACGCCAGGCATCTGCGCCTAACGGGTCGGACGGGTCAGAATAGTTATCCACCCAGCCCAGCGCGCCAAAGTCAGAGTAGCTGTCGCCAAGCTTAAAGGCTGCGTCGTTCAGATTGGGAGTATCGCTGCCAGATTCTGGCCGGGAATCAACGGGTGATTGCACCGGGGGATTATCGGCACCGACGTTGCCGTAGCCACGCGCCTCGTCGGTGATGACCAGCAGCAAACCCGGCTCAAAAGCGATGGGGTCACGGTCGTTTTCGCCCTTGCCCTCAAAGTCAAAGCCAGAGCGGTCACGCATTTCCATGTAATAAGCATGGTCTGCTGGCGAGCCATCGGCCGCTGAAACATACGTCCAACCAACGGTACAGGTTTGGGCTACTGCCAGATCTTCCTGGCAGCCGCCGTTGAACACGCGGTCATCATGGTCTTCTTCAAAATCAGATTCGTAGATGACAACGCCATCGGCCGTCACTTTCAGATCGTCAATGAACCAGCCAGGCCGCGCCAGACCAGGGTCTGTGGCATAGCTGAAGCGCAGCACGGTGCTGCTGCCAGCGGCAAACGTTAGATCGTAGCTGTCTGGTAAAAAGCCACCGTCGGGGAAGTTACCCAACAGGCGATCCGTGGCTGAAGTGCCTGCGGCATAGGAGCCGCTTGTACCCGTCAGGCCGTTGCCATACTGCTGCTGGCAAGAGTTGGCGTTGGGGTTTTGGGCTGCATCGGTGGTGTAGCCATTGTCGGAGGCAACAGATTGATAATTTGCACCGCCATCGGTGGAAACCAGGACAAAGCCGTAATCATAATCCCATTCAATGTCGAAATAGGAGTTAAACTCAACCGTCACCTGGGTTCCGGCTGGCAGGGTTGCCAATTCTGGCAGGAAGATGTCCAGATTGTGCCCGCCTGAGGGAGCGCAGCCAAAATCGTTGCCGGAGTTGGACCACCAAACGTGGTCTGGGGAAGCGCCCGCGGCTACTTTGGCCGGGTCGATGAGCAGTCGGGATGGCAGTTGGGCCACGTAGGCTTCGGCATTGTGGATGTTTTGATGGCCGTTGGCTGCGGAAAGTACGTACGGTGTCCCATCCGGCTGCTGCCAGTGGATTTCGCCAATGTCCAGTTTGGAATCAGCCCAATCGCTTACGTTAACGGTTTGATTGGGGTCTAGCGGCAGAGGCACAACCCAGCCCATCTCTTGCTTGCCAAAGATGTCCATGTGATGCGACTTGTCGGTGGCCATCAGGTTCCAATCGCCGTAGGTTTCGCGGTCGCCCAGCGAGTAGAAGTCGGGCAAGCCCAGGGAGTGGCCATACTCGTGGGAAATCACGCTGGCGTTGTCGATGGCGGATTCTGGATTGACGTTGTAGGGGCCGACGCGAACGAACACGGGCAGATTGTCCAGACCGGTACCGCCGTTGGCAGCACAGTCGTCGTAGGTGGCGTAATCGGTGGATGTCCAGCATTGCGGTACTTCGGTTAAGCTCTTGAGCTGGTCATCGGAGATGTAGCCTTTTAGCCCGGTGGCCTCGTCGCTGAAGTAGAATTCCAGGCTGGAGGAATGGGGCCAGATGTTGTCGTAGGGGGGCACGCTCAGTTGAGAAGCGCCGTTACCGCCGTCGCCCACAAAAACCATCATGAAGAAGTCCACAACGCCGTCTTTGTCGGTGTCGTATTCGTTGTAATCAATTTCGGGGTCGGCAATTTGGGCCGCGTCGAAGACGGCTTTGCCGGTGGGGCCACAAGCGGAATCAATGTCTAGCAACGGGCCTACGCCAGCCAGTGCGCCAACAACGGCCGATCCAAAGCGATCTGAGCCATAGTAGCCTGTGTCGCCCGGCAGTTGGTACCAGCCATTGACGATACGTTCGGGGTAAACGGCCGTATCCTGCGCCGCACTATAAGTTAAACCTGTACAAGTTCCCTGTGGAGACAGGGCGCTAAATTGGAAGCCAGGGGCATACTCCCATCCCGCCGAAGCAATGGCTGCCGAAGGCACCGTACCGTTGGGGTACAGCTGGGTCAGAGAAATTTCCTGGAACAGGTTAAAGGTAGAGCCTGGAATGTCTGGGGAATTAATCTTGTTGGCCAAAGTCTCGCCTGTGTGGGCGGGATCATGTTTGCGGTCAAAATAATCCACGGGCACAACGGGGAACGGCCGATCGCCGTAACGCGCCGTCTCGTAGCCGCCATTCGGGGGAATCACCTTGGGGCCGTGGCTCATGGAGCTTAAACCAGCCGGGCTGCCATCATAGGTGAGTGTTGCCGTGCTGGAGAGGTCTTTCCACACAATTTGCGGGTCCTGGCCCAGCGTATCGGCCGTGCCTTCCACCACCAGGGTTTTAAGGGTTGCGTTCCCATTGCTGGCTGCCTCTACCGTGCCAACCGTCCAGGTGATGGAGCCGTCGCCGTTGATGACGGCGCTGCCGGAGCCGTTTAGCGGGCTTACCTGGGTGTAGGTTGTGCCATCTACTGGGGGAATGGTGACCACGGCGTTGGTTTCGGTAGTATTGCTAAAGTTGCGCACAAACACGCGGAAGGGATAGGTATCGCCTGGTTTCACCCAACCAACGGAAGAGACAAAGCTGCTCTCAACCAACAAGGTGTCCGGCGGTACGGATAGCGTTACGGAGCCAGAGCCAGCCCGTGCGCCTGCCCATTCACCCGTGAGCAGGTCGGTGTAGGTTGCGTCGATGACTTCAATGGCAACGGCCGTTTGGTAATTGGTCGTCGCATCGGCCGTAATCGCCTGGGTAGCGCTGCCGGGGATGGTGGTGGTAAAGGTGCCGTCTAGCGAATCGGCCGTGACGGGGCCGTAAGGGCCGCTAATCGTGCCATCGGCGGCCACAACTTGCACGTAAAGCGTTGCCCCAACGGGTGTTTCTTGGGCACTGGCCAGCGGGGGAATCTGGTCGAGTTCGAAAACGGTTCCGGTAACCTCGATGTCATCCCCTGGGGTATAGCCAAAACCAGTCGGGGCAACCACTGCACCCAACTGGTTCAAGGTGATGCTGGATTCACCAAAGTTGCCGCTAACGCCATCTACATTGTTTACCCGAATTGTGACCGGGCCAGGTGCCCAATCGGTGCCGGGGGTAATATCAAACTCCCAGGCAACATCTTCTTCGCGGTAAGAGGCGGTCTGTGTGTCACGAACCACCCCGGACGCATCAATAAATTGAACGGTGACGCTGGATGTGGCGGTCGTTTCTGACACGGCAACATAGCCAAAACCGCAGTCGAGGCGGTCAAAATAGGCTGCGCCCTGGTAGCCAACGCCAGTGCAAACTGGCTGAACTTGGGGGAATTTAATGAGTGTCCAGCCAGAAGCAACGGCTGCGGTAGGCGCTTCTGCCCGCACACCGGGGCCAGAAACGGCCGTAAGCCCTGCTACGATGAGCAGAGCGGCAAAAAATAGTGCAATTCCTTTACGCCAATGTGTTCCTATCTTCTTTCTTTGCTCCATTTTGAATCCTCCTTCAATAACGGATCAGCATGATGATTTTTGAGATTGCAGAGCAGAAATTGGCCTTTTGCTTCTGCAACAAAGGTAGGATAGGGAACGGCCGTTACAGGATCGGAACTTCCTCGCAACGCTACCGTTACGAAGACGTTACGGGTATACTTTAGAGACACGATTAGTGGCGCTGGCTGTAAATATTTCCTGGTAAAACTAATTTCGTCTTTTTATTGCAGCCCTTGCAGGAGAGAATCGAGTTGCCACATTTATCAATCCAACTACTTGGGCCACCCACCATTGAAATAGATGGCAAACCAATTTCGGTTGATACGCGCAAAGCCATTGCCCTGCTGGCTTACCTGGCAGTTACGGGCAAGGCACAAAGCCGCAGCACAGTGGCGGCCCTCCTCTGGCCAGAATCTGACGAAGTACGCGCCAAAGCCACCTTGCGCCGCACCCTGGCAGCGTTGAACAATGCCATTGGCAAAAGCTGGCTCATTGCCGACCGCAACACGCTTACCTTGCCACCGCAGGCCGGGCTAAACATCGACATTCACCGCTTTAGCAGCCTGGTAAACCAATGCCCGCAGGAAGTTGATCAAGCCAATTGTGAAGATTGCCTCCCCTATTTGCAGGAAGCGGTTGCGCTTTATCGCGGTGATTTTTTGGCTGGCTTTACGCTTTCAGACAGCACCGAGTTTGACGATTGGCAGGCGTTTTACAGTGAAACGTACCGGCGCATGTTGTCCGGTGGCCTCAAGCTCATGATGCGCTGCTACCTGCTCCAACAAGATTATGAGCTGGCAATCCAGATGGGGCGGCGCTGGCTGGCGCTCGATCCGCTGCATGAACCAGCTCATCGGGCACAAATGGAGCTATTTGCCCTGGCTGGCCAGCGCTCCAGTGCGCTGCGCCAATATGAGGAATGTGTTCAGCTTTTGGATAAGGAGTTGGGCGTTCCGCCACAGCCAGAAACGGCCGCATTATACGAACAGATCATCGCGGGCGTATTTGAAAAAAGGGTGGATACGGCCGTTTCCCAGCCGACGCCCAAACCGCCACCCAAGAGCCGCCTGCCCCAACAGCTCACCTCATTTGTAGGACGCGATGAGGAAATGACCGAAATTGAAGCGATTCTGGCCCAGCCAAACGGCCGTTTGGTTACGATCATTGGCTCCGGCGGCACCGGCAAAACGCGCCTGGCGCTAGAAGTGGCCAAAAACCGGCAAGACAAGTACAGCCACGGCGTCTATTTTGTGCCCTTGGCCCCGGTCAGCGACGTCGAATTCCTGGTCGTAACAATTGCCGAAACGGTGCAATACACTTTTTATGGGGGCAGCAGCGAAGAAGAGCAAAAAGCCCAACTGCTTAACTTTTTACGAGAAAAAGAAATGCTGCTGGTGCTGGATAATTTTGAGCATTTGCTGGATGGCGCTTCTCTGATTGATGAACTGCTGCAATTTGCCCCCGGCATTCAACTCCTGATTACCTCTCAAGAACGACTGAATTTGGTAGGCGAATCTCTGGTAGAGCTGTACGGTTTACAATGTCCGCCAATTGGCAGCGAGCATGTTGAATCTTGCAGCGCCGTTTCATTATTTGTCGAGCGGGCCAGCCAGGTACGGACAGATTTTTCCTTCAATGAGGCCCAGGCGGCAGACATTGCCCAAATTTGCCGTTTGGTGAGTGGGCTACCGCTGGGGATTGAGCTGGCTTCTACCTGGATTCGGATGCTTTCTTGCCAGGAAATTGTGCAGCAAATTGAGCGCGATCTGGATTTTTTGGCCACCACTTTGCGCAATGTGCCGCAAAGGCATCGCAGCCTGCGGGCGGTTTTTGAACATTCCTGGCGTTTGCTTTCTGATCAGGAACGGGCTGTTTTTGGGATGCTCTCTGTTTTTCGCGGCGGGTTTAGCCTGGAAGCGGCTGGCGCGGTGGCCGATGCGTCTTTGCCTTTGCTGCTGACGCTCACGGACAAGTCGCTCATTCAGCGCAATGCCGAAGGCCAGTACGAAATTCCAGAGATTCTGCGCCAGTATGGGGCAGAAAAATTGGCGGCTGAAGAGAAAACGGCCGTACTCTCCAGACACACCAGCTACTTCATGCGCTTCTTGCGGGTGCGTGAGACGGCGCTGCTGCAAGAAGGACAGGCCGCTGCCCTGGCAGAGATCAGCGCCACCATCGAAAACGTGCGCCAGGCGTGGCGGCAGGCGATTGAAAGCCGCGATGTTGCCGCGTTGGATCAGGCGATGGAGGCGCTTTATCGCTTTTACCAGACCCGAAGTTGGTTCAAGGAAGGCTCAGAGCTTTTTGCCCAGGTTGCCGACGTGGCAGAGCAAAACTCCCTGCTCCAGGGCAAGGCGCTTTCCAGGCAAGGGCGTCTGTTGGTGCGCATGTCGCAAATTGAGGATGGTCGGCGGATCATGGAGGAAAGTTTGGCCATTTTACGGCCGTTGTCTGTTCCTCTTGAAGTTGCGGCCGTACAAAGTGTCCTGGGCGTCGTTTCAGAAATGGCTGGCAACTATGCCGAATCGCGAGAGCGCCAGGAAGAGAGCCGGCTAATCTACCACAAAAGCGGCGAGGTTTGGGGCGAAGCAAACGTCTTGTTACGCCTGGGCAACGTGGCCTACACCCTGGGAGAGTTTGCCGAAGCCCGGCGCTATTACCAGGACAGCATGGCGCTGCGCCAAGAAATTGGCGACAAACGAGGCTTGGCGCTCTGCCTTAATAATTTGGGCAGCGTGGCCGACACTCTGGGCGAATACGAAGAAGCAGGGCATTTTTACCGCCAAAGCATGGAGCTAAAGCGGGCCATTGGCGACCGGCGCGGGATGGCTTATTCGCTCAACAATTTAGGGCATCTGGGCTGGCTGGTTGGGGAATATCAGCAGGCGCATATCGACCTGCAAGAATGCCTCCAAACATTCCGCGAAATTGGCGACCAGAAGGGAATCGGCTTTGCCCTGACCAATTTAGGAAACCTGGCCTTTGCCAGGGAAGATTTTGCCAGGAGTCTTCAGCTTTATCAGGAAAGTTTGGCCGTTTGTCGGGAAATTGGTTATGCCATTGGCGTTGCCTACGCTCACAATCACATGGGGCAGGTTTACGGTAAAACGGCCGCTTTTTCAGATTCGCTTCAGGCGTATCAGGCGGCCTTGGCCGCCGCTTTAGAGGTACGAGCAACGCCGGTTTTGCTGGAGATTTTGGTCAATGTGGCTACGCTGTTTGCCAATTCGGGGCAGGCGGAGCGAGCGGCACGCTTAGTAAACTGGCTGCTGGCTCAACCTGCTATTCGTAAACATGCCGCCGACGAGGCCCGCCAGCTACAACAACGCTTGCCAGCAACGGCCGTTCCCCCCACCAACCTTGCCGAAAATAGTGATTCTTTGGAAACGGCCGTAGCCGATATTCTCCAACTGTCTGAAATATAAAAAGCCTTCTTGCAATTAAACATATCGCAAGAAGGCTCCTATAACTTTCCTTTTGCCACTTTCCATAGAAATGGCTAAGAACGCATTCCGTTCACCGTATTAATCAGCCGACGTTTTCTCCTCAACCAGGGCTTCATTCACGCCATCCACATCAGCCTGACCATTTTCAGATTGAATTGATGCCGTTTCATTCATCAGTTTTTCAAACTCAGGCCGATCCATCGTTTCAACTTCCATCAGCTTGTTGGCCAAAGCCACCATTCTTTCCCGATTGTCCTCAATGATTTTCTTCGCCCGAGCATAATTCTCATCCAAAATCTTCTTGACTTCCTGATCAATAGCCCTGGCAGCCTCTTCGCTGTAATCTCGACCGCCACTTAAACCATAATAATCACGACCCACAAACGGGCTGCTGCTTTGGTCGCCATACGTTGGCAGACCCAGCGAGTCCGACATGCCATAATTCATTATCATCGCCTTGGCCCGGCGGGTCGCATTTTGCAGATCGTTGGAAGCGCCCGTGGTAATACGGCCGAAAAACACCTCTTCTGCCGCACGTCCACCAAGTCCCCAACAAATATTGTCCAAAATATACTCCCGCGAATACACCATGCGGTCTTCTGGCAGCGGCATCACGTACCCACCAGCCCGGCCGCGAGGCACAATGGTGATCTTCTGCACCGGGTCTGTATTGGGCAAGAAAAAGCTAACCACTGCGTGGCCCGACTCATGATAAGCCACCGTTTCTTTATCTTCCTGGCTCATCACCCGGCTCTTCTTTTCTGGGCCGAGGGCAATGCGGTCAAACGCATCCTGAAATTCCAGGTTGCCAATGGTGCGCTGATCGCGTCGGGCGGCAAAAATAGCTGCTTCATTAAGCAAATTCTCCAAATCTGCCCCAGAAAAACCGGCCGTTAGCTTGGCAAACTCTTTTAGCTCCACCTCTTTGCTAATCGGTTTGCCCCGCGCATGAACCTCTAAAATCTTTTCGCGGCCACGCACGTCTGGCAAATCAACAAACACCTTGCGGTCAAAACGGCCAGGCCGCAGCAGCGCCGGGTCTAAAATGTCGGCCCGGTTGGTAGCCGCCATCACAATCACGTTGGTGTCGTTGTCAAAACCATCCATCTCTACCAGAATCTGGTTCAAGGTTTGTTCACGCTCATCATGGCCACCGCCTAAGCCAGCGCCACGCTGCCGCCCAACGGCATCAATTTCATCTACAAATACAATGGAAGGCGCAGATTGCTTGGCTTTTTCAAACAAGTCACGCACGCGGCTGGCACCCACACCCACAAACATTTCTACAAATTCCGAGCCAGAAATATGGAAGAAGGGCACGCCAGCTTCACCAGCAACGGCACGGGCCAACAATGTTTTACCTGTTCCGGGCGGGCCAACCATCAGCACACCCTTGGGAATGCGGGCACCCACCTGCACAAACTTTTCCGGTTCGCGCAGGAACTGCACCACTTCAGCCAATTCCAGCTTAGCCTCATCCACACCAGCCACATCATCAAAAGTCACAGTTGGGCGATCGGCGTCGCTCAGGTTTTTGGCGCGGCTACGGCCGAATCCAAAAATGCTGTTACCGCCGCCGCCCTGCATTTGCCGGAAGCCCCGGCTAAAAATCCAAATCAGCAGCAAAACAGGGCCAATGGTGATGATGATGCTAAACAGGTTGTTGCGCAGCGATTGGTTGCGTACCTGCACTTCTACACCCAGTTCATCTAGTTTTTCATTGTTCAAGCCGTTGTAGGTAAGCACATCTTCCAATGAGCTTTGGGAATCTTTGGTGGTGACGCCAACCGACACAGCTTCACCAGTGGCATCGATTCGATACGCCTCCAGGCTGTCCCCGCTGAGTTCAATCACATCTACTTCATTGTTTTCTACCAGGGAGAAAAACTGCTGCTGGCTAATTTCTTCTGGGCCGCTTAAACGGCCGCTAAACAACAACTGTAACCCTACGATAACGGCAAATATCGTAATAATCCACACCCAGGTTGGCACCGATGGGCGATTTTCATTTGGTTGCTCATCCATAATCTCTAACTCACTATTTTATGTAAAAGCCAAGATGATTGCTGCATTAAGTTAATTTCAAACCTAGCTTTTGCTTAATCTTGCCTGAACTATTGAACATTGTACGCTTAAACCAGAGAGGATTCAAGCAGACAGAGAGCGATTTGCTCTCCTTTTACCACTCTGGGGTGTCTGGTAAACGAATGGGTCGGGTGCGTACCGGAATCGGCACAGGAGCCGGAACAGGGTCTGGCTCTGGCGCAAGGGCATCGACCATGCTAACGAGTAGGCCGCGTAAGTTTTGGCGGGCGTATTGCAGCCGCTTTTTTACGGTTGTTAGCGGCAGTTCTAGCAGACGCGCAATTTCTTTTTGGGAGTAGCCATTGAGATAAAACAGTTTGGTAACAACCTGCTCTTTTTCTGGCAAGGCTTGAACGGCCGTCATCACCCGCTCTTTCATTTCATCATTTTCTATGAGGGCAGCCGGGCCTGGTTCCGAGGCCATCATCTCCTGGGAAATATCCACTGCCAGCGTCAACGGCCGTGTGTCGCGCAGCAAGCGATAGGTTTGGCTAAGCACAATTTGCTTGAACCAACCCGCAAATGCCTTTGGCTCCTTTAGCTGATGCAGCATCTGGTAAGCGACCACAAACGCCTCTTGCACGGCATCCTGGGCTAAATCAGCATCGTTCAACCGGCTAAAGGCCCAGCGAAAGGCAGCCTCATAAAATTCGCCCACAAGCTGGGCAAAAGCTTCTTGTCGTTCTTCAATTGAATGTCTGCCATTTCTGGCATTGTTTACTAACTGTTCTAACTCACGCATCATGCACTCCAACGGCCGTTTCAGCTACACGCATCAGGATATTCAGCTCTTAGATCAACCCTGTCTCCGATTCCTTACCTGCCTGAGTTGTGTCTGCTACCTTATAGAGCCATATTGTAACAAAAAGGTGACAAATTCATCTTTGTTTTAGTAAATCAAAGCCAAATGGCCATTTTCTCTCATCCTTGACTTACTAAAGAAACCTAAAAATTCTCTGGAATTTTCTCATTTTCCTCCTTGACAATTTAGTGTAAAATATAGACATAAGATCAGAAAGTACCATTCAACAAACGAGTAGCTACGGTCATCTCCAAAAGTAAAGCGAAGCCTTATGCAATCAGACTATCGGGACAACAGTTGGGACAATAACTCTTTCGACTGGCTGCGCCTGTTCGGCCGTAATTTACCTATCGTCATTTTTTTGCTGCTGGCTTTTGTGGGCATGGGCCTGACCTACTGGTTTTTTAGCCCGCCAGAAGCCACGGCCGAGATGATTGCCAACAGCAGCAGCAGTTCGCTTTCAGCTCCCTTTTACAAACCAGTCCCGGCAAAACCTGTGCTGCAACGGCTGGCCCAAAGCCCTGGCCCCATTCGTATTGGCCTCATTGCCGGGCACAAGGGCAGCGATAGCGGCGCAGTGTGTGATGATGGCCTCACCGAAGCGGAAGTTAACCTGAACATTACAGAAAAGGTGGCCGGAGCTTTGTTGGCCCAGGGCATCCACGCCGACATTTTAGAGGAGTTTGATCCGCGTTTGGGCATGTATGGGGGAACGGCCGTAATCTCCATTCACGCCGACTCCTGCATCTTTGTCAATGACCTGGCCACCGGCTACAAAGTTGCCGCCTCTAGCCGCACCGAATCATCCCAACTGCAAAGCTGCCTGGAAGCCGCCTACCAGCAAGCCACCCAACTGCCCTACCACGCCAACACCATCACCCCCCACATGACCGATTACCACGCCTTCCGCACCCTGCCCGAAGGCGTGCCCGCCGTCATCCTAGAAACAGGCTTTATGAACCTGGATCGCGCCCTGCTGACCAACAATGCAGATATTCCCGCCGCTGGCATTTTAGGCGGCATTCAATGCTTCCTGGACAGCACCCAATGAGCCGCCTGACAGCTCCCCAACGCGCCACCACAATCGATTCTTTGCTGCACCAGGCCAAAACGGCCGTACAGCAAAACAATAAGCAACTGGCCCAACAACTGCTGCAACAGGCCGTACGCCAAGACCCGCAAGATTATCGCGGCTGGCTCTGGCTGGCGACCGTAGCCCAATCCCCCCAGGCCAGCCTGGACTACATCAACCGGGCAGAAATGCTGGCCCCCAACAACGAAACCGTGCAAAAAGCACGCCGCTGGGCCGAAAAGCGGCTGTCGCAGAGCCAGATGGCAGAGCCAGAACCAACTCAATCAATTTTTAATCGCCGCTGGTTTTGGGCCGCCGGAGCCATCATTTTACTCCTGCTCCTGGTCGGTGGAACGGCCGTTGCCTGGCAATATTTTCAGGCTGGCAGCGATGTGGCAGAAACGGCCGTACGCAGCAACAGCCTGCTCCCTGACGGCCAACAACAAAGCGAAGAAAACGCGCCCGTGGCGGCAACGGCCGTTTCCATCCAGCCCACCGTTACCCAAACGCCCCATCCCTACGTGCCCGCCAAGCAAATTGCCAGCACGGGCAGCGACCAGCCCCGCGCTACCTGGACCGTTACGCCAACGCCATCGCCAACACCCACCCCAACCCCTACCGTCATTCCCACCTTTGTGAACCCCAACTACCAGGACGCGGCACGGCCGTTTGGCGTTGGCCCCACCGAACGCTGGGTGGATGTTGACCTGAGCGCCCAAACTCTACGCGCCTACGAAGGCGACACCGTCGTCTACACCACCCTCGTGTCCAGCGGCACCTGGGATCATCCCACCGTCACCGGCCAGTTCCGCATCTGGCTCACGTTTGAAAGCCAAACCATGGACGGCCGTTTGCTAGGCTATGATTATTACCTGGAAGACGTGCCCTACGTCATGTACTTTTACCAGGATTACGCCCTGCACGGCACCTTTTGGCACAGCAACTTTGGCACCCCCATGAGCCACGGCTGCGTCAACCTGGCCACCAGCGATGCTGCCTGGATGTACAGCTTCGTTTCCATTGGCACCCTGGTCAACGTCCATTACTAATTTTTGGGCAAAGTCACCAAACACACCCCTAATTTTTTCTGATATAATTTATTCGCAATAGGGTACCTGCCCTCCGCAGCAGAACAAAGCCTATTGCCAGAATGTATTAAGCCGCACCCAAAATATGAAATGCGGGAAATTCATGGCTAACAAGAAACAAAACACAGTTCTAAAGCCCGACTGCTGGGATTAATACCCCGCTGGTCGGGCTTCTCAATTTTTGGCGTTCTTCAGGAGGTATTCATGCCACTCGACATGATCATTGGTGCCCAATGGGGTGATGAAGGTAAAGGACGGGTTACAGACCTGCTGGCTGCGCAGGCAGACATCGTGGCCCGCTACAGCGGCGGCGACAACGCTGGCCACACCGTCACCGTTCAGGGCGATATTTTCAAGCTGCACCTTATCCCCTCAGGCATTATTCACCCCAACGTCGTTTGCCTCATTGGCAACGGTGTGGTGCTAAATCCGGCCGTTTTGCTGCGCGAGATGGCCGCCCTGGCCGAACGCGGCATTGACGTGGGGCCAGCGCGCCTCAAGATCAGCCGCAACACCCACCTTATCACCCCGGCGCATATCGCCCTGGACAAAGCCAAGGAGGCGCGGCGCGGCAGCGATGCCATTGGCACAACGCTGCGGGGCATCGGCCCGGCCTACACAGACAAAACCAGCCGGGTCGGTCTGCGTGCCGAGCTGTTTGCCAACCCAGAAGAGCTGGCCGAACAAATTCAAGCGCACATCGCTGAAAAGAATGAGGTGCTAACAAAAATCTATAGTGCAGAACCACTCGATGCGGGCGCAGTGGCGGCAGAATATGCCCAGTTTGCCCAACAATTGCGGGATCATCTGGTGGATGGGTCGGTTTATTTGGATGAGGCTTTGCGCAACGGCCGTTCCGTTCTTGCCGAAGGAGCCCAGGGCACATTTTTAGATTTGGATCACGGCACTTATCCTTTTGTCACCAGCTCTGCTCCGACGTCTGGGGGCGTGTTGGTGGGGCTGGGCGTGGGGCCGCGCATGGTGGGGCGCGTCATTGGCATTGCCAAAGCGTTTACCAGCCGGGTTGGCGGCGGCCCATTTCCCGCTGAGCTGGATGGCGAGATGGCCCACCGGCTGCGCGGCACGGGCGACAAGCCCTGGGACGAATACGGCACCACCACCGGACGGCCGCGTCGGGTGGGCTGGCTGGATTTGGTCATGCTGCGCCACGCGGCTCGCATCAATGGCCTGACCGAACTGGTCATCACCAAGCTAGACATTTTAAGCGGGCTGGATGAAATTAAGGTGTGCAATGCCTACCGGTTGGGCGATCAAACCATTGATTTTTACCCCAGCGACATGCCGTCCCTGAGCCGCTGCCAGCCAGTTTATGAAACGCTGCCCGGCTGGCAAGAGGATGTGATGGCGACTCGCCAGTTGGCGGATTTGCCGCAAAACGCGCAAAATTACATTCAATTTATTGCGGATGAGACGAGGGTGCCGGTAACGGCCGTTTCCGTTGGCCCCGGTCGTGATCAAGTCATCCATTTATAAAATCATCCGCAGCTTACACAGATTTCGCAGATTTATTCTCTACCGTCTAAATCCTCTGTGGTCTCTGTGGCAAACAGGAGTTGAATAGATGTCATCGAAGAAGCAAGCGCTGCTTTCTGTTTCTGACAAAAGTGGCTTGGTAGAACTGGCTGAAGCACTCATCGCCCTCGATTTTGCGCTGAATGCCAGCGGCGGCACCGCCCGCATGATTCGGGAGGCCGGTTTGCCGGTGCAAGACGTGGCCGACCTGACCAAAGCTCCAGAAATGCTGGGCGGGCGGGTGAAAACATTGCATCCTGCCGTTCATGGCGGCATCCTGGCACGCAACATCGAAAGTGACCAGGCAGATATGAAGGCCCAAGGATACCGCAACATCGATCTGGTGGTGTGCAATTTGTACCCCTTTCAAGAAACGGTGGCCCAAGCGGGCGTCACCTTGCCCGAAGCCATCGAGCAAATTGATATTGGTGGGGTGACGCTGCTGCGAGCCGCCGCCAAAAATCATCTGCGGGTTACCATTTTGTGCGATCCGGCGGATTACGGCACGGTGCTGGCCGAACTGCGCGGCCAGGGAGACACGACCCTGCCCACTCGGCAAGCCCTGGCCTTAAAAGCGTTTCAGCATACGGCCGTTTACGACGATGCCATCTCTAATTTTTTGCGCCAGCAGTTTCCCCACAGCCACAGCCAGCTCACCCTGCGCTACGGCGTGAACCCGCACCAAACCCCCGCCCAAATCTACACCATGCAGGGCGAACTGCCGCTGAAAGTGCTCAACGGCTCCCCAGGCACCATTAATTTGCTGGACGCGCTTAACGCCTGGCCGCTGGTGCAGGAGCTAAAAGCAGCCCTCGATTTGCCCGCTGCCGCTTCCTTCAAGCACGTCAGTCCTGCCGGAGCGGCCGTGGCTGTGCCGTTGAGCAAGCAAGAAGCACGCGCCTGTTTTGTGGATGATCTGATGGACGAGCTAACACCACTGGCCACGGCCTACGCCCGCGCTCGTGGCGCAGACCGTATGTCTTCTTTTGGCGATTGGGTGGCGCTGAGCGAGCCGGTAGACGAGATGACAGCCCGGCTCATCGGCCGTGAAGTGTCCGACGGCGTTATTGCTCCTGGGTATGAGCCGGAGGCGCTGGAAATATTGAAGAAGAAGAAAAACGGCCGTTACCCCATCGTGCAAATTGACCCAACTTACGTACCGCCCAAATTAGAGCGGCGCGAACTGTTTGGCATCACCTTCTCGCAGCGGCGCAACGACGCCGAAATCAACGAATCGCTGCTGCTGAACGTCGTTTCTGCCGGCCAGGAACTGCCCGCCAGCGCCAAACGCGACTTGATTGTGGCCACGATTGCCACCAAGTATGCTCAGTCAAATACGGTTTGCTATGCCCTGAACGGCCAGGTGATTGGCCTGGGCGCGGGGCAGCAGTCGCGCATTCACTGCACCCGGCTGGCCGGTGACAAGGCGGATAATTGGTGGCTGCGGCAGCATCCGCGCGTGCTTAGCTTCCAATTTAAGCCAGACACCAACCGGGCAGTGCGCAACAACGCCATTGATTTGTATGTGCTGGATGAGATTGGTGAAGGGGAACGGCCGTCTTGGGAAGCATTGTTTGAAACGATTCCACAACCGCTTACAGGCACCGAGCGGCGCGACTGGCTCAATCAGCTGCAAGGGGTGGCTTGCAGCTCCGACGCCTTCTTCCCTTTTCGCGACAATATTGACCGCTTGCAGCGCAGTGGGGTTAAATATGTCATCGAGCCGGGCGGCTCGGTGCGGGATGACGATGTCATTGCCGCAGCCGATGCTTATGAAATGACGCTCATTTTCAGCGGTCTGCGCCTGTTCCATCATTAAATGCCTATCCGAATATTAGCCACAGAGTACACAGAGGTTTTTTAGTTTAGGTTCAAAGCCTCTGAATTCTCTTTTTCCTACTTCGGCTTCGCTCAGTACAAGCCTGTGGCTTTTTCGGATAGATTCTAAGTTGACCGCAGTGGGCACAGGACTTAAGTGTTTGCCGGTTTGTTTCTTAATAAAAATTCAACTGGACAAACCGGCAAACCTCGCGGTGTCGCGGATTTCCGTTTTTTTAGATTTTATCCGCGACACACTTAACCGCTGAGAGCGTGGAGAACGCAGAGAAATGCACAAAAAACAACCCAAGCTTATCTTTTTGGCTCTTTTCCTGTTACTGGCTGCTTGTGGCGGCGGTGCCGCTGCGGATGTGTCTGAGCAGGAATTGCTGCTGGAAACTGATTTCAGTGAGGTTGGCAGTTGGCCAGAATCGTTGGATATGGAACTGGGTACGGCCGTTCAGCTCACCAACAACGGGTATGAACTTAGCTCAAACTCTGCCGCCTACGTGTGGAGCTTTGGTGAGCAGGTTTATGCAGATGTGGCCTTGGAAACGGCCGTGCAGCAGCTTTCTGCAGAACACAACAACGCTTACGGGCTGGTGTGCCGTGCCCCTAGCAGCGATTCGCCCAATGGATATTACTTTCTTATCAGCGGCGATGGGCTCATCTCTATCCGCCGAGTTGAGCGAAACCTATCGTCCCCCATTGTGGACTGGACGCCGCACAGCGCCGTGCGCCAGGGACAGCGCACCAACCAGCTGCGTGCCATTTGCGCTGGCGAGCATTTGTTATTTTATGTCAACAACCAACTTGTAGCGGAGGGGACAGACGGCCGTTTTAGTGAAGGTCTTGCTGGGTTTGCCGCCAGTGGCTCCGAAGATGGCTCGGTGCAGGTCATCTTTGAGAACTTCTCCATTCGCGCCGCCGAGATCAACCGTTAAAACGGCCGTTCCCCCCTGAATTCTCCCATTTTTCACCAGGAATTTGCTCCTCCGCCTAGACAATCGCCCGGTAGACTAGTATCTTATTAGGCACAAAACTGTCGTTGCGGCCCAATAATCGAACCAAACCTAACGCAATTTGCAGTGAGACCTCACAGGTCGGCATGTACCCTAAACACACAAACGGACAAACCTGATGATGCTTAATTTGCAGAGCTTCATGATTGAACATTTTGTAAAAGCGCTGAAAGACGCCTACCAACAAACTTACAGCCTGATGGAACCCCAATACGCCAACATTCTGGAGTGGACGGGACGGCTGGCGCTGGAAAACATCGCCAATTCAGACGCGCTGTACCACAATGTCGATCACACAATCATGGTGACCCTGGTTGGGCAATCCATCCTCAAGGGCAAACATCTTTGCGAAGGCGGCATTACCCCCAGCGATTGGCTGCACTTTATGATGGCGCTGCTGTGCCATGACATTGGCTATGTAAAAGGGGTTTGCAAGCAAGATCAGGATGGCGAATTTGCAACCGGAGACAATGGCCAAACGGTTAAGCTCCCTTTTGGCGGCACGGATGCAGCCCTGACGCCCTACCACGTTAACCGGAGCAAGCTGTTTGTGATGGAACGTTTTGGCAACTCGCTTGTGAGTGAAGTGGACGCCAAAATCATTGCCAGCCATATAGAAATGACCCGCTTCCCGGTGCCAGATAAGCCGTTTTACCAGGAGACGGGCAGTTTTGGCGGTCTGGTGCGCGCCGCCGATTTTATTGGCCAATTGGGCGATCCAGACTATCTGCGCAAAATTCCGGCGCTGTTTTTTGAATTTGAAGAAACGGGGGAAAACAAGCGCATTGGCTACAACAGTCCGGGGCACATGCGGCAAAACTTCACGAAGTTTTATTGGAACGTGGTACGGCCGCATATCCAAGACGCGCTGCATTACCTGCGCAAAACGCAGGAGGGCAAGCAGTGGATTGCCAATTTACATTCGCATGTGTTTGATGTGGAGCACAGTGAATTCTAGTTTTCCGGGAACCCCTCCGGGAAAAATTGATACCCACCTTCGTCAACGCCTCTTTTGGTGCGCAAGTAAACATAGTTTTCGGCCGTTTTTGGTTCAATCTGCTGGCGCACGCCCCGCACAATCTGGTACAAACTGTCGTCTGTCACGCCTTCAATTTGTATGCCTGTGGGCCACACATGCTGAATAATTTCTGATTTGGTATGAAATTTGTAGGGGTGATTGACCAAAAAGGTAAGCAGCGCTTCTTCTAACGGCCGTAACCCCTCAATGCGCTGGCTGCCCTGGAACAACTCTCCCGTTAATTCTCTTTGCCAGATGCGCCCCAACCCCCGCTGTACGGCCGTTTGCACAAAATCTTGAAGCAGCAGCCCTTTTACTTGCCACCCAACATCTGTTTCCTCGCACAACCCCCGGTAGCTCAACTGCCGCAGCGATCTCTCTGAAAGTTCACCTGCCTGCGCCTGTTCGCCATTTTGCAGTTCAGCCAAAATCCACCGTTCTTCCTGGGTCAGGTCTTGCCAAATCTCCTTCAAACGATTTTGCAGGGGAAGATGTGTGGCTAAAACGGTGCGCCACTTTTGGGGGGACGGCCGTTCTCTTACCGTCACCCACCAGGCACAGGCTGCTTTTAACAAAGCTGGGTAGCCACCGGTTAAGGCCAGCAGCATGGCCACATCTTCAGCCGAGGCCCGCTGGTTGGCGCGCCCCACTTCTTGCACCACAAACATCTCTGCATCCGTCTGGCGCATGGCCCCAACCCAGCAAACATGGGTATCCAGCAAATGATACAAATCCCCCAGTATCTCCGGCTCGGGCATGTACATTGCTGCCTGGCGCATCCCCACAATGTAAATCAAGGTTTCCTTAAATCCATCGCGCAAGCTGCGCAGCAGTCTGGTTAGCTCTGGTGACGCCGTACGACAAAAAGTATCAAACTGATCCAGAATGAGAACCAACCGACCTTCCTGTTTTTCTACGGCAACCAGTAAATCGTGAACGGCCGTTTGTGCCAAAAACAGATCGGTGGTGTGCTTGTACTCATCATAGAGCTGCTCGATCAGCGACGCCACCGCCTGAGAAAAACGATGCCGTTGGTGCCAGCAGCCACGCAAGATCAGGCGATACAGCGTCGTTGGCTGCCGGTCAACCAAATAATTGAGATCAACCGTCACAAGAACAGTAAACGCCGATTGGCCCTCCTGGCCCATCAGTTCAGGGCTGCGCGATAGGTAAAGAAGCAAATTTGATTTACCCGATCCGGCCAGACCCACCAATGCGCCGCTGGTTCGCATGGCCAACAAGCGACGCAAACAATCCAACAGCTCCTGACGAAACCCCGGCCAGAAGCGCCCCCCTGAAGACGATTCCAGTTTCTTGCTCATATATTCCTCAAATTCCCTCTATACAGAGCCAATCAGTCAATGATCAGCGGATGTTCAGTCTTTTATCAGGATGTCTTGGCACGAAAAAAGTAATCTGGTTCTAGCTGTATGCAGTGCGTTTTCCAACCATCGACTTTGTGACAACAAAAAATTTTTTAGGAAACGGCCGTTCCCTGGGCAGCACAATCGCCTACCTTGTTAGCGCAAAGTCCCAAATACCGTATTGGTAAAGGATAAAGATCATGTCACTTGCAATTCGCCGAAAGGTTCTCTACCTGCTCGCTGCTGCCACAATCGCCCTGGTATTAGTCGGTGCCACCATTAATGCCCCCGCTTTTGCCGACTGTACAACCGCTCACACTACCACTTGTACAGGCTGATTCATTGCTTAAAAAAGCCAGTTAGCTTCCGCTAACTGGCTTTTTAGGCCGCCTCATTTATTATTCGCTGGTTGGCCCTCTTCTTCCTTCAACAAACCGTGATAGCCCTCTTTAATTTCCGCAGTTATTTTTTTTGCCCAGGCACTGTTTGGGAATTGCTCTAATAATGCCAGCGCTTCCTCAAAACAGCGTTTGGCCAGGTCGCGCTCATTAAGCGCCACATAAACAGTTGCCAACGTTCCCAGGCTATTGCCCAATTCCAAATCGTTCTTAGTTTGGCGAAAAATTTCAATGGCTAACTCAAGATTTTCTTCGGCTTGTTTCCATTTAGCCATTTTTAGGTACACATTGCCAAAATTGTTATACAACATGGCCAGTAGATTAATTTCACGCTGTTCACGGAGTGCTATTGGGTTAATTTGCGCAAAGGCTTCGGCGGCTTCAGCCCATTTCTGCTGGTTAAAAAATAGAACGCCCAGGTTCATATAGTTTTTTGCCCTATCAATTTCATAGGTGGTTCCTTCCAGGAGTTGTGCCGCTTCTTCAAAAGCTCGCTGCGCCTCTGCAAAATCTTGTCCGCGAAGGTAGGTAATCCCTAAATCGCACGTGCAGCGAATAACATAGACCTGGTTGCCCTGGGCACGGAACAATTGAATTGCTGATTCCAGATATTCCGCAGATTTGTGCCAGTTTCCCACAAAATTTTCGACTTCTGCCAGATTTTTCAGAATGTACGCTTTTAGTCGTTCATGGCTTTCATCTTTTTCTAGCAGTTGCAAAGCCATCGCCCCAACTTTTTCAGCTTGTTCAATCTGGCGTTGTTTTAGATAAATCTCTAGCAGTCCGGCACTGGCAAATAAGGTGAGTCTGTAGTTGCCCAACTTTTTGGCCAACTGCAAAACTTGTTCGTGTTGGGTCATTGCTTCTGGGTAGCGGTTATCTAAACGATAGAGTTGACCGAGGCGATTTTGGAGACGGCCGTATAGTTCTGTCTCGTTGTCTGGAGCCGTAGCCAATGCCTGCTCTAGCACTGGAATCCATTCCGGCCAATACCCACGCCATTCGCTAAAATCAAACGCTTGCAGCAGCACCTGAACCGTATCTTCCCAGGTTTCTGATTGATTGAGGCCAAACAAGACAGCCTGATGCAAATTCTGGCGGCGTTCATCCAGCCACACGACTTGTTCTGCCTCCAGCGTCTCCGTTTTCTGCTGCCAATAGCGTAAACCAGCCTGAATGCTTTGAATAAATTGGGGATTGGGTTTAGCTGTGCTCATATGTCTTTGCGATCTTAGCGTTACTTAGCCAGGTAAGATTTTGAATCGATTTGCCAACTTTTGGGCAAAACTACAGGGGAAAATGGATAATTTCTGTTCTTAAAAAAGTATCCGTCAGGCGGTGAATGCCGTATCGTTTTTCGTGCAGGCCACCTTCTACTTCCAAGAGCGAACGTTGGCGCAATTCCTCAATGGCTGGCCAGATTTCACCTTCAGACAGGCCGCTGATCGTCAGCAGGTAATCAACATCAGCTGGTTCTAGAGCTAAGGGCATGGATTGCAGCAGTTTACGGCCGTTTTCGCTCAACGTTTGCCAGGTTTGCCAAAAGATATGTTTGTACATTTCCATGACCTGGCCAGGATGGTTCCGAGTGAGTCCGTCTAACAAACGGTTGAGGGGCAGCACATCGAGCAAGTTCACCACAATTTTCAGGGCAAATGGATTACCGCCAATCTGGTCAATAATTTGCTGTAAATCAGCGTCGGTGGCGTCGGCAACGGCCGTAACCCCCGTTTCTTCAGCCTGGTGACGCATCAAAGCCATGCTGTCCTTACAACTTAGCTCTTGAAGCGAGACATCTAAAACGCCCGCCTGCTTGGCCGCACGAGTGCGCGTTGTCAAAATAAACTTTGATGGGCTGGCCAACTCATGCAAATGGTTGAGCAAAAAGGATGTATCTTCCACCGCTTCCAAATTATCAATCACAACCAAATGCTGGTAGCTTTTTAGCACTTGCCGCAGCTTTACTTCCCGCTCTGGCAAAGAAAATGGCAGGTCGTCATCGGGTAAAATCTGCGCCAACAAAGCGGAAACAATCTTCTCATACGTCAGGCTGGGCGATTCTGATTGCCCGCTGAAGGAATGCGGCGGCGCAGCTTTTATCCAGGCAATATGGCCAAAATGAAGCTGCTGTATCAATTGACGGGCGATCCGGTTTGCAACGGCCGTTTTACCCAGCCCCCCCAGACCAACCAAAGCAATCACCCACGGAGCATCCGCTATTGTCAATTGGTTCAGCAAACGGTCACACAAATCATCAACGCCAAACAAGCGAGAAAACGTTGGTGGCGGCAACAGGCTCTCCAAAGATTGGGCCTGCTCCCGCTTAATGCCCTCTTCGCGACCCTGAATAATCTCAATTAGCTGCTCAATCCCATCCCGCTGCAAACGGCTGATCTGATGTGAACTAAAATTCATCATGTTGGCCACATCGTTAATAGAATATTTCTCCATAAAACGCAGCTTTAATACCCGGGCACAGCGCGGATTTTGCTTTTCCAAATCCTGATTCGCTTCTTTCAGCACCTGATTTGTTGCCGCCCGCAAAATCGCTGGATTTTCACCGGCTTTCAGCTTTTTCCGCTCCTCTTGCACAGAAAGCAAATCACCAAGCAGCGTTTCAGGATCAGCGTTATGCTTATCCCAACAACTGAGAGCCTTTCGCACCGCATTGTATAAAGCGTGAGAATCATCCATATTTTGTGCCCTGTTTACTGCAATATTTGCAGACCAGACAGATTAATTCCTGCAAGATTATATGCCGCGTGAAAACCCATTGCGGCACTCTCCAAAACGTATGCCCTCTATTTTATAAACACAATGCGCAAAGATCAGGTTATTCCTGCAAGAAATCGCAAGAAATCGCACAAAATTGCCAGTTTAAGCAACACACGGTAACAAACGCCTTGTTATAATGACTTCAACCTCGTTGCCAGAATCATTTCTCATTTTCGTGCCCATTGTATGAGTATTGGGGAGGTGGGGGAGGAGCCGTTTTTACTTCGAAGACACCCTCCTAAGGCTTCTCAATCATACCAGCAACTCTTTTGTGTGTAAACTGGCATGATATCAACTTGTTCAACTCGAAACAATAATGTCGCAATATTAATTAGCCCAGGCTTTGCTGAAAGTGATGTTGTCTACTGCTTAAGCCAAATGCGGGGCGCAGGATTACCCGTCTCAATAATTGGCGTCTCAAAAAAAAGCATCTCTAGCCAGCACGGTTTAATGGTTTATCCAGATTATGCGCTTCATGAGATGGAAATCGATGAACGCTTTCAGCTGCTCATCATTCCCGGAAGCTATGAATGTGTAACCAATTTGCTCACATCTCCAGATTTTCATGATCAAATTAATGAATACCGCAACCACGATGGCCTGGTTATTATTTTAAAAGAAGCACAAGCTGCCCTGGAGCAAGCAAATTTATTTCAAACCAATGATCGGATTCTGCGCCAGGCAGACCAACCATTGGAGCGTTTTTGCCAGCAGCTCATCAAGCTTGTTAAAACGGCCTAAGCCGCGCAGCCCCTGCCTAATATTCCCCAAACCATAAATTACGACTCCTTTACACAAAAACGATCTGCCAATGTTATAATGAAACCACGCTTCGTAATAACACAAATTTCTGTAGACAACCCGTTGATCACCGGAGAATTAGTTCAATGGACATTACACTGGCAGATGAACGCGCATTTTTGTTGAAAGAACAGCTGAGTCTGGAACAAGCGGAAGGCCGCGCCTGGGAAAAAAAGGTGGATGCCTTTGGCCGCATGATAAAAGTAGCCAGCTTTTTACAACGCCCCAAAGATAGTGATTTTGAACTTGTTTATAAAGAACACCGCTATGAACCATTCTGGCATATTGTTTGCCGGGCGCGCTATGTGTATGAAAGACGCCGCGAGTACCCGATTCCTCTCTCTGGCAAGGAGGTAACGGCCGTTTCCCTGGACGACAAACAATTTGAGGTGACAAACGGCCGTATCCACCTCACCTTCACCGAACATTGCCGCGAAGAACCAGCACGCACCCTTTTTATCAATGGCTACACCAACCAGCCAGATGAAACCCTCGAACAGTATCTCAGCCATCCGGCCAACCAGGTGCCGCCAGAACACCTGGAAGAGCTAAACAAACAAGGGGCCATTGTGCTGCCCGCGCAGGCGCGTGCCTCAGCTGTGGTTCGTGATGTGCTGCTCGGCGTTCTAAAAAGCATCCAGGCAGACACCATCCTGGAAGACACCGTTGAAATTGCCAATGTCGATCTCTACTATCGCCCAGTGTACGCCTTTCAGTACCGCTGGCATGGCAAAGACAAAGAAGCCGTTCTGGAATACGACGCCGTCACCAGTGAGCTACGCCCCGACGGCAAAACCTTCCAACAATACATGGGCAAGCTGCTTGATCCCGAATTCCTCTTCGATGTAGGTGCCGACACGATTGACTTGCTCGTGCCTGGTGGCGGATTAGCTGTTAAACTCGCTCGCAAAGGATTAGACGTGGCCCGCAGCCGCAGCAATTCGTAAGCGGCAAAACCTCAGCCACAACTTTGCAGTAACCCATGAATCTTGTTCGACTCGACAACCTCACCCACCACTACAGCGACCGCATCCTGTTCGATTCCGTCAATCTACTCATTAACCAGGGAGACCGCATTGGCCTGATTGGGCGCAATGGCTCTGGCAAAACCACCTTACTCCGGCTCATTGCCGGATTAGAAACACCGGCGGCCGGGGACATAACCATTTGGGGCGGGGTGCGCATTCAATATTTACCTCAGGAACCAGACCTACCCCTGCAAAGCAGCGTGCTGGATTATATTTTTCAGGGTGATGCCCCCCAGCTTCAACTGTTGCGGCAATATGAATCTGTTAGCGAAGCATTACAGCAAACGCCCACTGACCCTGATTTACAGGCTCAGTTTGCTAAAGTTAGCCAGCAAATGGATAGCAGCCACAGTTGGCAAGCAGAAGCAGAAGCAAAAGCGGTGCTGACGCGGCTGGGAATCACCACTTTTCAGGCGAAGTTAGGCACGCTCAGCGGCGGTCAGCAAAAGCGCGTTGCTCTGGCGCGCGGCCTGATTGATCCGGGTGATTTGCTGATTTTGGATGAGCCAACGAATCATATTGACGCTGAAACAATTAGCTGGCTGGAGCAATTTTTGCTCAACATGCCCGCCGCGCTGCTGATGGTGACCCATGATCGCTATTTTCTAGATCGCGTGGTGAACAAGATTATAGAACTGGACCGGCGGGAATTGGTGAGCTATTCGGGGAATTACGGCCGTTACCTGCAACAGCGTGCCACCCGTGAAGAACAGCTAAAAACGGCCGAAACCAAACGCCAGGCCCTGCTGCGGCAAGAACTTGCCTGGTTACAGCGCGGCGCACAGTCCCGCACTACCAAGCAAAAAGCCCGCATCCAGCGCGTAGAAGAATTGCAAACCATAGCCTACGACAAAGGCGACCAGCGCGTCGCCCTGGCGCTGGCCAGCCGCCGCCTGGGCAAGCGCGTGCTGGAAGCCGCCGCCCTCAGCAAAAGCTACGGCGACCTGACCCTGTTCAAAAAGCTGGATTTACAGCTGGACCCCGGTGATCGAATTGGCATCATTGGGCCAAATGGCGCTGGCAAAAGCACCCTGCTAGACGTGCTGGCAGGCAAAACCATCCCAGACAGCGGCGAAATCCACTGGGGGCAAACGGTAGAGCTGGGTTATTACGATCAGCAAAGCGAAAATTTGGATGACGACGCCACCTTGCTAGATTACATCAGCGACCTGG
This sequence comes from Ardenticatenaceae bacterium, assembly GCA_020634495.1. Next base: position 642 of record JACKBR010000061.1, on the reverse strand, counting down.
CCCCGCTTATCCGCACGGCCGAAGGCGAGCGCGTCGAGGCGGCCCAAATGCTGGAATGGTTCCTGTTTACCCGGCCAGAGCAGCGCGCCAAAATTGGCAGCCTCAGTGGTGGGGAGCGGCGGCGGCTCTACCTGCTGCGCACCCTGGTTACCCAACCGAATGTCCTGTTCCTGGACGAACCTACCAACGATTTAGATGTGCAAACGCTTACGGTGCTGGAGCAGTTTCTAGACCAGTTCAGCGGCACGCTGGTGGTCGTTAGCCACGACCGCTACTTTTTAGACCGCAACGTGGACTTTTTGCTAAGTTTTGAAGAGGGTGTGCTGGGCACCCGCTACCCCGCCCCGTATGAAACCTACCAACGCTTACGCGAACAAGAAACAAAACCTCCTGAACCAATCAGCCAGCCGACGCCACCACCAAAACCGCCAACTGACAAAACCAGCAATCGCCCCCGTAAACTCACCTGGAAAGAGCAGCGAGAACTGGAAGCGGCCGAGGCTGCCATTGAAGCATTGACGGAAAAAGTAGCCACCCTCTCCGCCCAAATCAACGACATCGGTTCCGATTACGAACGGTTACGGCCGTTGGTAGATGAACTAGAACAAACCAAAGAAGCATTGGAAACGGCCGAATTCCGCT
>JACKBR010000060.1 GCA_020634495.1 Ardenticatenaceae bacterium | reverse complement strand
CCTCGCGGCAGGCGCGGGGGAACAGGCGCTGCTCAAACCACACTTTTCCCAAATTTCCTGGCCGCACTGGCACCCGCTTCACATTTACGCTGGGCGGCACCGCTTCCGGCTCTGGCTCACCCGCCACCTGTGGGTACACCAGCGTAATCGTCAGGTCAGAGACCAGGCGGTTGAGGTGGTAAACCAGCTGGCGCGTGTACTGGCCGCTGCCCGTGTGTGGCTGGTTCCAAAAAGCGGCGTTGATGGCTACGTGCATAAGCAAAATCCTTTCATGAGCCGCCGATTATAGCAGAAACGGCCGTTCAAATCTGCGCGGCAATCAGTTAGATAGGGGAATCACAAACTTGGTTTTTCAGCCATGCTCGCGGAGGCGTTCACGCCTCCGCTATCTACGTAAGGCCCAAAGGGCCTGTTTTCAAAGCCCGTTCGGGCAGCCCAAAGGGCTTCCACAACTAGCCGGATGGCTTCAGCCTCCGGCGATGAGGGAATTTGCGATTATCCTATCAGTTAGACCAAACAACCCAGGAACGGTAGGATAAGGCGATGAGCAACTATGATAAACATTACCAGCAAGAGAATTTATTTGGACGGCCGTATCCCGAATTTGTGGCTTTTATGCGTGATTGGGAACCGAAAGGCAGCGTGCTAGATGTGGGCTGCGGCCAGGGGCGGGATGCGCTTTTTCTGGCAGAACTGGGCTACGATGTCACCGGCATTGACGCTTCCCAACGAGGTATCGGCCAAATGATGGCTGCCGCCAAAGCACGCCATCTCAGCCTCAACGCCATCGTTGCCGACTTCCACAATTACGATTTCAGCCAAACCTACGACGTCATTGTGCTGGACTCAATTTTGCATTTTCACAAGAAGGATTTGGCTAGGGAGTTGGCCCTGCTAGACACGCTCACGGCGCGGCTCAACTCCGGCGGGCTGATTTGCTTTTTTGTGCATAAATCAAAAGCCAAAGAGCAGCAGCTCAAGCAATTTTTCGCCGAAAATCACCCCGATTGGCTCATTTTGGCCAATCAGTACATCGACTACACTTACGAAGAGCCAGACAGTGGCTTCAAATCAAATTCGCGGTTTTTCATGTTTTTTGTACAGAAGCCATCGGAAACTGGCTAATTTGGTGTCCCTATCCGGTGCATCACTTTGTCAACCCGCAGCAGCAAAGCAAACGAGAGAATGAGTCCGGCGGCCAGCCAAAATGGCAGTGCGACATGGCGGTCTGCCAGCCAGCCCATCAATAAACCAACACCAGCAGCATACAAACTGACCAGCATGTTGATGAATGAAAGAACAGTGGCGCGAATCTCGCCGGGGATAACGCCGTTTTGATAGCTGGAAAGCAGCGGCCCTTTCATGGTTGCTGTGCCATATGTAAGCAAAAAGGCAACAAAAGCTACTGCGGGGGATGGGGCCACGGCCAACAGTAAATAGCCAAATCCCGGCAGCAATATGCTCGTGGTAAACGCCGCTCTTTTACCTATGAGCCGCTCCAAACGAAAGATGTTCTTCTGTAAAGCCACCGCCAACAGCGCCCCTATGGCCGAAGCAAGGCCCATCGCCCTTGCTGTCAGGTGGAAGGCGGCAAAATAAGGCTGGTACAGGCTGCTCAACGTTCCAGCAAACGTAGCGGTGAAGGTAGAAACTCCCACCAACCACAGCAAAAAGCGATTGCCCTGAATGCAGTGGATGCCATTTTTCAGGATGGTAACGGCCGTTTCCCCCACATCTCGCTCGTCATCCACTTCCTCTAAAGACAGGGCAATCAGCAAAGCAACAAACACACTGCAAGCTGTCAAAAACACCGCCACCAGAAAACGATTGAGGGTAAAGCGCGGTACCAACAGCGTACCCAAAATTGGCGCAAAAAAGAAAGCCAAATAATAAGCTGCTCCGTTCAAACCCATCGCCTGCTTCATCTGGCCTTCCCGGTTATCTTCTGGCAGCGAATCATACACCAACGCCTCGATGCAGCCGGAGGAAAAAGCAAAACCTACGCCAGCCAAAACGGCAATGCCCACAAAAGCCAGGTAGCTGCTGGCAAAAAGATAAAGAACCTCACCAACAAGCTGCAAAAACAAGGCCACCACAATGGACTTTTTACGCCCAAACCTGTCTGCAACCACGCCAGTAGGCACCTCTGCCACAAAGATGGTTAGCACAATGACAGACCAGATTGAACTGGCCTGAAGTAAATTCAGGCTGCGGGCCTGCAAATAAAGCGTCCCCACATGCCCGTACAAGTAAAGGCTGGAGAAGAATGTAATCAGTGCAACTTTATGCACATTGGTAAAACGGAAGGATTTAAAAATAGTAGACATCACACAACCTCTTGAGCGCAGTCCCACACGGCGCAAGCTCACGCTGCAAATTGTTTTTCGCAAAAAGGGGGAATAAAACTGAAATGTCTACTATTTAGCCGCACATGATGCAAAATTATAGCAGTGGAACAACCTTCGGCAAGGGAGGGTTCATTGCCCTGGCCTGTGCCACACGGCCGTTCCCGCCACCACACCATACGCCAGACCACCAATGAGCAAAACGGCCGTAAAGCCCCACAAAATTGCCACCGCCACCGCCAGCACGGAACCGGCCACACTCATGACCCCATTCACCGCCCAGGCCAGCGCCACCTGCCGCTGATTTTTAGCCGCAACTGCCCGCAACCCCAGCGGGAAAGGCATCCCCATCGCCAGGCTAAGCGGCAGCAGCGTCAGAACGACGATCAAAACGCGCACGGCCAGCTCGGCTCCAGCAAATTGGCCTCGCAGCCAGGGCCAAAGCAGCAGCCACACGGCCAGCAGTAAAATCACAGCCAGCGGTGGATTTGCCGCAAAGCGGCTGCCTTTCACCCACTGGCCCGCCAGGCCACTGCCCAGCCCGCCGCCAATGAGCAATGTTGCCAGCACCACCGTCGTGGCTGTGGTGGGATGGCCTAAAAAGAGGCGCGTCTGCTGAATCACACCAATTTCCACCAAAATGAAGCCCAGCCCTAACCCGGCAAAATAAATGGGCGCACTCATGCTCAAGCGCCCCACGGCCGTTTGCCGTTGGTACCAAATTAGCAAGACCAATCCCACAAGCAAGACAACAAGCACGCCCCACAGCAACGGCCGTAATGTCTGCGGAATGCCACGCTCAAATTGGTAAAAAAACGGCCGATTGTCTGTCGTTGGCGAAAGGTCATCGTCTGCCTCAGCAATCACCTCGGCAAAGGAGATTGTGCCAGCGGCCACGCCGTCCAGCGGCGGCTGGGCCAGCACGCCGGGCAAAAACAGCGGCGTAAACCCCACCTGCTGCGCCACCGCCCCCAGCGACAGCACATCATCACGGGAAAACGGCGTCTTGCTAATGACCAGCAGGGGAATCGGCGGCTGGGCGTTCCCGTCTAAAAGAGCAATGATGTGCTGCAACCCTTCCTGATCCGTAAGCCCCCGCTGGCGAAAAGCCGCCAGCGCGGTAGACAGGGCGCGGGTGAGGGTTGGTTCATCGTACAGTTTAATGCCAATCTGGCCGTTGGGCGTCAGGTGATCGAGATATTCGCCAAATGCTTCCACAGTGTAGGCATCATTTTCTACCAGCGAATAGCCGCTGCGCTCTGCCGCCAAAGTTACCAATTGCGAGAGGAAAATGAGGTCGTATTGGCTGTCATGGCGCTGCAACACGGAACGGCCGTCATCAACGATTATGTCAACCTGTGGGCTTTCATACAATCCGCCATTATAAGCAGCATATTCCGTAACCAAATCAACGGACGTCGGATTGACCTCAACCCCCACAATTTCAGCCGCGCCGCTTTGCAAAGCAAACCAAACGTCCAGCCCCCCGCCCGGCCCAATGAGGAACACGCGCTGCGGCTGCTCCGTGGCAAAGGGAAAGAAGCCGATGTCGTTCCACAAAAAGTCATTGTCAACTGCTGGCGGCATCACCGACCCGGCTGCGCCATCCAGGTACAGCCGGTAAGGGCCACCGTTGCCAAGGGCCACGAGATCGGTGCGGGCAAAGGCGTCCCAACGGGTATCGATGATGGCGCTGCCCGCAGCGGCAAGCGTTTCGCCCATCGGTTTTTCAGTTGGCAGCTGGGCCATGCTGAGGTGGAGCCAGGGGAACAGGAGCTGGCTGGCAAAAATAATGACCGTCACGCCAAGGAGCAACATTGCTGAAAACGGCCGTTTTCCACCCAACCAGCCCGCCACTGCCAGCAGAACGGCCGTACTCAGCACCCCATTCAAACCACCCAACCAGTTCAGCAGCGGCACGGCCAACAGCGCCCCCAACCCAGCGCCAACCAGGTCAGCCAGATACAATTGCGGGCTGCGCTGGGGCGTGTCGCTAAACAATGAGGTCAGCGCCATGCCCATGAAAAGATAAGGCAGCACTACCAGGCCAAAAAGGATGATTTGCAATGAGGGTGTGGTGGAAACGGCCGTTACCGCCACCACGCCAACAGCCGCCAGGCCAAGATAAAATGGCACACGCCCCCGATCACACCAGCGGGCCTGCCACGTCACCAACGCCGCCCCCAACCCAATCCCTAAAATCGCCAGCGACAAAATGCCAAACACAGCAGGCGGAAAAAACAACACCGAAAACAGCCGCGTCAGCCCAATCTCTAGCATCAGACCGGCCAGGGCAATAAACGCAACAGTTAACGGAAGCTTATACCTGCTATTTTCCGCGTGGTTAATTATTTCGCTAACGGTCATTGAGATGGCAAGCGCCCCAGTGCCCTGTGGCTATTTCCTGCAATTCCGGCTCTTCCTCAAAACAGCGGGCAAAGGCCACCGGGCAGCGTGTGTTAAAGTTGCATCCCTTTGGCGGATTGGCCGGGCTGGGTACATCCCCCTTCAGAATGATTTGCTGCCGCGTGCGCTCCACTTTGGGATTGGCCACCGGCACGGCACTCAGCAGCGCCTGTGAATAAGGATGCTGTGGATTTTGGTACAGCGCCTGCTTCTCGGCAATCTCCACAATTTTACCCAAATACATCACCGCAATCCGGTCAGAGATAAAGCGCACCATGCTCAAATCATGGGAAATAAACAGGTAAGTCAGCCCCAACTGCTCTTGCAGCCGCCGCAGCAAATTCACCACCTGCGCTTGAATAGAAACGTCCAACGCAGCAATCGGCTCATCACACACAATGAAGGCCGGGTCTAGCGCCAGGGCGCGGGCAATGCCAATGCGCTGCCGCTGCCCGCCAGAAAATTCGTGCGGATAGCGGTTGATGAAAGCCGGATTCAACCCCACCAATTTCAACAATTCCTGAATTTGTTCCTCGCGGGCGCGTTTGCCCATCTCTGGCTTAAAGGTGCGCAGCGGTTCCCCTACAATCTGCCCCACCGTTAAACGCGGATTGAGCGACGCATACGGATTTTGGAAAATCATCTGAATGTGCTGCCGCATCTGGCGCAGCTTTTCCCCATGCACCGAGGCCAGATCAGTACCATCAAAATGGACAGTGCCAGCAGTGGGTGTATGCAGCCGCAAAATGGTGTTACCGGTGGTCGATTTGCCGCAGCCGCTTTCGCCCACGAGTCCCAGCGTTTCCTGCTCGAACACGTCAAACGAGACGCCGTCAACTGCCTTCACCTGCACGGTTTCGCGGCGAAAGATGCCTCTACGCACCGGGAAATATTTCTTTAGCCCCTTAACCTCAACCAGGGCTCGTTTAGTAGTCATCGTGATTCTCCAGTGAAAATAACCTCCCGGAGGTTTGATCCTTGATGATCGTCTGAGACAAAACCTCCGGGAGGTTGCTTGTTATTCATGATGGTGTGCCCTGACTATCGGGAACTCCTGTAGTGACATCCACCCAGCAAGCAGAAAAATGGCTATCTGCGCCCATCGGCATCAGCGGAGGCTTCTCAGCCAGGCATTTGTCGATGACAAAATCGCAGCGCGGGGCAAAGGGGCAGCCAGGCGGTAGATTGATTAAATCGGGCGGTGTGCCGCGAATCGTTCTTAAATCATCATTGCTGCCACTTTCTATTTCTGGCAAGGATGCCAGCAGCCCCAGCGTGTAAGGGTGGCGCGTGTCTTCAAACAGGGCATCAACCGGGGCATATTCCACAACGTGCCCGCTGTACATCACTATCACTTTGTCGGCCAAACCGGCCACCACGCCCAAATCGTGGGTAATCCAGATAACAGCCATGTTGGTTTCTGCTTGCAAATTGCGCACCAGTTCGATAATTTGCGCCTGGATGGTCACGTCCAGGGCAGTGGTCGGTTCATCGGCCACCAGCAGGCGTGGATTGCAGGAGAGGCCCAGGGCAATCATAACTCGCTGCCGCATCCCGCCAGACAGCTGGTGCGGGTATTGGTCCACCCGCTGCTCGGCCATGGGGATGCCGACATGGGTCAGCAGCTCAATGGTTCGCTGGCGGGCCTGATCTTCACTAAGGCCCAGGTGCAGCTGCAATGCTTCACCAATTTGCTTGCCGATTTTCAGGACGGGATTCAGCGAGGTCATGGGGTCTTGGAAGATGATGGATATTTGGTTGCCACGCACGGAGCGGATTTCTGGGGGGGACATTTGCAGCAAATCTTGGCCATCGAAAACGGCCGTTCCCCCCTTGATATGCGCCGGTGGTTGGGGCAATAGCTGCAATAAAGAAAGCACGCCCACACTTTTACCGCTGCCGCTCTCCCCCACGATGCCCAAAATCTCCCCCTCGTCCAGCGTGTAAGAAATGCCATTGACCGCTTTAACGACGCCTTCGGCCGTATGAAATTCAGTTTGCAAATTCTCAACTTTTAACAGGTGCGCCATGAATCATTTCCCTCGCATTTCTAGCATCTGCTTCATCTTGGGATCAAGCGCATCGCGCAGGCCATCCCCCAAAAAATTAAAACCCATCACCGAAAACATAATGGCCAAACCTGGAAAAAGCGCCATCCAAATCGATTGCTGAAAATAAGCTCGCCCCTCTGACAACATGCGTCCCCAGCTAGGGTCAGGCGGCTGAGTTCCCAAACCAAAAAAGCTCAATGCCGCTTCTGCCAGGATGGCAAAAGCCAAACTCAAAGAGGTTTCCACAATTAGCGGAGCCAGCGAGTTGGGCAGGATGTGGCGCAGCAAAATGACGCCGTTGCGCGTACCCAGGGCGCGTGCGGCCGTTACATACTCCTCACTGCGCACAGAAAGCACCGCGCCACGGGCGATTCGGGCAAAAATCGGCGTATAAACCAGGCCAATGGCAATCATCGCATTGGCAATTCCTTTGCCCAGCGCCGCCAAAATGGCAATGGCCAACAAAATGGCGGGGAAGGCAAAGAGAATGTCCATCGCCCGCATAATGATTTCATCGAGCCAGCGGCGGGTGGTGTAGCCAGCAATCAAGCCCAAAAAGGTGCCCAGCGTCCCGGCAATGCTGACGGCGATGACGCCCACCAACAGGGAAATCCGCGCCCCATACATGACGCGGCTGAAGGTATCCCGGCCAAAATCATCTGTGCCAAAGGGGTGGCTCCAGGTGGGGGGCAAAAAGCGAATTTCAAAATCAATCGCATTGGGATCGTAGGGGCTTAACAGTGGGCCAAATATGGCCATAATCACCAGAACCGCCACAATTATTGCCCCAATACGGCCGATTGGATGTTTGAGCAAGCGGCGCAAGGTAGTCTGCCAAAACCCCTCCGATTTGACGAACTGTTCGTCTGGCAAAGTCGATACGTCCAGGGAAGCTGGTGTGGTCATCCGTTTTTCTCCATGCTGCTTTTTGGTTGATGATCCAGGGCGCGTAACAGGTGGGGATCGAGGGCAGGCCAGGCAGATGATTGGCTGGCCATTATTTCTCGTTCCAGGTAGGTGCGCCACCTGGGGTCTTTTTGGATGAGGGCTTGCAAAACGGCCGTTGCCTCCTTCCGCAGTCCCAAAGCTCGCTCTAAATGTAAGGCACACAAACAGTGCAGGTAAGGTTCATCTGGGGCCAGCTCAAAAATTTGCTGGATCAGTTCATAAACCTGCCCTGGTTCTCCATTCTCCACAAGGTCTACAATTTGGTATTCAAGCGCGTAGGCCCGGTGCAGCCGCAGCAGGCGGCGCATTTCTACCAGCGGGTTCGGATCATGGTCAACACGCAAATCAATCAGGGGAATGGGAGATGGTTTACTGTCTACAATGAGCAAAGCGGCCGTTTGCTTACCACGCATATCCCCCCCTTCTGCTTGAGCTGCGTCCAGAGCCGCCAGCAAGCGATTAGCCAAATCCCCCTCTGCCGCCTCGTAAGCCGCCGCCATGGCCTGCCAAACGGTATTGCGCAGCATCATGTTGGCCTGCGTACAAAAAGTATCGCCCACAAAGCTGCCAGCTTCAGGCAAACAAGACTCGCCGGTATGGGTAGCGATGTTTCCGGCGCTGTCGATCATAGAAACTTGACGAAAATCTCGTTTGGGATCGGTGGCTAAGAGGGCGTTTAGGGTTTGTACGGCCGTATACCCCCCACGCATCAAATCCAAGCCCGACGTACCATACCGCCGCTCAGCTACCGCTTGCGTAGCCACGGCTCCCACGCCCCCCGCCGCCCACGGAACCCAGGTGCCCACAGCCAGATTAAAAGTTTGCACCGCCACACCAAGCTGGCCAGTTTCCGGATCGCGGGCAACGATTGAATAAGTCATCTGTTTTTCCGTTTAGGCATATTCGATGCGTGGATCAAGTACAAAATAAAGCAAATCTACGCCTAGATTGACCAGCGTCAACATAGAAGCCATCGCCAAAACCGTACCCTGCAACAATGGATAATCCCGGTCTAAAACCGCGTCCAGCGCCAGCCGCCCCAAACCCGGCCAGCCAAAGACAACCTCCACCACCACCACCGCACTCAACAACGCCGTGATTTGCAAACCAATGATAGTGACAATCGTAATCATCGCATTGGGCAAAGCATGACCCATAATCACCTTTCGCTCGGCCAACCCCTTAGCATGACCCGTGCGAATATAGTTCTCGCTGAGCACTTCCAACATGGCGCTGCGCACAAAGCGCGTCTGAATAGCCCCACTAATAATCCCCAACGTGGCCGCCGGTAAAATGATATGTTGCAGCCAATCTAGAAAATCTTCCTGGATGGGTGTGTAGCCACGAGCTGGCAGCCAGCCCAGCGTCAGCGAAAACACCAAAATGAGCATGATCCCCATCCAAAAATCAGGGATAGCTACCCCCACCTGGCTTAACACCGAGGCAAAAACATCAACTTTGCTGCCCGGCTTCAAAGCCGAAACGATGCCTGCAGGCAAGGCAATTGCCAGCCCAATAACCAGGGCAGCCGCAGCCAACTGTAAAGTTGCTGGAAGGCGCTGCAAAATTTGCGGCGTTACCTCTTGCCCTGTAATTAAACTTTTGCCCAAATCTCCCCGAAACGCATTCTGCAGCCAGGTGCCATATTGCACCAGGAAGGGATCATTTAAACCTAGACGTTCACGTAGGGCAGCCACATTTTCTTCATTTGCCTGCACACCAAGAATTACCCGCGCCGGATCGCCAGGCACAAGTTGGATGATGAGAAAAACTGCAAAGGTGACGCCTAGCAAAACGACTAAAGCGGTAAGCAATCGTTGGGCAACATATTGAACATTCATGATGAGTCCTACTAAAAAAACAGGCCTAACGCCTGGCGTACGCCTTAAAACCAGGACTGGCAGTCCTTGACCATAAACAGCCAAAAACGCCATATTTTGGACTGCCAGTCCTTTCTGCATAAATTTCACAGATTGCCAATTTTGAAGATTGGACCAATCTCGCTAAGTTAAGCACACCGTTAAATAAGTGTTCTTAATCTTGAACTTGTCATGCTGAGGTCCTCCGAAGCATCCCTGAAGCTTCTGCAATCTCTAAAGTATTCTAGCGTTAGAGAGATTCTGCCTGACAGGAGCCAGGAACTCCGAAGACTCCGTTCAGAAAGACAATTAGAAGGTTAAGTTATTTTGTAAACAATGTACTCAAACCACAGAAAGTTCGTTAAAAACTGAAGAGCGATGTTTCTGAGGTTTGCTCAAGTAAAAGCGGGAGAAATGGCTTCATTTTCTTTAAAGGACGTTCCCGCTTTTACATAAAACAAAGGATTTGATTAATCAAGCCAAACGTTCCAGAAATTATTTGCCTGATCTGGCCGAACAACAAAGCCATGCACATTAGCCGCATACGCCCGGATTTCTTGCTTGTTATACATGTAAATGTAAGGGGCATCGTCAACAAGCATTTTGTCCGCCTGCTCATAAATTGCATAGCGGGCGTCAAAATCACTGATAGCCCGGCCTTCATCTACCAAGGTATCAAAATCGGGGTTGTTGTAGCCAGTAAAGTTAAACACCTGATCGTTACGATGCTGGAGGTAATAGTACTGATCGGCGTCGATTAAACCGTTCCAGTTACAAATGTAGGCATCGTACATGAAGTTACCTTCTAGCTCTAGCCATTCACTCCATTCAGGCGCATTAATGGAAGCCACGATACCAATTTCTGCCAGCTGCTGCTGCAAAACCTGGGCAGCCCGAACCGTTTCGCCATACTGCGTCGTTGGCAGCAGTTCCATCTCAAAGCCATCAGGATACCCGGCTTCGGCCAGCAGTTCCTTGGCGCGGTCAACGTCTTGGTCGTATGGTGTGTAGGCAAAGTACCAGGGGCTGCCAGGGCCAACTGGGCCTTGAATCGTTTCACAAAGGCCAAAATAGCCAGCTTCACACAAAACATCACGGTCCAGGGCCAGGGCAATGGCCTGCCGGACACGCACATCGCTAAACGGTTCGCGGGTAAGGTTGATGCCAATGTAATCGTAGGAAAGCTGCGGTGCGGTAGCCACAACAACATCGGGGTTGTCGTTTAGTGAATCAAAGTTTTGCGGAGCGATAGAAAGTATCCAATCAACTTCGCCACCAAGCAGGGCTGTTTCGCGCACGGTGTCATCTGGGATGGGTTCGATGACAATTTCGTCCAGGTAGGGCAAACCTTCTTGCCAATAATCGTCGTGCTTTTCTAATACAAGGCGGGTGGTTCCTTCCACCTCTGAGATTTTGAAGGGGCCAGTGCCGATGGGCATGCTAATGGTGCCATCGTCTTCCAGGCTTTCCATGGCAACGATGCCGGTTGATTTATCAAAGCCCAAAGATTGGGGGAAAATGCCAAAGGGTTCTGGATGGGTGATGGCAACGGTGTACTCATCAATCACTTCGATTTGGGTATCGGCGGGGCCAACGCGGCCAGCATTCCCAGCGCCAGTGGCGGGGTCGATGAGGCGTTCAAAGCTCCATTTCACATCTTCGGCCGTCATTTCACGGCCGTTATGGAACATCACCCCCTGCCGTAGATGGAACGTCCAGGTTAGCCCATCGTCTGACTGCTCCCAAGATTCGGCCAACCCTGGCTGCAAATTGAGATCGTCGTCGTAGGTTGTCAATCCTTCCAGGACATTGTTGAGAATCTGGTAGCTGGAGTAGGAGCTGACGGTATGGAGGTCCAGGCCAGCCCATTCGTTTTGGAAGGCAACGCGAAGGGTGCCCCCATATTTGTCATCGGTGGCAGCGCTCTCTGCTTCGGTACCGCCGTCCTCAGTTGTTGTATCACCCGAATCGGTTGTCGTTTCATCGGCTTCACCGGAAGAACAAGCGGCAAACATTAACAAAAACAACGCGAAAAGCAAAATATAAAAGCGTTTCATATTTCTTCTCCTTAATTAGCATTTTTACCATTCATGCCGCAACAATTTCAGGCTTTTTGAAACGACTCAAACAGTATCCTTTCTAAAATGAGTTTTCTATTTTTTTGCTTGAGTGGGTCGCTATAGACACCTCCTTGGATTGCTTTTTAGCAATCTGGAAACAAGAGCTTTTGTCGATAGAATGAGGAAATTAGGAATGCAAAGCAAAAGCCAAACGAATGGAGAGCTAAACAGAAGGATATTTACCGACAGCTCTGCGCTTTGTGTTTTAATTCATTGAAAAGCGCAAAGTTTCAGAAAGTTTTCTGCTGTCAGGCGTTTTGGGATCAACATGATTTAACTGCGGGTGGGGCTAATTCAAAGGTTAAGTGCACATTCGCAAATAAGCTTTCAGATTAGCGAATGGATATTAGATTTTAAGGCATTTGCGAGCGAGGGTAGTACATAATTGGGGATCTGTCAAAATTTGAAACTTAGCGGTTGAATTGAATTTGGCTCTATTTTCAAGGAGTCACAATTTTTCTAACTCTCTCTCTGGCATGGTTTTTATTCAAATCGCAGCGCATCAATGGGGTTCAGGGCTGCGGCACGAGAGGCGGGGTAGATGCCAAAAAACAACCCCACTGCCACAGAAAATCCAACGGCCAGAGCAATGGAGTTGACGGTGACGGAGGTGTCTAGTTCGGGTACGGCCGTATGCACACCCATCGCCCCAATGACTCCCAAAATAATCCCCAGCGTCCCTCCCAAAAGCGCCATAATCACCGCTTCCGTCAAAAACTGACCCAAAATATCCAGCCGCTTGGCCCCCACCGCTTTGCGCAAACCAATTTCTCGCGTCCGCTCCGTTACGCTCACCAACATGATATTCATGATGCCAATGCCGCCCACCAGCAGCGAAATTGAGGCAATCGCGCCTAAAAAGACGGTCAGCACGCTGGTTACCGAACCGAAAGCATCCAAAAAATCTTGCTGGGTCAAAATCTGGAAATCGTCTTCATCCCGGAAGTTAATATCGTGCGACTGGCGCAGCACTTCCGAGGCATCAATGATCACCCCATCGATGGCGGCATCCTCTGCGGCCTGAATCAAAATGGCGTCTACCAAAAACGCGCCGGTTCGCTGGCTGCGATTATTGAACAGCCGTTCCTGGGCTGTGGTCAGCGGCACAATGGCAATGTCATCCTGGCTGCCGCCAAAGGCGTTGGCTCCTTGAGTTTCTAAAATGCCAATGACTCTAAAATTTAGCCCATTAATCCGAATGTCTTCGCCTAATGGATCAATATCAGCGGGGAAAAGGTTTTCGACTGCTTCTGAACCCAGCACAACCACGCGGGAACGGCCGTTATACTCCACATCCGTAAAAAAAGCGCCACGAGCCACGGGCCAGCTCAACGTTTGGGCATAATTGGGTGTGGCCGCCCGCAGCAGCAGCGAATGGGCTTCACCCCTGTACTGTAAATCTGCATTGCGCAGCAACGCGGGCGACACCGATGAGGCACCGGGGACTACGGCCGTATCCGCCAACAGCTCACCATCCCGCAGCGTTAACGTCGATTCCGCCAACGGATCGCTGCCCGGACGCCCCGGCTCCTCCTGCACAGGAATAATAAACACCAGATTGCTGCCCAGGCCAGAAAACTGCTCGGCAATAAAGCGCGTCACGCCATCGCCAATGGAAAGCAGCGTAATCACCGCCGCCACGCCAATCATAATGCCCAGCATCGTCAGCGAGGCACGTAATTTATTTGCCCCCAGGCTCGCCAGGGCAATCCGCAAATTCTCAAAAACCATAGCTACTCAATTACCAGAGGTGCGACGCACTTTGAAAGTGCGTCGCACCTGCGAGTTATTCATACCTCAAAGCATCAATCGGATTTAACCGTGCCGCCCGCGTGGCCGGGTACAGCCCAAAAAAGAGCCCCACTCCGGCCGAAAAACCAATCGCCAAAGCCACCGAATTCCAGTCCAGTTTGGGATCCAGCAGCGGCGACAAGTCGCTGATCACCGCCGCGCCAATCGCTCCTAACCCCAGGCCAATCAGCCCGCCAACGCTGGCAATAACCACCGCTTCCACCAAAAATTGAGTCAAAATATCTTTGTACTTGGCTCCCACCGCCTTGCGCAGGCCAATCTCCCGCGTGCGCTCCGTCACGCTCACCAGCATGATGTTCATAATGCCAATCCCGCCCACCAACAGCGAAATCCCAGCAATCACCCCCAGGAAAACCGTCAACACGCTGGTGATTTCGCTAAACGCGCCCAACAGCTCCGACTGGCTCAAAATGGTGAAGTCGTCCTCATCGCGAAAAGTGATGTTGTGCTGTTCGCGCAGCACCGCCGCCATCTGAATAATCGCTGCATCTTGCCGATCCTCATCAATCACCTGGGCATAAATAACGTCTACCCGCAGCTTGCCATCGGCCCGGCGCGCCGGAAAAAGTCGCTGCTGCGCCGTTGTAATCGGCACCAAAATCAAGTCGTCCTGGTCGTTAAAGCCAGAGCCGCCCTTCTCTTCCAGCATTCCAATGATGCGAAAATTCACATTGTTAATGCGAATATCTTCGCCAATGGGAAATTCGCCTGGCTCAAACAACTCCTCGTACACCGTCTGGCCAATCACCGCCACGCGGCTGCCGCTGGCCAAATCTTGCTGGCTAAAAAAGTCGCCCAGCGCCGGGTAAAAATTGCGCACGATGGGAAACTGGGTGTTGGTGCCAGAAATGGTGGTGCGCGTTTCCTGACGGCCGTACGACACAATTGCCGGACGGTCATAGCTGGGCACCACGCCCAATAAATCTGGCACTAAAAACGGATCGGCCAATGCCTCGGCATCGTCCAGCGTTAGCCCAGCGCCACCGGCTCTGGCCGGGCCTGGATCGCTGGGGTCAATATTGCCAGGGAAGACAAAGAGCAAGTTGTTACCCAAACCCTGAAATTCATCAATGACCACCGCTTCTACACCGCGCCCCACAGAAATGAGGGTAATGACGGCCGCCACGCCAATGATGATTCCCAGCATGGTGAGGAAGGCACGAAGTTTATTAGCGGTTAGCCCAACGAGAGCCAGGCGGGTACTTTCGAGTAGGTTCATGTTTTTAGTATACGAGTGGCGAGTTGCCACTTTTCACTTCTCACTTTTTACTTTTCACTTACTGAAGGAGGGCGTCAGACGGCCGTTTCGTCTCCCCAGCGACCAACGGTTCATCAATCTGCTCATCCCGCACAATTTTGCCATCGGCCAGAGTTACCACCCGATGCGTATGGCGGGCAATCCACGGATCATGCGTCACAAACACCACCGTGATGCCCCGCTCCCGGTTGAGCTGCTGGAAAATCTGCATCACCTCCGTACCCGATTTGCTGTCCAGGTTGCCCGTTGGCTCATCGGCCAGAATGATGGCGGGTTCGTTCACCAGGGCGCGAGCAATGGCCACCCGCTGCTGCTGCCCGCCAGAAAGCTCGCTGGGCTTGTGGTCCAATCGATCCCCCAGCCCAACCATTTCCAGCGCTTCCTGGGCTTTTTGCCCGCGCTGTCGCTTGCCAGAATAGATTAAGGGGAGCTCTACCTGCTGCAAAGCGGCCGTTCGCGGCAGCAGGTTAAAACTTTGAAAAACAAAGCCAATCTTGCGGTTGCGCACATCGGCCAAATCATCTTCACTCAAATTGCTCACGTCGGTGCCATCCAGCAAATAAGTGCCGCTGGTGGGCTTGTCCAACGCGCCCAGCATATTCATCATCGTCGATTTGCCAGAGCCAGACGGCCCCATAATCGACAAAAATTCCCCTTCATAAATGGAAAGCGACACGCCATTGAGGGCACGCACTTTGTGTTCACCCATCGTGTACACTTTGGTCAACTCTTTAATGGTGATGACAGGTTTACGGCCGTTTTCTTTCATAATTCCTACTTAAAAACCCTAAGGGTTTGTCATATTTCAGTTTAAAGTTCGCGAAGTAAAACCCTTAGGGTTTACTCTTCCGACCCAAACAGGTTGAAGCCTTCACGGTCGTTGGTCAGCACCACTGTGTCACCCTCACGCAATCCGGCCAACACCTCGCTGAACTGCTCATTACGCAGGCCCGTCTCTACCACCACTTCCTCAATGGTGCCGTCGGCCCGCTGCAAATTCACAAACGCCTCGCCCGTTTCCCGGTTCAGGCGAATGGCCCAGTTGGGCACGGTCAACACCTCATCCACCTCATCCACCACAATGGATGCACTGGCGCTCATGCCTGGCCGTAGGGCATCTGACTGGGCAGAATCGATGTTAATCGTAACCACATAAGTTACCACGCCGCCAGAGGTAGCCGAGGTGGGAGCAATTTCGGCGATGGTGCCAGATACGGCCGTATCCGGCAGCGCATCCACACCAACCTCAACCTCCTGACCCAGCGCAATCTCATCAATATCAATCTCATCCACGCTTACCGTAATGTGGAACGCTGCTTCATTCACCACGGTGATGGCCGGAGCGCCCGGCGAGGCCAGCTCACCCTCATTGATGATCACATTGGCCACTGTACCCGCAATCGGAGCCACAATTTGGGACTGCACCAGCCGCAGTTCGGCCAGCGCCAGATTGGTCTGGGCCGCTGCCACCTGCGCCTCAAGCACGGCAATCTCATTGTCGCTTGGTGGTTCCAGCAGCCGGTCATGAGCCGCCTGTGCCCGGGCCAGATTGGCTTGCGCCGCCTGCACATTGCCCTGCGCGGCCTGAACCCCCGCCTGGGCATTGGCAATGGCCGCATCGGCTAACTGAATGTCCGCCGGGCGTGCGCTGGTTTGCACATCTTGCAGCGCCGCTTCGGCCGCCGCCAGCGAGGCATTGGCGCTTTGCAGGGCCGCCCTAGCCGCCTCTTCCGGCGCACCCAAAGCCGGACAAACCTCGCTCCCCCCACCGGGCGGCGTAAAACATTCCAGCGTTTGGTTATGCGCTTCTTCGGCATTTTTTTGCGCTTGCTGGGCCGCCGCCAGGTTCGCTTCTGCCTGGGCCACCTGTCCCGGCGTTGGCCCGGCCAAAAGCTGTGCTTTCTGGGCCTGGGCCTGCAAAACGGCCGCTTCTGCCGAAGCCAGGTTTGCCTGAGCCACCGCCACATTGGCCTCTGCCGCCGCAATGTCTGCCTCGGCGCTGGCCAGGGTCGCCGCCGATGGCGCTGAACTTTGCCGCTGCTGCAAGGTTAGTTGCTGAATATTCAGGGCATCTGCGGCTTGCTGCACCGCCAGCGCCAGTTCATCGGTGTTTAGCGAAGCCAGCACATCCCCCACAGCCACCGTTTGGCCTCGCACCACATTTACCTGCTGGATGGTGCCCCCCAGCCCGAACGTCAAAGAAACCAACGATTCTGGTTCGATGGAACCAACCGCATTCACGGTGGCCGTTACCTGCCCGCGGCTCACAACCGCCTCGCGTAAAATTTCCGTGGCGGCATCTTCGGCGGCAAGCTGCCGCTGCCGCACAATGAAATATCCAACACCCAGCAGAACAATGATGCCTATTACAATTGCTATTCTGCGCATCTGCACTCAACCATATCCTTTTTTTGTAACGGCCGTAGATTGATTACGGCCGTATCCAGCCTTGACCCTAGTTGCTATCATTTTTTCTTATGTTAAAATTGTGAAAACTTACACGAATAAGTTTGCAACCATTCTATCAGACAGTTCTTCAAACAGTTTACTTACAGAAATATTCTCATGATTCCTGTAAGAACTCGAGGCAAACCGCTGTGGCAAGGGAAATACCAGACATTGTCATTGGCCGTCTACCAGTCTACTTGCGTGAACTCACTCGATTGGCAGAGGACGAAGGCAAAATTAACACCTCATCTCATGAATTGGGTGAACGTTTGGGCATTAGCTCAGCCCAAATTCGCAAAGATTTGTCACATTTTGGCGAGTTTGGCAAACAGGGAACCGGCTACCATATAAAATACCTCATCGAACAATTACGTGAAATTTTGCACCTCACAAAAGAGTGGGATGTTGCCCTGGTTGGCGCTGGCTATCTGGGACATGCCCTGGCGCATTATCACGGGTTTCTCCATCGCGGTTTCCGCATATCTTGGATTTTTGATAACGATCCGGCCAAAATTGGCGAGCAAATGGATGAATTGATCGTGCAAGATGTGGACGATTTAGAAAAGGTCATCACCAAAAACGAAATCAAGGTCGCGGTAATTGCTGTACCGGCCAATATCGCTCAAGAAATTACCGACAGGCTCGTAACTGTGGGGATTCGTTCCATTTTAAGCTATGCCCCCATCCATCTAAATGTGCCAGAGGGTGTAGAAATTAGCTACAGCGATCCGGTGGTCCAGCTCCAGCGGATGACTTATTATCTTTCTTAAACCCGTACCAGCTGAACAAACTGTTTAATTCAAAAAGCCCTGGCACTTTACCAGGGCTTTTTTCGTTTAAGGTGGGAAATGGAAACGGCCGTTGCCAATTCCTACAAATCTGGAATGCTGCGCTGCAAAATGGGCAGTTCAGCCAACGCCTTGCCCGCGCCCAGCGCCGTGCAGGCAATGGGATTATCGGCCACATACGCCGGAACGCCCGTTTCCCGCGTGAGCAATGTGTCAATCTCACGCAGCAAGGCCGTGCCGCCAGCCAAAGCCATCCCCCGATCAATAATGTCTGAGGAAAGTTCTGGCGGCGTTTTGGCCAATACGGCCCGCACCACATTCACAATGGCCGCTAAAGGTTCAGAAATTGCTTCCACCACTTCACTGGAAGTCACGGTGATGGTCTTAGGCAGGCCAGCCACCTGGTCACGCCCCTGAACCTGCATGTCTAGCTGTTCATTCAGGTCAATGGCCGAACCAATCTTGATCTTAATCGCCTCAGCCGTTGGCTCACCAATCACCAGGTTATATTTTTTACGAATGTAGTTGATGATGGCTTCGTCTAGATGAACACCGCCCACCCGCACTGATTCGGCACACACAATGCCATTCATAGAGACAACGGCCGCTTCCGTCGAGCCGCCGCCCATGTCGATAATCATGTTGCCAGTGGGGGTGCCAATGGGTAAGCCAGCGCCAATGGCCGCTGCCAACGGTTCGGGAATCAGGTGAACCGGATCGCGTGCTCCGGCAGCCAGCGCCGCCTCTTTGACGGCACGCCGTTCCACGCTGGTCACACCGTAAGGCACGCTGATCATCACCACCGGCTTACGCAAGCGCAGCCGTCCGGCCACCTTGCCAATGAAATATTCCAGCATCCCCTGGGTAACAAAGTAGTCGGCAATCACGCCATCGCGCAACGGCCGTATCACTTCAATTGCTTCGGGGGTACGGCCGTACATCTCCTTCGCCGCACGACCCACCTCCACAATCGTCGTCTTGTTCTCATCCTCCCGAATAGCCACAACCGAAGGCTCCTGGAGCACCACCCCACGCCCTTGGTCATGTACCAACACATTCACCGTGCCCAAATCAATGGCAACGTACGGCGTAAAAATAGCCACAATTAATTTTCATCCCGCTGAGGAGTCGTCGGGCCAGTCGCCAATTCCCGTCGCCGTCGTCCAGAATGTCGTCGCCCAACATCCAAACGAATCTGAGCCCGCATCAAAGAAGCCTGAATTTGAGCATACCGATCCGGATCGTCTGTGACACCTTCTTTCATTGCTTGTTCAGCCCGCTCGCGCGCCCGTTCAGCCCGCTCAATATCAATCTCTTCAGCTTGCTCAGCCGAATCAGCCAGCACCACAACCTTGTCCGGCTGCACCTCAGCATAGCCGCCACCAATGGCAAAATGTTCTTCCTCGCCATCTGGGTGCCGCACCGAAATCTCGCCAAAAGCCAGGGTTGTCAGCAAAGCCGAATGATTCGGCAAAATACCCATCCGCCCCTCTGTGCCTGGCAAGGAAACAGAAGCCACCTGCTGGCTAAAAACCGTTCGCTCCTGAGTCACAATATCACATTGAATTGTCATAGATCACCAATCTCAGTGATCAGTATTCAGGGAAACAGTAACCAGTTTTCAGTTCTGTTCACTGACCTACTGATTACTGACCCACCGATTACTGATTACCAGCTATTACGCCGTTGCGCGAAGTTTTTCTGCCTTTTCAACAGCCTGGTCAATGGTGCCAACCATGTAAAAAGCCTGCTCCGGCAAATCGTCATGCTTGCCATCCAGAATTTCCCGGAAGCCGCGCACAGTTTCACGAATCGGCACATATTGGCCGTTCAAGCCGTGGAATTTCTCAGCCACAAACATGGGCTGGCCCAAGAAACGCTCAATCTTGCGCGCACGGGCTACCAGCAGCTTCTGATCTTCGCTTAGCTCATCGATACCCAAAATGGCGATGATGTCCTGCAAATCGTTGTAGGTCTGCAAAACCTGCTTTACTTCACGAGCCGTGCGGTAATGCTCTTCACCTACGACATCTGGCTGCAAAGCGCGGCTGGAAGACGACAGCGGATCAACCGCCGGGAAAATACCCTTGGCAAACACACCACGATCCAGCGTCAGGCTGGCGTCGATGTGAGCGAAGGTCACCACGGGGGCTGGGTCTGAGTAGTCATCGGCCGGTACGTAAATAGCTTGCAGTGACGTGATGGAGCCTTTCTTAGTTGAGGTAATGCGCTCTTGCAGCGCACCCATTTCAGCCGCCAGCGTGGGCTGGTAACCTACCGCGCTGGGCATACGGCCCAACAGCGCAGACATCTCAGAACCGGCTAAAACGTAGCGGTAAATATTGTCAATAAAGAGCAGTACGTCACGCCCTTCGTCGCGGAAATATTCAGCCATCGCCAGGCCGGTCAAAGCCACACGAAGCCGTACGCCAGGCGTCTCATTCATCTGGCCAAACACCATCGCCACAGAATCCTGCACGCCGTACTCTTGCATTTCATAGAAGAGGTCTGTGCCTTCGCGGGTGCGTTCCCCCACGCCAGCAAATACAGACACACCTTCATGCTCGCGGGCAACAGAACGAATAAGTTCAGCAATGGTGACGGTCTTGCCTGTGCCAGCGCCGCCGTAGATGCCTGTCTTACCACCTTTGATAAACGGGGCGATGAGGTCAATGACCTTCATACCTGTTTCAAAGGTTTCGATGACTGTGCTTTGATCCTGAAATTCGGGAGCGTCCCGGTGAATGGGATAGTACACCTCAGATTCAGGGGTTGGGTGACCGTCGATGGCGTTGCCAACCACGTCAAAAATACGGCCGAGTGTCACTGGCCCTACAGGTACACGAATGGGGTTGCCCGTTGTCTCTACGGCCAAACCACGCGGCAAACCGTCGGTAGAGCCCATTGCCACCGAACGAACCAAACCGCCGCCCAAATGTTGCTGTACTTCCAGCACAAGCTGCCCTTCGTCGGTTGCCACGTTGAGCGCTTCATAAATTTCAGGAATATCTTCTTCTGCAAATTCAACATCTACCACCACACCGCGAATTGCAGAAATTTTGCCTGTAGCCATGTAAATCCTCCAGAATTATGCTTAGATGGGATTGCTATCCATCAGCCTAACTATTGTGATAATGCCTCTGCACCACCCACGATGTCCAAAATCTCGCTGGTAATGCTAGCCTGCCGCGCTTTGTTGCGCTCTAATGTTAATATCTCTACCAGTTCTCCGGCGTTGTCTGTGGCGTTGTTCATGGCCACGTACCGGGCGCTGTGCTCACTGGCCTGCGATTCTAAAACGGACTGGTACACCTGCAAATCGGTAAAGCGGGGAACAACCACATTGAGCAGTTCTTCCGGCCCTGGCTCATAACCGTAAACCCGGTCAGAAACACCCGTGAGGTCTACGTTAGAAACGTATTCAGCCACGGCCATGTCGCTAAAGTCGGTTGGTTTGAGAGGGAGAAGCTGTTTGATAGACGGCCGTCTGGCAATCAGGTTAATAAAATCGGTGTAACCCACAAAAACCTGGTCCACCTTCCCACTCAGAAAATCATCCGTCACAATCTGTGAAATTGGCGTCACGTCCAAAATGGAAGGCGAGTCGGGGATATTGTCAAACGAAGCCACCACGTTGTAGCCCCGCCGAATCATCAAATCACGCCCCTTGCGCCCCACAGCAATAATTTGCACCGGCACTTTCCAGGCGTTCAAAAAACGCTCGGCATAGCTAACCATATTGCTGTTAAACGCCCCAGCCAGACCGCGATTCCCAGTCATCAAAATGAGCGCCACATTCTTAATTTCTGCACGGGCCGTCAGCAGCGGATGCCCATTTTCACCAACACCTGGCTGCGAGGCTAAATTGTTCAGAATTTCAAACGCTTTGCCAGCATAAGCGCGTGTGGCTTCTACCTGCCGCTGCGCTTTGTTTGCTTTGGATGCAGAAACGGCCGCTAATGCACTCGTCACCTGAGAGATATTCTTGATACTTTTTATACGCTTACTTAACTCGCGTTCAGTAGCCACAACGCTCTCCTATGAATTTGTCCAGTTGGCGTTAAAGTCCTCGATAGCCTGCTTCAAATTTCCTTCAATCTCATCATTCCAGGCACCGGTCTTTAAGGGAGCTGCCACTTCTGGACGCGCCGTATCGATGTAGCGTACCAGCTCGCGTTCCCAACGCGCAATATCTTTAACCGCCACCTTATCCAGGTATCCACGCGCCCCAGCATAAATGAGCATAACCTGATGCTCCAGCGGCCAGGGGCTGTATTGCGGCTGCTTCAAAAGCTCCATCAAACGCTCACCGCGGGACAGCTGGCGCTGAGTAGCGGCATCCAGGTCTGAACCGAACTGGGCAAACGCCGCCAGTTCACGATACTGCGAAAGGTCAGACTTCAAACCACCAGAAACTTTACTCATGGCCCGTTTCTGGGCAGCGCTACCTACACGGGAAACGGATAAACCGGTATTGATAGCCGGACGTTGACCCGCGTTGAACAAATCAGTCTCCAGGAAAATCTGGCCGTCGGTAATGGAAATAACGTTGGTGGGAATGTAAGCCGACACGTCGCCCAGGAGCGTTTCAATGATGGGCAAGGCGGTAAGAGAGCCACCTGTGCCGGGCCGTTTAGCAACTTCATATTGATCTTCGCCCAATTCTTTGAGCGCTTTCTCGTAATGTTCTTCTTCTAAATTACCAAAGTAAACTTCGCCGTTCACACCTTTGGTCTCAGAAGTTACTTCCGTGCCTTTTTCCACAATAACCCATTCATCGCGCAGACGAACGGCACGTTCTAGCAAGGTGCTGTGCAAGGAGAAGATGTCACCAGGATAAGCTTCACGACCAGGGGGGCGACGCAAAATCAGGGACATCTGGCGGTAAGCCCAGGCATGTTTAGAAAGGTCATCATAAATTACCAGGGCATCTTTACCCTGGTCCATGAACTCTTCACCAATGGTGCAGCCTGTGTAGGGAGCAAAATATTGCAGCGGAGCCGGGTCAGAAGCGCCAGCCACCACAACTGTGGTGTATTCCATCGCGCCGTACCGTTCCAGGGTATCCACAACCTGCGCCACCTGCCCCACACGCTGGCCAATGGCGACATAGATGCAAAGCATATCGCCACCCTTCTGGTTAATAATCGTATCCAGACAGATGGCGGTTTTACCCGTTTGGCGGTCGCCAATGATGAGCTCACGCTGGCCGCGCCCAATGGGGAACATGGCGTCGATAGCAATAATACCCGTCTGCACGGGGGTATCGACACCTTTACGTTCAATAACACCGGGGGCAGTTCGTTGGATGGGACGAATCTTGGTGGTGTTGAGAGGCCCCTTGCCATCAACGGGGTTGCCCAGCGGGTCTACCACGCGGCCTACCAGGGCATCACCCACAGGCACTGAAGCGATTCGCCCGGTGGCCCGTACTTCGTCGCCTACTTCGATGTTGGCGTAGTCGCCCATGACCACGACACCCACGAGTTTGTCCTGAAGGTCTAGGGCCAGGCCAGCGACGCCGTTGCTAAATTCAACCAGCTCACTAGCTTTTACATCTTGCAGGCCATCTACCAGAGCGACACCGTCATAAACGGCCGTTACCGTTCCCACGCTCCGAGCTTCCACCCGATGATCGAAATCTTGTATTTGCTGCAAAAGTGAATCTGTGATGTTCTTAAAATCTGGGGCAAGGGTTTCCATGCACCGACCTCCTATAAGAGTTCATGATGTGTCCAGCTTTATAATTTCATGCAGGCGCTGCACACATATGCTGAAGATTTTTATTTCAGGTTTTGTTAACCAAAGATTTATACTTACCGTGCGGTTTTCCATGCCACAACAGCGAGGAGCATTGTGTAAACCGCAGCAAGTTCCCAATTATTTGTGCCCGAATGCGGTTTACCTTTAGGAGAATGTGAAGGCTCTTTCCCTTCCAACTTTACAGCTTCTTCCATTCCCTCTTAATCCAGGTTGCAGGGAACACCTGCCAGGAACCCTGGAATGCGTCGAAAATATACCTTACCTGAGGTCATTTGTCCAATGATTCACAATCGCAAACGGCCGTTGTTCCCTTTGTTTTGTTGGGCAAGTTGTCTATTTGTGTTTTTTATCACAAGCCGCCTGCTGCGTCAATGTGCTAGGTAAGTCTTGTGCAGGTAAAATGACGGGAATGTCAAGCAATCGTACTGAAAATCGGAAACGGCCGTTTCCATCTGGCTTGTGGCTGCTGGCTCTGGTTCTGCTGGGGGCCTTTGCCCTTTATGTACACCAGCTGGATGGGGACAGCCTGTGGCGGGATGAGGCGCTCACGGTTATTCGGGCAGAACAAAGCTTTACGCAAATCTTTGCCAACCGGAATATTGTGCAAGGGAAATCGTCGCCAGACTTACATCCGCCATTCTATTTTCTCATACTTCACTTATGGCAGCGGGCGGCTGGCGGCACAGAATTTGCGTACCGCTTGCCCTCTGTTTTTTTCATGCTGCTGGGCCTGGCTGGGTTTTACCATGTGGGAAAGGTAATTTGGGGCAGGCAAACGGCCGTTTTCACGCTGTTGCTGGCGCTCGTTTCTCCTTTTTTCTACTGGTATGCCCGTGAAGCGCGTATGTATGCGCTTCTCATTTTCGAGACCCTTATTTTTTACCGTTTGCTGTGGCAAGTGATGCAACCAGGCAGCCAGCGGCAGCACTATGTCTTGCTGGCCATTTCTGGATTACTCCTGGTCGGAACCCATTACACGGGCATTTTTGTGTTAGCTTTTGCTCTGGCCGTTCTTGTGCTGCTGGCTCTGCAAAAACGGCCGCAGTGGGGTCGTTGGCTTGCGGCGGCTGGGGTTCTGTTGGTTGGCGGCGTCATAGTAGCGCCTCATTTGCTGGAACTATTGTCGCTGCCTCAGTTTTATGCCTTTTCGCAGCGGCAGCTGTGGGTTTTGGTTCAGGAAGGAATCAATACATTTTCGCTCGGCTCGGCTGCCCCGCTGGCGGCTCCCGGCTGGCGGCTGCTGCCTTTTGCTTTGTTAGGCATTCTCGGCATGGCAACCGTAGGCTTTGCCGCCAAAGCCAGGCGCTGGCGCGTGTTTCTCTTGGGTGCGGGGGGCGTTTTGCTCACCTTGCTGGCATTTTTTGCCGCCTCCTGGTTCAAGGCCAATTATTCAAATCCCCGCCATCTTACGGTGTTGGCAATTCCCTGGTTTTTATTGATGGGGCATGGTGTAGCAACGCTCTGGCGACAGCAGCGGGTGGCTGCGGCAGCCATTGGGTTGGTGGCCATTGCTTTAAGCGGGCAAATGTTGCAGCAAACAATCCAGGCACCGCCCATTGTGAAGGATGATGTGCGGGCGCTGGCCAGCTACATTGAGGCGCGCCAGCAGCCGGGGGATTTCGTACTGTGGCATGATTCCATCATGATGACGACGTATGATTATTATGCCCTTGATTTGCCGTATACGGCCGTTCCCACATTTGGCGTCAGCGATCAATCTATTGCCTTGCAGGAATTAACCCGGCTTGACGCGATGTATGACCGTATCTGGTTTGTTGCTGCGCCCCCACCTACCTATTTTAATCGCCAGCTTATTCCTGACTGGTTGGCCGAGCAACGTTTGCAGACTGATACGGCCGTATTCCCCGCCAGTTGGGCCTCTTTACAGCTAAATTTGCTTGACCGCGCCGATACGATAAGCAGCCTGCCCACAGAAGCGCTTGCCGTGAATCTGGTGCAGGGCAGCTACCAGCTGCAAGCCATCCAAATTGAGGAACGCTTTAGCGAGGCTGGCGTCTGGGTTTCACTCTTTTGGCAAACATCTGCCGCAGAAAAACGGCCGCCTGCCGTGTGCCTGCGCCTGCAAGACAGCCACCAGGCAGTCTGGAGCCAGGGCTGCGCGAACCTGACCTTGCCACAGGCAGCCACAGCAGCAGCCGGGGGCACTTACCGGCAACAGCTCTGGCTGCCGCTTTCTGCCGGAATGCCGCCCATTCCGTATGACGTGACGGCGAGTTTAGGCACGCCGTTTGAAGTGGTTGGCAGCACAACGATACCATCCTGGGAACCGCCCCCGCCGGAAAAGGGTATTGCCAGCTATGATGAGGCGGGGCTGCAATTGGTGTCGTTGAACTGGCAGGCGGATGAGTTCCGGGCCGGGCTGTGGGCCTTGGGCAATTTGGTGTGGTACGCAGAGGAAAAACCAGCGGCGGATACGGCCGTTCACCTGCGTCTGGTTGATTTTTGGGGCCGAACCATTGCCGAACAAACCTCACCTTTGGGTTCAGGCGATTATCCGGCCGAGCAATGGCCTGCCGGAAGCTACGGACAAACGCTGCTAAATATCCCACTGCCTTTTGCCGCCAACGGCCGTTACCGGGTACAGATGCAGCTTACCAATGGCAACACAACGCTCAAGGCCGATCAATTTGGTGCAGGCCGCTGGGTAACCGCTGGCTGGGTAGAGGTGGCCAGCTGGCCCATCGTCACCAGCCTGCCAGATAGCGCGATTCCTTTGGAAGGCATCGTGTTTGGTGAAGGCATTTCATTGGCTGGCTACCAGCTCAACCGGAGGGATGAGCAGCTAACAGTTGACCTTTTTTGGCAAAGTTCCGCACCAACAGACATAGATTATGGTGTTTTTGTTCACGTCGGGCAGGCAGACAGTGCGCCGCTGGTTCAATCTAGCAATGGGCCAGCCAATTGGCAGCGGCCCACAACAAGCTGGCGTGCTCAGGAAATTGTGCAGGATTCACATGATCTTGTGCTGCCGCCTTTGGAATCGGAAGCAGATTTGCAGGTTTTGGTTGGCCTGTATGATCTGGAAAATCCCAATATCCGGCTGCCGCTGGCTGTGTTGGGAACGGCCGTTCCCAGCAGCAGCTACACCCTGCAACCGCTCCCCCCGGCCAGCAAATGAGACCAAATCCGAAGCAAACCCAACGCCACCTTTTGCTCATTTGCCTGCTGCTTGTGGCTGGCCTGGGCCTGGTTACCAACTGGGCCAATCCACTCTTTGAGCCGCCAGACGAGTACCAACATTACCAGTACGTACAGCACCTGGTTACCCATCATTCGCTGCCCATTCAGGAACCAGACGGCGCGATTTCGCAAAGCCACCAGCCGCCCCTTTATTACTGGACGGGGGCCTGGCTGGTAAGCCAGATTGACGCGCCGGAACTCGTGCCCACGCGCAACCCGTTTTGGGCTTATGCCGAAGCCGGGCAGGTTAGCCAAAACAACAAGCTGCAATTTCTAAAAGAGCCCAGCAATCAGTTTCCCTATGCTGGTGGGGCGTTGGTTGTTCATCTTTTGCGGCTGTGGTCTTTAATTTTGACTATGCTGGGGGTAACGGCCGTTTGGGGCATTGGTCAGCAGCTATGGCCAGAGCAGCCACATAAAACCGCTTTGCTGCTGGCGCTGAGCGGGTTCAACCCCATGTTGCTCTACCTAACAGGCGCGGCAAACAACGACAGCATGATCTTTTTGTGGGGATCGCTAATGCTGTGGCTCTGCCTGCTTGCCCTCAAAAAATCGTTTTCCTGGCCGCTCACCATCCTGATTGGCCTGGTAGGTGGCCTGGCATTGCTCACCAAGCTCACCGGCCTCATGTTGCTGGTTCCCTGGAGCGTGGCGCTGCTGTGGCTGAGCTGGCAAAAGCGTTCCTGGCGCTTTTTTGCAGGCCGGGCTTTTGTGATTGGCGGCCTCATTGCGGCGGTGGCCGGTTGGTGGTTTGTGCGCAATTGGCAAATTTATGGCGATCCCTTGGCTCTGGAAATTGTGTTACAGGTTTGGGGAGAACGTCTACCAGAATCTCGCACCGCGGCCTTGCTGTGGGCTGACGTGCGCTACAGTTGGACAAATTTGTGGGGACGCTTTGGCTATGGGCAGGTGCCGCTCCCGATTTTAATTTACATAACGTTTGGCGTTCTGTCTCTATGGGCACTGCTGGGGGGTGCCAAAAAGCTGTGGCAAACGGGGCTGCGCCCTCTCATCGCCTCAGGCAAAGGGATGAAATGGACGCTGCTCACGGCCACGCTGGCGGTTTACGTCGCTGCCTTGTTTTACTACATTTACCGGAACCCGACGGGGGCCAACGGCCGTTACATTTTCCCGGCTCTGGGCGCTTTTGCGGCCTTACTCACAGCCGGGTTGTTTGGGCTGAACCCTTTGGCCAAACGGCCGTCCCTGGCCACACCAATCACCCTGGCGCTGGTAGGCATTGCCATTTACAGCTCAGCCATTTACCTGCCCTGGGTGTACGCCGCTCCGCCGCAGCTTACCTCTGATCAGGTTGAAGAACGGATCGATCAGCCAGCCAACATTATTTGGGACGACAAAATTCAATTGCTGGGTACGGCCGTTTC